>NZ_CP130058.1:316713-633426 GCF_030644365.1 Schaalia sp. HMT-172
CCGTATCGGCCTGCGCATCCAGGACCTCTTCCACCCCGAGGAGCTGCGCGCCAAGGTCGAGGCCGCCCTGGCCCCCAAGAACACCATTTTCGAGGCCGTGGACCTGCAGGTGCTCGACCCCGCCGAGGTGGCCGACCACCTCCTGTCCTTCGCGGAGCGCGTCAAGCCGATGCTGTGCGACGTGTCCCTCGTTGTCAACGACGCGCTGGACCGCGGCGAGACCGTCCTCTTCGAGGGCGGCCAGGCCACGATGCTCGACATCGACCACGGCACCTACCCCTTCGTGACCTCCTCCAACCCGACCGCGGGCGGCGCGCTCACCGGCTCCGGCGTGGGCCCGACCCGCATCGACCGAGTCGTCGGCGTCGCCAAGGCGTACACGACGCGCGTCGGCGAGGGCCCGTTCCCCACGGAACTGGACGACGAGGTCGGCGAGGCCCTGCGCGCCAAGGGCGGCGAATTCGGCGTGACCACCGGTCGCCCGCGCCGCACCGGCTGGTTCGACGCCGTCGTCATGCGATACGCGACGCGCATCAACGGCCTGACCGACATCTGCCTGACGAAGCTTGACGTGCTCTCCGGCTACGACACGATCCCCGTGTGTGTCGCCTACGAGGTCGACGGAGTGCGCACCGAGGAAATGCCCCTCGATCAGGCCGGCTTCGAGGCCGCCGTGCCCGTGTACGAGGAGCTGCCCGGCTGGAGCGAGGACATTTCGCAGTGCCGTTCCTTCGAGGAGCTGCCCCAGGCCGCCCAGGACTACATCACGCGCCTGGAGGAGCTGTCGCGCTGCCGCATCCAATCGATCGGCGTGGGTCCGGGCCGCGAGGCCACGATCGTGCGCTATCCGCTCATGTGACGGCTCACTGAGACACTAGTGGGGGCCGGTGCCGCGTTGCGGCGCCGGCCCCCACCCGTTTGACGCGCCGCCGTCGGCGCGCATGTACGACGAAGCACGCCGAACCGAATGCGCCTGTCGGCGCGAAGGCCGCTCGTAGCGGCAGAGTGTGGAGCCCGGGGCATACCGGTCCGGCGTGCCCCTCAACCCTACGACTAAGCCCCGCGCGCACGCTCGCCGTGGGGGCGTGGATCAACCCACACAGGGGAGTGCGCCACAGTCGCCACCGCGTCGACCACCAACGACGAGGCCGTGGCCGCCTTCCCCGCGAACCCTCCCATCCCCCGTGGCGGAGCCGACCCGCCTGGGCGGCCCCGGCCTCGTCGAGTGCCCACATGTGGGACCATGGAAGCGTGATGACATCGACCCCGCCCACGCGCCCCCGAACCAACCGCGGGCGCCGCCGCGACACCCTGGCCACCCGGCGTGTGCCCAACAGCATCGGCACCCTCACCGTCACCCTGCTGGCGGTCCTCACGATCGTCGCGTGGTGGCTGCCCGGCTCACGATGGAGCGTCGGCCCCATCGTCGCGCTCGCCTCCTTCCTCCTGGCCCTCGGGTGGCCGACCCTGGCGCGGCTGCACATGCCGTGGCTCGCGCAGGCGGTCCTCGCCCTCGGCGGGGCGCTGACCCCCATGGCCGTCGCCTACTGGAAGAACCTCGACATCGCTGTCCCGCTGACCGGCATCGCGCTGGTCGCGCTGGTGGCCGCCACCATCCTCGACGCGCCCGCGCCGCGCGACCACTCGGTGGGGCACACGAGCGAACACTGGGGCTCCACTGCGCTCAGCGCCGCGCTCGCCTCGTCCGTGACCGCGCTCCTCATCATCACGTCGGCCTCCATGTGGGTCTCCCTCACCGTCCACGAGCGCTGGTCCGTCATCGTCCCCATGGCCGCCCTGATCGCCATCGTCGGCGCGGCGGCTGCACGCGCCGGGCGCAGCGCGAAAGCCGGCGTCGTCATGGCGATGCTCGCGGGCATCGTCGCGGGCCTGGTCGCCGCGTCGATCGCCTGGTTCCTCGGGGAGACATCGGACCTGCTGCCCGTCGTCTTCCCCTTCATCGCCAAGCGTTTCGGCGACTTCGCCGCATTCCTGACCCTGGGCGGCGTCACCGGCTTCGGCGTCGGCTTCGCCGTGTCGGTCGTTGACGCGCTCCTGGGCGAGCGCGCCTCCTCCGCGCAGCTCGCCAACGTTCTGGGCCGAGGCGCCGCGAAGTTCCTCGTCGCCGCCCTGCCCGTCTACGCGATGATCCGCATCGGCGGCATCTGAGGTATCTCGGCGGCTGAGTTATCGAGGTGTCTCAGGCCCCACGGTGTCTCATACCCCACGGTGTTTCAGGCCCCACCCGGGCCAGGTGCTGCCCGCCCCCGTGCCGCGCGCGCTGCCCGCGCCTCGTCCCTGTGCGCCCCCCGCGCCGCGCGGTGCGCGCGCACGCCACGCGCACGCCACGCGCGCACGCCACGCGCGCTGCCCGTGCCCACGCCACGCGCGCTGCCCGTGCCCACGCGTTAGGCTGGAGGCATGATGGTGATACCCGCTGACTTGCCCGCACTCGTCGCTCCCGTCGCGTGGATGCTCGGAACCTGGGAGGGGTGGGGCATGCGCGCCGTCGCGCCCACCCCCGGCCAGGATCGGCCCGCCGAGGACGCTCCCGCCGACGCCCCCGTCGTCGAGGAGATCCGCGGTGACGTCGTCGGCGAGCAGATGCGCCTGGTGACCCGCGTGTACGCGGGCCAGGCCTCGGTCCCGGTCGATCCCACGTGGGACGCCGCGCAGGGCCTGGCCGTGATCCAGAAGGGCGACCTGATCAGCGAAGAGACCCTGTACGTGTCCGTCGCCCCCTCCGACGCGCCGCTGCCCCCGCCCGGCCAGTACAACTCCCGCGAGTTCACTGCGACGTCCGCCTCCACTGAGGGCCACAGCGCCGTGTGGGACGGCGTGAGCGTCGGCCCGCGCGTGCAGATGGTCTCCGACGCGATCGCGCTCGGCGCGGACGCGACCCGCCTGACGCACCTGGGCCGCATGTTCGGCCTGGTCGCCGGCGAGCTCATGTGGACGCAGGAGCGCACGCTCGACGGCGAGGACGAGGCCGACGTCGAAATCTCCGGCCGACTGCACCGCACCGAGCAGGCCTCGACCGCCTCCGGTGAGGTCATCGACGGCATCGACGACTCCCGGGAAGGTTTCCTTGTCTGAGTCCGCGCTCGATTCCGAGTTCGTCGACGAGGCCGTGGCCTCCTTCGGCGCGACCCCGCACTTCGGGGACCCGTCGGGGGAACAGTGGGCCCTCGAGTCCGGGCGTGCGCTGGTGCGCCGCCCGGACCTGGCGGTCATCTCCGTGTCGGGGGCCGATCGGCTCACCTGGCTGACGTCGCTGGCCTCCCAGGTCGTCACCGGCCTCGTGCCCGGCGCGAGCCGCGAGCTGCTGATCCTCTCGCCCGAGGGGCGCGTTGAGCACTGGGCGGGCGCGAGCGACGACGGGGAGGCGCTGCACCTGATCGTGGAGCGTGCGGATTGTTCGGGATTCGTGGAGTTCCTAGACTCGATGCGCTTCGCGCTGCGCGTTTCTGTTGCCGAGCGCGACGTCGCCGTGTTCTCCTCGGTGCGCGTAGGCGCAAACACGCCCGAGGCTGTGGCCGGCCTACCCGGTCACCTGTGGACCTGGGAGGACCCGTGGCCTGGTGTGGTCGAGGGCGGGGCCGCCTACTTCCAGGGAGCGCGCCATCCCGGCGCGCGTACCCCCATGATGTTTCACGCTGTTTCACGGCAGGCCGCGGACGAGTTCGAGGCCGCGTGGCTTGCCGACGGAGCTGTTTCCGGCGCTACCGAGGCAAACGCAGCGCCCTCTTCTGCTCCCGCCGCGGTACCCTCCTCGGTGTCGTCCCCAGCAGGCGGTAAGCGCCGCCGAGCCGGGTACCTGGCGTGGGAGGCGATGCGCATCGCCGCGTGGAAGCCGCGCCTGGGCCGCGACACCGACGCCCGCGCGATCCCACCCGAGGTCGACTGGCTGCGAACCGCCGTCCACACGTCGAAGGGCTGCTACCGCGGGCAGGAAACCATTGCCCGAGTCCTGAACCTGGGGCGGCCTCCGCGCCGCCTCACCTACCTGCAGCTGGACGGCTCTCGCTCCGACCTGCCCGCGCCGGGCACCCCCATCGAGGTGGGCGGGCGCCAGGTCGGCGTCATTACCTCCTCGGCCCGCCACGCGGACGAGGGCCCCATCGCACTCGCGCTCATCGCCCGCGCCGTGCCCGTGACCACTGTGTTTGACATCGACGGTGTCGCCGCCGCCCAGGAGGAGATCGTGCCCGTCCATGGCAAGTCCTCCGTCTCGCCGCAGACCCGCCCGGGTGCCGACCTCTCCCGCGAGGCCGGCCAGCGCGGCGGTTCCACGGGCTTCGGTGGCCTCGGCTCGGCCCTGGGGGCGCGCTGATGCGCGCCGTCATCCAGCGCGCCACCTCCGGCGAAGTCCGCGTCGGGGGCCGCGTCGTCGGCCGCCTCGTCTTCGATCCTGTCGACGAGGCCGGGGCTGGCTGTGCGGGGCCTGCCTCGTCGGGCGGGGTCGTGTCCAGTCCCGGCGAGCAGAACCCAGCCACCCCCGCGGGGGAGTGGTCCAGCGGAGCACGCCAAGGCCTCGTCGTCCTCCTGGGCGTCCAGCGTGGCGACGGCCCCGACCAGGTCGCCACGGTCGCCCGCAAGATCGCCGAGCTGCGCATCCTCGACGACGAGCGTTCCGCGCTCGATGTGGGTGCCCCGATTCTCGTGATCTCGCAGTTCACCCTGTACGGGGACACCCGCAAGGGGCGCCGCCCGTCGTGGGCGCACGCCGCTCCCGGGGAGGAGGCCGAGCCCCTCGTCGACGCGGTCGTCGCTGACCTGCGAGGCCGGGGCCTGCACGTGGAAACCGGCCAGTTCGGGGCGATGATGGAGGTCTGCCTGGTCAACGATGGCCCGTTCACGGTCCTCGTCGAGGCATAATGCGCCAGGGATTGTGGGCCTGGAGCTACGGGCCTGGTCCCCGGTTGCCGGGCTGCGCCGGGCACGGTCGGCCGCGAGAGGGTGCGCGTGAGAGTACCCAGTGACGTGGTGTTCCAGCACTTAGCGGGGCATTACACCGGTTAGTAGGTGGTGTGATGCTCCCGTACTGGTGTAGTGCTTCCGACGCGGGGCATGTTTTTGGAGTCGTGTTCCTGGTGTTGTGGCGTGGGTCATCTTCGACGTGTCTTCGCCTGTTTGTCCTGGTGTTGTGGCTCGCCTTCGCTGGCTGCTTGGGGGGAATTACGACCATAGGAGGTGTGTGGCGGCGTGTCGCCGGCGTGTCGGTGGTCTATGGTTGCAAAATCCCCCGCGGGTTGCTCAAAGTGCAGTCCACTTCGGCAAAATGTGTCGGAAATGGGGTGTTTGGGGCGAGGTGGACTGCGGTTTGAGCGCGGTGTCGTGAGGTGAGGGGGCTGCGGTTTGAGCGCGGGTCTCGATGGGACGTTATGAACGGATACCGCGTGCTGATCGTCGCTGAGGTCGCGGTGTGGCGGGAGTCGTTGCAGGTGAGTCGGCGTCGTCGAGGAGCTGCGGCCGAGCCATCGCAGGAGAATCGACGCGTTGTGGCGTCGGGGGCGGTTCGGAGGGTTGATGGTTTCCCAACAATGTCGCATGCAATTCCCATGTAAACCTTTGAAACATTGAAATGGTGTCGTTGGAATTGCAACGTTTGTGGCGAATATTGAAAGTTCAGGTAATTGAATTGCATGCGAGATTGAGGGGCGTTGTGGAGGGGTCTGGCGTTCATTGGCGTCCTCATCTTGCCCGGGCCTCGGCGCGCTGCCGCCAGCCCCAGTCCCGGTGCCCTGCTCCCAGCCTCCGCACCCAGCCCCAGCCTCAGCGCTCGGCGCGAGTCGCTGGCGTTCGGTACGCCGGCGCGCTGCCTTAGCCGCGGGCCCTTGGCCTCGTACCCCGGCCTCGTACCCCGGCCTCGTCCCTGCGCCCGTCCCTGCGCCGAGGGCGAAAGCGCGCGCACGCCGCCGGAGCTTTCCGTAGGCTGTAATCAGTCAACTGGGACGGGTGTGTGCCGAGCTGCGGTGCCTGCCCCGAAGCAAGGAGAGACATGTTCGAACGCTTTACCGATCGCGCACGCCGTGTCGTCGTGCTCGCGCAGGACGAGGCCCGCGGTCTTAAGCACAATTACATCGGCACGGAGCACCTGCTGCTCGGCCTGATCTCTGAGGGCGAGGGCGTCGCGGCGAAGGCCCTGGAGACGATGGGCATCAAGGGCGAGGCCGTGCGCGCCTCGGTCATTGAGATCATCGGCGAGGGCGAGAAGCCGGTTGAGGGTCACATTCCCTTCACGCCGCGCGCGAAGCGCGTCTTCGAGCTGAGCTTGCGTGAGGCCCTCCAGCTGGGCCACAACTACATTGGCACGGAGCATCTGCTGCTCGGCCTCCTCAAGGAGGGCGAGGGTGTGGCCGCCCAGGTCCTCACCAAGCAGGGCGCGGACCTGGCGCAGGTGCGTCAGACCGTCATCCAGATGCTCAGCGGCTACCAGCGTGGTGACGAGGAGGGCCGCGAGTCCGTGGGCGCGGGCGTGGGCGGCTCTGGTGGTCCCGAGCGCTCGAACTCTGCGATCCTCGAGCAGTTCGGCCGCAACCTGACGCAGGCCGCGCGAGAGAACAAGCTGGACCCCGTCATCGGCCGCCGCGTCGAGATGGAGCGCGTCATGCAGGTCCTGTCGCGCCGCACGAAGAATAACCCGGTCCTGATTGGCGAGCCTGGCGTTGGTAAGACGGCGGTCGTCGAGGGCCTCGCCCAGGCGATCGTGCACGGCGACGTGCCCGAGACCATCAAGGATAAGCAGATTTACAGCCTCGATATGGGGTCGCTGGTTGCGGGTTCGCGCTACCGCGGCGACTTCGAGGAGCGCCTGAAGAAGGTCCTGAAGGAGATTCGCACGCGCGGCGACATCATCTTGTTCATCGACGAGATTCACACGCTTGTGGGTGCGGGTGCGGCAGAGGGCTCGATCGACGCTGCACAGATGCTCAAGCCGATGCTGGCGCGCGGCGAGCTCCAGACGATCGGCGCGACGACGAACGACGAGTACCGCAAGCACATCGAGAAGGACGCGGCTCTCGAGCGTCGTTTCCAGCCGGTGAAGGTCGAGGAGCCCAGCGTCGAGGAGACGGTGGAGATTCTCAAGGGCCTGCGCGACCGCTATGAGGCGCACCATCGCGTCATCATCACGGATGCCGCGATCCAGGCGGCCGCCGAGCTGGCGGACCGCTACATTTCGGATCGGTTCCTCCCCGATAAGGCGATCGACTTGGTCGACGAGGCCGGGGCGCGTCTGCGCATCCGTCGCATGACTGCGCCGCCGGAGCTGCGCGAGCTGGACGAGAAGATCGCCGAGGTGCGCCGCAACAAGGAGGCGGCCATCGACGATCAGGACTTCGAGAAGGCCGCGTCGCTGCGCGACGAGGAGTCGAAGCTCGCCGATGAACGCAAGGCGAAGGAGGAGGCGTGGAAGGGCGGCGAGTCTGACGAGATCGCCGAGGTCGGGGATCAGGAGATCGCCGAGGTCTTGGCCATGTCGACGGGTATCCCGGTCGTGCGCCTCACTCAGACGGAGACCGCGAAGCTGCTCAAGATGGAAGATGAGCTGCACAAGCGCGTCATCGGCCAGGACGAGGCTGTCAAGGCCCTCGCCCAGTCGATTCGTCGCACGCGCTCGGGTCTGAAGGATCCGAACCGTCCCGGCGGCTCATTCATCTTCGCGGGCCCGACGGGCGTGGGTAAGACCGAGCTGGCGAAGGCCCTCGCAGAGTTCCTCTTCGGCGACGAGGATGCCCTGATCCAGCTGGATATGTCCGAGTTCTCGGAGAAGCACACGGCCTCGCGCCTCTTCGGTGCGCCTCCCGGCTACGTCGGCTACGACGAGGGTGGCCAGCTCACGGAGAAGGTGCGCCGCAAGCCGTTCTCGGTCGTCCTCTTCGACGAGGTCGAGAAGGCTCACCCGGACATCTTCAACTCGCTGCTCCAGATCCTGGAGGAGGGGCGCCTGACGGATTCGCAGGGCCGCAAGGTGGACTTCAAGAACACCGTCATCATCATGACGACGAACCTGGGTACCCGCGACATTAACAAGGGTGTCCTGACGGGCTTCCAGACGGCGGATAACTCGACGCACGACTACGGTCGCATGAAGGCGAAGGTCGCGGAGGAGCTCAAGCAGCACTTCCGTCCCGAGTTCCTCAACCGTGTCGACGACACGATCGTGTTCCCGCCGCTGACGAAGCCGGAGATTGCTCGCATCGTCGACCTGATGATCGCGAAGCTGGCCAAGCGGATGGAGGCGCAGGATATGCGCCTGCAGCTGACGGATGAGGCTCGCGAACTGCTGGCCGACGTGGGCTTTGATCCGGTCCTCGGCGCGCGCCCGCTGCGTCGCGCGATTCAGCGGGAAATCGAGGATGCGCTGTCCGAGCGCATCCTGTTTGGAGAGCTGCAACCCGGTCAGGTTGTCACGGTTGGCGTTACCGGAGAGGGTAAGGAGCGGACTTTCACCTTCAACGGAGAGTGATTTACTCGCCAATTGTCCAGGCGTGACAAACCCCATATTGCCTAAGAGCGGCCCGTCTCACAAGGATGGGCCGCTCTCTGGTTGTCAAGTAATCACACCTCTGATAGATTCTCATTAACCATGGATGTCTTGCGAAGTCATGCCACACTATCTGCGAGGCACTGTTCGTGATATGAGAGAGGGTCTATGAACGCACAAGCGCGACGAAACCTGACCAGCGCGAGACGACGCCTGCCGGCGCTCGTCCTCATGCTGGTCGTTGTTGCGCTCTGCGTCGCCGGCGTCATCTACAAGGGTGCCGAAATCACCCAGGTTGACGTCAACGATGGCGGAATTTGGGTGACAAACAAGTCCAAGCAGATGGTCGGGCACCTCGACTATGAGGCCCGAATCCTTGACGGGGCGCTGCGGACGGAGGCTACCAACTTCGACGTCGGTCAGTCCGCCGAAACCGTCACTGTCTCCGACCTGACCTCACTTACTGTTGCCCCGGTCAATGTTACGCAGGTGTCCCTCGGGTCCCCGACGGCGCTGCCCGCGGGCTCGGCCGTCATGCAGGGTGGAGACGTCCTCGGCGTGCTCAATGCGACGGATGGCACACTGTGGACGACCTCGGCCACCTCCCCGAGCCCCACCGCCCTCTCCGACGGCGCCGCCGTGGCCTCGAACATGGGTGCGAGCGCCTTCGTGACCGGCATGGACGGAACCGTCTACGCCCTCTCCTCCTCCGGCACCCTGACGACCGTGAAGCGCCAGGGTTCCGTCGACCAGGCGAAGACCTCGACGATTGAGGGCATCCCCGCCGACGCCCAGCTGTCCATGACGGTCGTCGGCGACCAGGTCGTCGCCCTCGACTCCGCGTCCAACACTCTTTTCCTGCCCGGCGGCCGCACCCTCAACCTGAACGCCGCCGGCGTCGAGGAGGGCGGCGTCCTCCAGCAGGCGGGTCCCAAGGCGGACTCCGTTCTCCTGGCGACCCCTTCCACCCTGGTGACGATCCCCCTCAAGGGCGCCGCTCCCACGATCACCCCAGCCGCTGAGGGCTCGCCCGTCGGCACCCCCGCGGCCCCCGTGCGCCACGAGGGCTGCGCCTACGGCGCCTGGACCGGCTCGGGCGCCTACCTGCGCTCGTGCGACGACCCCGCCTCCAACAGGCAGCAGGTCGTCGACACGCTCACGAGCGCCCGCGAGATCGTCTTCCGCACCAACCGTAAGGCCATCGTCCTCAACGACGTCGCCCAGGGCAGCGTGTGGCTGCCCGACTCGAACATGGTCCTCATGGACAACTGGGACGAGGTCGAAAACCAGCTCGAGGAAACCGAGGAGGAGCAGGATAGCCCCCAGCTCACCAACGAGATCGCCGACCCCGAGCAGCGCGAGGAGAACACCCCGCCCGAGGCAGTGGATGACGAGTTCGGTATCCGCCCGGGGCGCTCGACGATCCTGCCGGTCCTGGACAACGACTCCGACCTTGACGGAGACGTCCTGACCGCCTCCCCGACCTCCCAGCCGGCGTGGGGCGCGGTCACCGCTGCGCGCTCGGGACGAGCCCTGCAGATCACGGGCGTGAGCGTGGATCAGACCGGATCGACGTCCTTCTCCTACGAGGCCTCGGACGGCCTCGCGTCCGCCGCCGCGCGCGTGCAGGTCACGATCCACCCCTACGGGCAAAACGAGGCCCCCACGCAGCTGCGAGCCTCCTCCGTCAAGATCGGCGCGGGTGCCCAGATCCAGTACCAGGCGCTGAGCGACTGGCGCGACCCCGACGGCGACCCGATCTACCTGAAGAACGCCGAGGCCCCCGAGGGGCTGAGCGTCACCTTCACCGAGGACGGCTCCCTGACCATCACCGAGGAGGGCGGCTCCGCCGGCCCCAAGACCGTGGTCCTGACCGTCGCTGACGACCAGGGCGGCGAGACGCGCGGTGAACTCACCGTCAACGTCCAGGAGCCGGGCAACCTGCCGCCCACGGCCAACGGTGACCTCTACCAGGCCCACCCCGGCGAGACGGTGACCCTCGACCCGCTGAAGAACGACACGGATCCCAACGGCGACTCGCTGAGCCTGGCCGCCGTGTCCGGCGCGCCCGCTGGCGCCTCCATCACGCCGGATCTGGACCGCGGCACCATCGACTTTGTCGCGGCTTCTCCCGGCTCCTACTCCTTCGCCTACACGGTCTCCGACGGCATCGCGTCGACGCTGGGCATGATCCGCGTCGAGGTCGTCGAGGCCGCTGCGCTGCCGCCCGTCGCCGAGGACGATACCGCGGTCCTGCCGCAGGGTGGCTCGGTGCTGGTGGCGCCCCTGGGCAACGATTACGATCCCACGGGCGGCGTCTTGACGATCACCTCGATCGACTACTCCTCCGTTCCCGGCCTCGAGGTCGCCCTCATCGACCGCCACCTGCTGCGCGTGACCGCGCCCGCGGGCCTCGACAAGAGCGTGTCCTTCTCATACTCCGTCACCAACGGCCAGGGATCGGCCACCGCTCAGGTGACCGTCATCCCGGGTGCCTCCGACCGCACGGACCTGCCGCCCGTCCTCAAGCCCGACCGAGCCAAGGTGCGCGTCGGCGACGTCGGAACCGTGTCCGTCCTGTCCAACGACCGCTCCCCGGCCGGCCTGAACCTGCAGGTCGAGTCGACGCTCGAGTACGACCCGACCACCGCCCTGGGCACGCCCTTCGTGACCGGCAACCAGGTGCGCCTCGAGGCCGGGGACACCCCCGGCACGATGGATGTCACCTACTCCGTCATCGACTCCGCGGGCAACCGCGCCTCCAGCACCGTCACCTTCGAGGTCTTGGCCGCCTCCGACTCCAACCAGGCGCCGCGACCCCGCGACATCACGGCGTGGGCGACGGCCGGGCAGACCGCCCGCATCCCGGTGACCCTAGACGGCATCGACCCGGACGGCGACTCCGTGACCCTCAAGAGCCTGGACTCTTCGCCGCAGAAGGGGTCGGCGACCGCGAAGGCCACGTGGATCGAGTACACGCCGAACGCTGACGCGTCGGGCACGGATTCCTTCACCTACACGGTTGAGGACCGCCAGGGCGCCCGTGCTTCGGCGCGCGTGCGCGTCGCCGTCACGCCCGTCCCGGCGCTCAACCAGAACCCCGTCGCCGTGCCCGACACGGTCCTGACCCGACCCGACCGTATGGTGACCGTCAACGTCCTGGCCAACGACCTCGACCCGGACGGCGATCCCCTGACCCTGGAAGAGGGCAGCCTCGAGACGGCCACGCCCGAGCTCGACCCCCAGGTCCGCTCGACCACGACCGTCCAGGTGCACACGCCCTCCCAGGCCGGCACCTACCTCGTGTCCTACACGGTGAGCGACGGCCGCGGCGGGGTCGCGCGCGGCACGCTGACGGTGTATGTCCAGGACGACGCGCCCCTGAAGGCGCCGATCGCCCGCGACGACTACGTCGCCTACGAGGACCTGCCGACCGATGGTTCCGCCGTGCGCGTGAAGGTCCTCGACAACGACGAGGACCCCGACGGCAGCATCGACGAGCTGACCGTGACCACCGCCGAGGCGGGCGTGAGCGTCTCCGGCTCCGAGCTGCTCATTCCCGTCACGGACTCCAAGCGCCTCGTCGTCTACACGATCACCGACCGCGATGGCCTCACGAACTCGGCCGTCGTCACGATCCCCGGACGCGACTCGACCGCGCCCTTCCTGAGCTCGGCGAACCTGCCGATCGAGATGGACGCGGGTACCTCGCGCACGATCAACCTGTCGGATTACGTCATCACTCGCGCCGGGCGCACCCCGCGCCTCGTCGAGGGCTCCTCCCCAGTGCCCCAGAACGGCCTCGACTCCGTCGTGGCTGACTCGGACACGCAGCTCACCCTGACCGCCAACGCCTCGTTCTCGGGCAACTCCGCGTTCCTCATCCAGGTCGCGGACGGCGACAGCAGCGACGCCGGCGCGCTGAGCGCCTCCCTGTCGCTGCCCGTGCGCATCAAGGCGACCACGAACCAGCCGCCCACCTTCACTCCGACCGCGATCCGCGTCGAGGCCGGCGGCGAGGCCGTGACCCAGAACCTCGCGCTGGGCGTGCGCGACCCCGAGGGCGTGGACGTCACGACCTTCACCTACGCGATGGACTCCTCGCCGTCCACCATCACGGCGTCCCTGTCGGGCACCACCCTGACCGTGTCCGCCCCCGAGGGAACCCCGAAAGGTTCCGCGGGGTCGATCGCGGTGAGCGTCACCGACGAGGACAACAACAAGGTCAGCGCGCAGATTCCCGTCGAGGTCGTCGTCTCCGACAAGCCGCTCATCCAGGTGCCCGCGTACACTCTGACCGCCAAGATCGGCGACACGGTGAGCGTCGACGTGGCGTCCTCCGCGACCAACCCGTACCCGGAGTCGCCGATCACCCTGGAGAGCGCCACGCTGTCTGCGGGCAGCGCGACTGTCGCCACGTCGGGCACGACCGTGTCGGTCACCCCGAGCGCGTCCGGCACGATCACCGTCAGCTTCAAGGTCAACGACAAGCTGGGCGACCCCGCGCGCGCCGTCCAGGGAACCATTACCGTCACGGTGACGGGCAAGCCGGCCGCCCCTACGCGCGTGACGGCCGAGGCCGAGGGATCGAATGGCGCTCGCGTGACCTTCAACGCGCCGGAGTCCAACGGCTCCCCGATCACCGAGTACCGCGTCTTCGACCAGACGGGACGCCAGGTCGCCACCTGCTCCACCAACGTCTGTAGCGTCGCGGGCCTGAGCGACGGCCAGACCTACTCCTTCACCGTCGAGGCGGTCAACAAGGAGGGCACGTCCGAGCGTTCGACGGCCTCGAACACCATCACGATCTCCGGTGCGCCGGGACGCCCCGGCACCCCCCAGCTGTCGGCCGGAAACACGACGATTAGCGCGTCGTGGTCCGCTCCCGTCGACAACGGCTCTGCGATCACCGGCTACATCGCGACCGCGACGACCGCGACCGGCGAGGCGGGCTACTGCGAGACCACCGGCGTGACCTCCTGCGTCATCCAGGGGCTCAAGAACGGTCAGACCTACACGGTGACGGTGCGGGCACGCAACGCCAAGGGAGAGTCCGCGCCCTCGTTCGGCGCGAAGGCAACCCCGACCGCACCCCTGGCGGACCCGGACACGCCCTCCATCATGAGCGCAACCGTGCGCAACGCGGCAGACCGCAACAAGGTGGAGATCACCCTGACGTGGAGCTACTTCAAGTCTGGCGGTGAGGGCTGGGGCGCCACGACGGTCACCGTCAACGGTGAATCCAAGACCGTGTCCGGTGGCTCTGGCAATGAGACGAACGGAACAGGCACGACGACCATGACCGTCAATCGCGCGGACGTGCTGCGGGCGACCGTGACGGTGAGCAACACGGGAGGCCGCACGGCCACCTCGCCCGCCAAGAACTACACCCCGCCCGCGCTCGAGCCCGAGCACGAGGCCAAGACCACTCCGCTCGCCCCCGACGCGCCGAGGATGGGCCCGACCTCGGACAACGCCCTGGGCAAGATTCGCATCACCAACGTGCGCCTGAAGGAAGGCAACGGCTACACGGTCAACGACCTGGAGATGTACTACCAGGACAGCGCGGAGGGCTGCACGACCAACGGCAACCCCGTCGCCTTCAACAACGGTCAGACCGCCGATTTTGATCTCGGCCCGCTTACCCCGGGTTCGACGATGACCTTCTACTTCTGCCAGCGCGGCAAGAAGGATGACGGCTCCTACGTCTGGAGCCCGGTGACGGCGGCTAGCGGCACGGTCGGCAACGGCCAGCGGTCGGGCCCCGATGATGACGACGACACCCCGATCCCCGTGTTCAACGTGTCGGTGACCCCCTACATCAACAGCGCGTCCGTGTCGTGGACTGTGCCCGCCGGCGTTAACCCCGCGCAGATCAGCGTGTGGGTGAAGGGAATGGAAGGGTCGACCAAGCAGACGTTCAGTGGTCCGATGACCTCGTGGACGGTCTCGGGTCTGGCGCCGGTCAACCAGTACACGGTTGTCGTCGAGATGGTCAGCGCTGGCGGGGCACACCGTCAGGTCGAAGCCACCTTCACAACCACCGAAGCCGCGGAGAATGTCGGCGCGACTTTCGACGGAAAAACCACGTGTTCGAACGGACAGGAATGCGGCTCGATGACGCTGACAGCCAAACGAGCCTCCCAGTTCGGACCGGGGGTCACCCTCGTCTGCACGGTCAGCACCGGGCGCCCCGCCCAAAACACCGAATTCCGCTTCTCACGGGACACGCCGAGCATACCGGGTATCCTGACGGAAGCAATCACCGCCAAAGAGCTCAATGCGCGGAACGTCGTAAAGAGCTGCCGAGTCGAATAGACCACCCCTGATCGAGCAATACTAGAAACGTAGGACAACTCATGACCCTTTCCATTGAGGACGCAACCCGGTTCGCCCAGGTCTTCAAGGGCCTCGTCGACGGCGTGTCGGTCGCGGTTCTGGACAAGCGCCAGGCAGTGCGACTCGCGCTGACGACCATGTTCGCAGGCGGTCACCTCCTGCTAGAAGACGCCCCCGGTACCGGCAAGACCGCGCTGGCGCGCGCCATCAGCGCCACCATCGACGGCACGCACTCGCGTATCCAGTTCACCCCCGACCTGCTGCCCTCGGATATCACGGGCGTCAACATGTTCAACCAGAAGACGGGCGAGTGGGTCTTCCACGCCGGCCCCGTCTTCGCGGAGATCGTCCTGGCCGACGAGATTAACCGCGCCTCGCCCAAGACCCAGTCCGCGCTCCTGGAGGTCATGGAAGAAGCCCAGGTGACGGTCGACGGCGTGCGCCGCCCCGCGCCCCAGCCCTTCATGGTCATCGCGACCCAGAACCCCGTCGAGCAGGCCGGCACCTACCCGCTGCCCGAGGCCCAGCTGGACCGCTTCCTCATGAAGACCTCCATCGGCTACCCCTCGCGCGCCGCCATGATCGACGTCCTCGACGGCTCGGCCGCGCCCGACCGCTCGAAGAATCTGCGTCCCCTCGTGAGCGGCAAGGACATCGTCGCCTGGTCGGCCCTGGCCTCGGGAAACCACACGGACCGCGCCGTCCTCGACTACGTGGCCGCCCTCGCTGAGGCAACCCGCGAGGACGAGTCCTCGCTGCTGGGTGTGTCCACCCGTGGCGCCATCGGCATGGTGCGCTGCGCCCGCGTGTGGGCGGCCGCGCAGGGCCGTAACTTCGTCCTGCCCGACGACATCAAGGCCCTGGCCGTGCCCGTGTGGGCGCACCGCATTATCGTCGACCCGGACGCCGCGTTCTCGGGCGCGACCTCCGAGGGCGTCATCCAGCGTGCCCTGACCTCGGTGCCCGCCCCGGCGGTGGGCGCGTAACGCGCCGATCTGCGACCGCGATGGAAGGGACGCGCAGGGAACACTCGACGATGGTCTCGCCCCGCAGGGCGCAGGCCTCCCGTCCGCATCCCCTCAAAGCCCTGGCGAGCGCGGTGACGCCCACCGGGTGGGCGCTCGTCGTGCTTATCGCGGTGGCCCTCATCCTGGCGGCGACGCTGGAGTGGGTCGAGGCCCTGGCGTGCGCGCTCGCCGGCGTCGTCGCCCTGGTCCTGGCCGCCACCCGCGTCGCCTGGAAGTCCCCGCACGTCGTGTCGATTCGCGTGCCGAACGAGCGCATCGTCGCAGGCCAGACGGCCGTCGGCGAGATTTTGGTGCGCAACGAGCGCGCCCGCCCGGTGCGCTCGGGCATTATCGAGCTCCCGATCGGTTCGGGCACGGGCGAATTCGTGGTGCCGCCGCTGGGCTCCCACGAGAAGTGGGACGAGATGTTCCTGATCTCCTCGCGTCACCGCGGCCTCATTCACGTCGGCCCGGCCCGCGCCGTGCGCTCCGACGCCCTGGGCCTGCTGCGCCGCGTGCGCGTGTGGGACGAGCCCGTCGTCCTGCACGTGCACCCGCGCACGGTGCGCGTGCCCTTCGACGCGACCGGCTTCCAGCTGGACGTCGAGGGCGTGTCCACCGGCAAGCTGTCCAGCTCGGACGTGTCCTTCCATGCGCTGCGCGACTACGAGCCGGGCGACGATCGACGCGCCGTGCACTGGCAGTCCACGGCCCGCCTCGGAAAGCTCATCGTGCGCCAGTACGAGGAGACGCACCGCTCCCACCACGTCATCGTGCTGGACACCTCCCGCGACGCATGGGACTACGACTCCTTCGAGACGGCCGTGTCGGTCGCGGGCTCGCTGGGCCTGGCGAACCTGCGCGAATCCCGCCCGGTGTCGGTGACGACGACGGAGACGTGGCTGCCCTCGACGGTCGCGATGCGGCTCCTGGACTCTCTGTCCGAGGTCTCTGCGCGCTCCTTCGGTGACCTGGCCCTGCGCGTGCGCGAGGCCGTGGCGCAGCGCCCCGGTGTCTCCGCCCTCACGCTTATCGTCGGTCCTCAGACTACCGATTCGGACGCCGCGCACCTGGCCCGCCTGGCGCCCATCGACGTGCCCGTTTCCATCATTCGCATCGGCGCTGATCGGGCGCGCGGACGCCGCGACCTCGGCCGAGGCGTCCTCCTCGACTGTTCGACCCTGGATGACCTGCCGCGCATCATCGTCGCCGGGGGTCTCGCATGAGTAATTCCACCAACACGAAGCCTCGCGCTCAGCGCATCGACTCCCAGGACGAGGCCGTGGCGGCCCCGCCCGTCAAGACCGAGCCGCACGCGCAGGCGGAGCCTATCCAGCCGTCCCCGCCCCCCGCCTCGGGGTCGGGTGCCGAGAAGCACGCGCCCAAGCCGAGGACCACGCGTAATCGCCTGCTCACGATCACTCAGCGCTTCGCGACCTATCGCACGCGCATGCCGCTGTGGTCGCTGCTGGTCCTCGCCCTCCTTTTTGTCGGCCCGGTCGCCGCGTTCGAGCCCGTCTTCGGCGGGGGAGTGGGGGCGATCGCCGCGGGCGCCGGCGTGGCGTGCGGCCTGGGAATCGCCGCCGCATCGACCAGGTGGCGCTGGGACGCGGTCACGACCGTCCTTGCTGTCCTGGCGACCTACTTCCTGCTGGGCAGCGCCGCGGCCCTGCGCTCCGAGGCCCTCTTCGGCGTCCTGCCCACCGGTAAGACGCTGCAGGTCATGGTCCTGGGGTCCTTCCGCGCGTGGAAGGACCTGCTGACGCTCACCGCGCCGGTGTCCGCCTACTCGGGCCCCGCCCTCGTACCGTGGATGAGTGGCCTCGTGCTGGCGGCCCTCGCCGGCCTGATCACCGCCCGCGCGGGGCGCGCGATCCTAGGATCCATTCCCCTGGTGCTCATGGCCGTCGTTTCCGTCTTCTTTGGCCTGTCTGAGCACCCGCTGCCCGTGTGGGCGGTCCTGGCGTGGTGGGGGACGTTGGCCGCCTGGTGGGCCGCCGCCGCCCAGTATCAGCGCATCACGCTGGGCCAGGACGTCCTGGTCGGGCGCTCGGGCGCGCGCGGCTCCGAGAACACCCTCGGACGCCAGTCCCGCTCGACCGTGTACGTGGGGACCCGCATCGTCGGCGCCCTCCTCATGATCGCTATCTCCGTGGGCGTGGCTTTACCGGCCGCGTCCTGGCTGGGGTCGGGGGGCACGCGCGTCGTGGGCCGCGACCTCGTGGAGCCGCCGCTGGACATCCAGGACTACCCCTCGCCCATGGCCTCGTTCCGCCACTACACGACCGACCTGAAGGACGAGACCCTCCTGACCGTGTCGGACCTGCCCGAAAACCAGCGCGTGCGCATCGCCGCGATGGACGTGTACAACGGCACGACCTTCGGCATGTCCGAGACGAGGGGAGACGGCCACACCGGCTACATTCCCGTCGAGACGACCATCCCCGGTCGCGAGGCGGGCGGCGAGGCCGTGGAGGTGTCCACCATCGGCATGTCGGGGCCGTGGGTTCCCGTCCTGGGCACGCCCTCGCAGATCACGTTCTCCGGAGCCGACGCGGACGCGCAGAAGGACGGCCTGTTCTTCGACTTGTGGTCCAACGCGGCGCTGACGACTGGGCCCGCCGGAACCATGACCTACTCCGTCGAGGCGACGTTCACGGACCCCGTGCGCGACGAGGACCTGGAGTCGCTGGCGGTCGTGCCCAACACGGTCCGGGACACGAACGTCCCCGAGGGGATCGCCACGAAGACCTCGGAGCTCACGCAGAACGCGACGACGTCCCTCGCGGCGGCCCGCGCCATCGAGCACTACCTGTCGACGAACGGCTTCTACCTCAACGAGAACACGCAGTTCTCGCGTCCGGGCGTGCGCACCGACCGCCTGGAGCGGATGCTGTCCGGGGACGAGAACCTGATCGGCGACGACCAGCAGTACACGGCCCTCATGGCGCTCATGCTCCACCAGATGGGCATCAACGCCCGCGTCGTCATGGGCGCCTACCCGGAGGGCGGCTCCCAGGGCGGCGCCGCCTCCCTGCGTGGCTCCGACATTCGCGCGTGGGTCGAGGTCGAGTTCGCGGGTGGCATCTGGGCCGTCTTCGATCCGACGCCGCCGCGCGACCACACGCCGCAGACGCAGGTCCCCAAGCCTCGCTCCGTGCCGCGCCCGCAGGTCCTCCAGCCGCCGGAGCCCCCGGAGGCGCCCGCCGAGCTGCCTCCCACGACGCGCGACCAGAACGCGGATCCGACCAAGGAACCAGAGGATCCCTTCCCGTGGGGTGTCGTCGTCGGCATCGCTGGCGGATTCCTGCTGCTCCTGCTGCCGCCGCTCGCGGTCTTGGCCTACAAGGCGGGGCGTCGTCGCCGCCGGCGCCGCTCGGCCGCGGTGAGCGCCCTGATCGGCTCGTGGGATGAGGTCGTGGACTTGGCGGCCGACTCGGGCCTGAGTATTGAGGTGGGTCGCACCCGCCAGGAGACGGCCTGGTCGTTGGCCTCGCAGTGGGATCTCGGCGAGCACCCGGGCGACCCCTTCGCCCTGGTGACGGGCGAGGTGCGCCACGGCGATGACGGGTCGATTGACTCCATCGAGTTCGACGAGGCCTCGGCCTCCTCGGGACGTTACGTGATCGACGGGTGGAGCCGCTTCGGCGACGACGTTCCCGCGCCGGTCGTGATCGCGCGCTACGCGGACGTCGCGGACTTCGCGTCCCACGGCGCCTCCCGCGACCGTGCGCGCGACGCGTGGGTGCAGGTGGGCGAGCTGCGTGCGCAGGTGGCCAAGCGTTCCGGTTTCTTCGCGCGGGTGCGTCGCGCGCTGTCCCTGCGTAGCCTGCGCATGCGCCGCAAGCTGCGCCTGAGCGCGTCCATCGCGCGCACGATGCATGAGGAGAAGAAGCAGTGAGCCCAGCTGTGGCCGGCATGCGCGGACCCGAGATCCCCGGTTTCCGGTGGGTGCGCCCGCTGGGGCAGGGCGGTTTCGCCGACGTGTTCTTGTACCGTCAGGAGCTGCCCAGCCGCGACGTGGCGATCAAGGTGGTGCGCGCCCAGGGCGATGAGCGCGGCACGCAGGAGCTGCACCGCGAGGCCGACGCGATGACGCTGCTGGCGGGACACCCGTCGGTGGTGGAGCTGCACGGCGTGGGGACGACGTCCGACGGACGCGCCTACCTGGTCATGGAGTACTGCCCGGTCGCGGATCTGCTCACGCAGGTTCGAGCGCGCCCGATGTCGCTGGAGACGGCGCTGGACACGATGATCAAGGTGTGTGGCGTCGTCGAGATGTTCCACCGCCAGGGCTACGTGCACCGCGACATCAAGCCGTCGAATATCATGCTGGACGCATACGGGAAGCCGGTGCTCGCGGATTTTGGTGTGGCCTCGAAGGTGGGTCGCCTGGAGGTCGGCGCGTTTGACGGTTTCTCGGTGCTGTGGGCGCCGCCGGAGCAGCAGGACGTGAATTCCCCGGCCTCGCCCTTGCAGGATGTGTGGGCGCTCGCCTCGACGACGTGGACGTTTATCACGGGTCGCAGCCCGTTCGAGGATCCGATCGGCGATAATTCGGCGGCGTCGATCGCTAATCGCGTGCAGCGGGGGCGTATGCGCGGCCTGGGGCGCGCGGATGCGCCGGCGGAGCTGGAGCGCGTGTTGCGCGCGGCGATGGCGGTTGATCCGCGGGAGCGCACGCCCTCGGCGATGGAGTTCGGGCAGGGACTGCAGCGCGTCCAACAGGAGCTGGGCCTGCCCCGCACGGAGATGGAGATCAAGGAGAAGCGCTCCAAGGCCTTCGCCGCGCCCGCCGCCGGGGACCAGAAGACGCGCCTGCGCGGCGCGCCGGTCATCGACCCGGATAAGACGCGCCTGCGCTCGTCCACGTATTCCTTCGAGGGCGGGGCCGGCTCGGGCGGCGTCGAGGCCGTGGCTGATTCGTGGAAGATTGATCGTTCCTCGGACGCGGACGAGGCCTCGGAGCGTCGCGTGGTTGAGGAGTCCTCCTCGTCGAAGCGCGGGATGAGCCCGGTGGCGGGTGTGATCTTGGCGCTGCTGGCCGCGGTGATCGCCGCCGGCCTGGCGGTGGGTATGCTGCGCGGGGAGGGGTCTTTCACACGCATCGCTCCCGCGCAGGAGACGACGAGCGCCTCGACGAGGCCGGAGGACGCGCTCGGCGCGGCCCCACCGCAGGTGACGAACCTGTCGGGGGAGTACGCCGACGGCACGGTGACGTGGACGTGGAGCGCGCCGCAGGGCGCCGCCCAGGCCGACCTCACCTACACGTATGAGTCGTCGGGCGCGGGCGCAAGCGCGAGCGGCAGCGTCGAGACGACGACCGTGAGCGTGGACGGGGCCAGCGGCGAGAACTGCATGCAGATCACGACGGTGTCGCGTTCGTCTGGGCGAATGTCGGATCCGGTGCGCCAGTGCACGGTCGTTCCCTGACCGCGCGTGTGGCGCCTCACGGGGTGTGGAGCGGGGGTCGTACCCCCCTTTGTTTTGAGATAGGCTGTTGAGGACCCTGCGTTCGGGCGGGGCAGGTTGTTGGGAGAGTGGTGAGCATCGTGGCGAAAAGTGACCGCGCCGTGAAGGCGCTTCGTCGGGTGTCGCGTCGTCTTCCCGCGATCGGTGTGTTGCTGCTGGCGTCGATTCTCGTCGTCGTTGCACTCATCCATCGCGGCATTGAGGTGACGGAGCTCGACGTGGACGACGGCGGCATCTGGGTGTCGAAGGGGTCGGACCTGTCTCTGGGCCACTTGAACTACGATGCGCTGACCTTCGACGGCTTCGTGTCGACGCCGAGCGCGCAGGTCTCCCTGGGCCAGGATGGGCGCACGGTGACGATCGGCGATGAGACGACTCACTCCGTGTCTTCCGTCGACGTGGCGGGCATGAAGCTGGGCGGTGCGATCACGGTGCCGGAGGGCTCGCAGGTCGCGCAGGGCGCAACGACGCTCGCGGTCCTCGACGCGTCGGCCGGATACCTGTGGGTGGGGGACGCGAACCGTCCCGACGCCCTGAAGTACGACGACACGGAGGCCATCGCCGACGGCTTGGCCGGGGGCGTGGTGACGGTGTCGATGAAGGGCACTGTCTACGCCTACGCGCCGCAGTACGCGACGCTGACGACGGTGTCGCGCGCGGGGGCGACCTGGTCGGTGTCGAAGTCCACGCTCAGCGGTATTTCCGCTGGCGATGACCTGTCGATCACCGCGGTCGGCGACAAGCCCGTCATTTACGACGCGACGACCAATACCCTCGTGCTGCCCTCGGGGCGCACGCGCGCGCTCAACGGGGATGGGATCGCCCCGGGCGCGTCCCTGCAGATGGCGGGCCCGGCCTCGTCCTCGGTGCTCCTGGCGACCGCCGATTCTCTCGTGAGCGTGCCGCTGGACGGCGGCGCCCCCACCGTGACGCCGGCGCAGGAGGGGTCGAGCATCGGCGGCGTCCCCGCGCCCCCGGCCTTCCACCAGGGCTGCGCATACGGCGCGTGGGGCACCTCGGGTGCGGCGATCCGCGTGTGTGAGAGCGGCACCCAGCGTTATTCGAACGTCGAGAACCTGGCCACGTCGAAGCAGCCGGTCTTCCGCGTCAACCGCACCCGCATCGTCCTCAACGACGTCGATGCCGGCACCGTGTGGCTGCCCGACCGCGACATGATCATGGTCGACAACTGGGATCAGGACAACCCGGACGCCAACGAGGTCGAGTCGGACGAATCCAACCCCGACCTGCTCGAGCAGATCAGCGACCCGCAGCGCAACGAGAAGAACACGCCCCCCACAGCCGTCGACGACGACTTCGGCGTGCGCCCCGGAAAGTCCACGCTCCTGCCCGTTTTGCAGAACGACTCTGATTCCGACGGTGACGTGCTCACCGCGGAGGCGACCTCGCAGCCTTCCTTCGGCTCGGTCGTCGTCACGCGCGGCGGGCGCGCCCTGCAGATCACGGGCGTCGGCGACGACGCGCAGGGGACCAGTTCCTTCACCTATTCCGCCTCCGACGGCCTGGCCTCGGCCACCGCGAACGTCTCCCTGCGCGTGCACCCGTGGAGCGAGAACGTCGGCCCCAAGCGCGTCCACGACGCCAACGTCAAGCTCGGCGCGGACGCGCAGATTGAATACAACGTCCTGGCCGACTGGATCGACCCGGATGGCGACCAGATCTTCCTGGAGAGGGCCGAGGGCTCCGAGGGCCTGTCGGTTCAGTTCTCCGAAGACGGTACCCTGTCGATCCGCGACATCGGCGCCAGCACGGGCGCCCACACGGTGTCCGTGTACGTGTCCGACGGCTGGCTGACCACCGAGGGTGAGCTGACCGTCCTCGTCCAGGAGCCCGGCAACATCGCGCCGATCGCGAACGCTGACTTCTACGTCGCGCGCGTGGGCGAACCCCTGGTGGTCGCGCCGCTGGCGAACGACACGGACCCCAACGGCGACGTTCTGACGCTCACGAAGGTCTCGACCGCGCCCGCGTCGACGACGCTGGTGCCCGACCTGGAGCTGGGTGTCGTGACCTTCACGGGCTCGCAGGTGGGCTCCTACGAGTTCACCTACACCGTCAGCGACGGGCCCGAGGCCGTCGTCGGCGTCGTGCGCGTGGACGTCGTCGCCGGCGACGAACACGCGGCACCGGTCGCCGAGGACGATATCGCGATCCTGCCCAGCGGTGGCTCCGCCCTGGTCGCACCCCTGGCCAACGACACGGATCCCTCCGGCGGCGTCCTCGTCGTCCAGTCCATCGAGGTCGACTCTGACGCGGGCATCGAGGTGGCCCTCATCGACCGCCACCTCCTGCGCGTGACCGCGCCCGCCGGCCTCGACGACATCGCGCGCTTCACCTACACGGTGTCCAACGGCTCGGGCGCCGCCACGGCCTCGGTGGCCGTCATTCCGACGCGCGCGAAGGACGATCGCGCCCCGCTCGAGCTGCAAGACGACTCGGCGAAGGTGCGCGTGGGTGACATCGCCTCCATCCAGGTCCTCGCGAACGACCGTTCGCCCTCCGGCCTGCAGATGAGCGTGTCCTCGTCCCTGGCGGGCACGGTCGACTCCGAGTACGGACACGCCTTCGTGACCGGTAACCTGGTGCGTTTCGAGGCCGGGCAGAAGACGGGCCGCGTCGACGTGACCTACACGGTGACCGACAGCGCCGGCAACACGGCCAGCGCGACGGCAACCTTCAACGTCATCGGCGCCGAGCAGGCGAATTCCGCGCCCCAGCCCAAGGCTCTGACGGCGTGGGCGGCCGCCGGCCAGACGACGCGCATCCCGGTGCCCCTCAACGGCATCGACCCGGACGGCGACTCCGTGACCCTGGTGGGCATCGACCAGCCTCCGACGATGGGCACGGCGACGCTGGGCACCGAGTGGATCGAGTACACGCCGAACTCGGATGCTTCCGGCACGGACGTGTTCACCTACACGGTCGAGGATCGCCTGGGCCG
Organism: Schaalia sp. HMT-172; assembly: GCF_030644365.1. NCBI lineage: Bacteria > Bacillati > Actinomycetota > Actinomycetes > Actinomycetales > Actinomycetaceae > Schaalia > Schaalia sp. HMT-172. The sequence continues at coordinate 340,982 of NZ_CP130058.1, forward strand.
CCAGGCGAAGGCGCGCGTGCGCGTGGGCGTGGCACCGCCCTCGGAACTTAACCACAACCCGGTTGCGCTGCCCGACGTCATCCAGGCGCGCCCGTCGCGCACCATCGAGGTCAACGTCTTGTCGAACGACGTCGATCCCGACGGCGACACCCTGAAGCTGCGCGAGGGATCCCTGGAGTCCTCGAACAGCCAGGTGCAGGCCTCGGTCGTGTCGGCCACCTCCGTGTCGCTGACGACGCCCGCCGAGGAGAATCCTTTCGTCGTCACCTACGTGGTCGAGGACGGCCGCGGCGGATCCGCGACGGGTCAGTTGACGGTGAACGTCGCCGCGGACGCGCCGCTCATGGCGCCGATCGCGCGCGACGACCTCGTGTCGCTGTCCGACATGCCGCGTGACGGCGCCCCGGTCGAGGTCAGCGTGCTCGCCAACGACGAGGATCCGGATGGCGCCCTGTCGGAGCTGACGATCTCCTCGAGCGCCGACGGCGTGAGCGTGGATAACACGACGCACAAGGTGACGGTGACACCGCAGACGGATCGCCGCCTCGTGGTCTACTCGATCACGGACCAGGACGGGCTGTCCTCCTCGGCGGTCGTGTCGGTGCCCGGCGCGGAACGCAAGGTGCCCGCGGTGAACCCCTCGCGCGTGCCGATCCGCCTGAAGGCGGGGGAGTCCAAGACCCTGTCCCTCGACGATTTCGTGATGGTCAAGCGCGACGCGCACGCCTACATTCGCGACGTGTCGACCGTGCGCGGGGGCGCCGGCCTGACGAACCTGACGGCCGACGAGACGTCCATTTCTTTCACCGTCGATTCGAGCTACGTGGGTAAGACCTTCGTGAACGTCGAGGTCTTCGACGGGCGCGAAGGGGACGAGTCAGCGTCCTCGGCGTCGCTGACCCTGCCGATCCAGGTGGAGGCCACGCAGAACCACCCGCCGACGATCACGCCGACGGTGATCCGCGTCGCGTCGGGCGAAGAGACGTCCGTGAACCTGCCGCTGATGGTCTCCGACCCGGATACGCCCGACCCGTCGTCCTTCACCTACCGCGTGTCGGACATCCCCTCGGGTATCACGGTGCGTAATGAGTCGGAGACCCGCCTGGCGGTGAGCGCGGAGGCCGGTACGAGGCCGGGGTCCGCCGGCTCGCTGACGCTGAGCGTGGACGATGGCTCGGGCAGCCCGGTGAGCGCGAAGGTGCCGATCGAGGTCGTGGCCTCGACGCGCCCGCTCATCCAGACGTCCCTCGCGCAGATCGTCGCGGATGCGGGCAGCACCGTGAACGTGGATCTGACGCAGTACACGACGAACCCGTTCCCGGACACGCCGATCACGATTCAGCGGGCGACCGTTGAGGTCGGCGAGGGCACGGTGGACCCGCAGGGCACGGTCCTGGCGGTGAGCCCGCGCGCGGGCTTCCACGGGAACATGGTGATCGTCTATCGAGTGATCGATAAGACGCTGGATTCCTCGCGCGTGGTCGAGGGCCGCGTGTCGGTGACGGTGCGCGACCGCCCGGATCGCCCCGAGAACGTTCATGCCACCGCGACGGGTCCGGGCCGCGCCTCCGTGTCCTTCACGCCGGGCGCCGATAACGGTGCGCGCATCACGCAGTACATGGTGACGAGCTCGCAGGGTGGGGGCGCGGTGTGTCAGCAGACGGTGTGTGAGGTGTCGGGTCTGACCAACGGCGCTTGGCACAAGTTCACCGTCGTTGCCCGCAACGCCGTCGGCGATTCCGACCCGTCGGAGGCCTCGGCGGAGGTCCAGGTCGACGCGACGCCGGCCAAGATGGCCGTGCCGACCCTGTCGGCGGGCAACGGTCAGGTCACCGTGACTTGGAGCGCTCCGGACAACGAGGGGTCCCCGATCACGAAGTATGAGATCGCGGTCAATGGCGGCGATGGCTCCAGCAAGCAGACGACGGCCGACGCCTCCGCTACGTCGGCGACAATCGGCGACCTGGAGAACGGCGTCAACTACACGGTGTCGATCGTCGCCCGGAATGGCGCGGAGAAGCAGGCCGAGTGGTCCCAGCCGGCGAACACGACCCCGCACGGCAAGCCGGATCCCGCCAGTGCGATCGCGCTGAGGCACGTGGGCTCGAGCGCCGACGGGTCGACGGGTTCCGTCGACGTCTCGTGGAAGCTTGGCCGCTCCGGTGGCACCAACTGGGGGCCCACGACCGTGACCGTGGACGGGCTGGATCCGATAACGGTCGACGGCTCGACCGCCTTCGTCCATGTCGACGGCGTCACCCCCGGCAACTCGGTGTCCGTGACCGTGGATCTGTCCAACGCCGAGGGCGACCATTCGACGTCGACTCAGAGCTTCTCGCTATCGACCGTGCCCATGCCGATCGGTGCTCCGACGCTCGAGGGCACGGGCAAGCACGGCGAGCTGGTGGTCAGGAACCTGACCAAGGCGCCCGGTAACGGCTTCGCCGTCGGCGAGTTGAGCCTGCGCTACTCCTCGGATCCGGGCTCGTGTGTCAATGGTTCGGAGGCTCGCGACGGCATGCTCATCGAGGGCAGCGGTATTGCTGCGCGCACCTACTACTTCTGCCAGGTGGGTCTGGCGACCTCGGGTGAGACGGTTGCGTCGACTCCCGTGCGCGCCGATGGACAGCCCATCGCGCCCCCGACCCTGCAGGGCGTGACGGTCTCGAAGGCCGGGCCCGGCGCGGTCCGCGTGAATGTGGCCGTCGCCGAGGCCTACCCGGCCATGACGGAGTTGACGGTGACGGTGGGTGGCCAGCAGGTCAACATGTTGGGCTCGCAATCCGTCGTGGTCAACAACCTCCCCGAGGGCGCGCAGGTGAGCGCCCACGTGGTTGCCAGGAATTCGCAGGGCGAGGCCTCGGCGGACTCCAACGGCATCACCACCGAGCTGGGCGTGTCCACCAAGTGGGTCGAGAACTGCAGCCCGGGCGTCGCCGGGCAGGTCCCCGGCCAGGCGTGCCACACCTTCAACCTGGTGGCCCCCGGCTTTACGCCGGGCGTGTCCGTCCAGCACGTGTGCCGCGTCTCCTCCGACGTCGATCCCGGCCACCCCCGCGAGGTCATCGTGGGCGGCCCCGAGGTCGAGTCCGGCATCGCGACGCGGGCCGGCTCGCAGGCCGAGCTGAACGGGGCGGTGCGAGTGGAAAGCTGCGAGCCGCGCCGGTAGCGGCCGGGGCGTGAGAGGAACCGATCTGATGGGAGGAACGCCATGAAGCGTGTGAAGGCCGACATCGGCCTGACGGAACGACCGCGCGTCCTGCGGGCCGTCGCCTCGGCGCGTACCGCGCTGGATCGTCGTCTCCGCGCGATCCCGGGAATGCGCTACGTGCTGGCCGCGTGCGGCATCGTCACCCCCTTCGGGTGGCTGGTGATCGCCTCGGCGATCGCGGGACTGGTTGTCGCGGGAGTCGTGGGATGGGCCGAGGCCTTCGCGCTGGCCATCGCGTGCGTGGCCCTGCTGGTCATCGCGATCGTGCTCGTCGCCGCCCCCTCGCCCTACCGCGTGTCGCTGCGCCTGCCCCAGGAGAGGGTGACGGCCGGGCAGACGGCTCTGGGCGAGATCCGCGTCGTCAACGACACCTCCCGCCGCGGCGGCTCCGAGGTCATCGAGCTGCCCATCGGCGCCGGCGTCGCCGAGTTCGTCATCCCGGGCGTGCCCTCCCACCGGACGTGGGACGAGTTCTTCTCCGTCGTGACCCGCCGCCGCGGCGTCATCGAGATCGGCCCGGCCCGCACCGTGCGCTCTGACGGCCTGGGCCTGCTGCGCCGCGTGCGTTCCTGGGATAACCCGGTGACCCTCTACGTCCATCCGCGCACGGTGCGCGTGCCTTTCGACGCGACCGGCTTCCAGGTCGACGTCGAGGGCGTGGTGACGGCGAAGCTGTCCAGCTCCGACGTGTCCTTCCACGCGCTGCGCGACTACGAGCCGGGCGACGATCGACGCGCCGTGCACTGGCAGTCCACGGCGCGCCTCGGCAAGCTCATCGTGCGCCAGTACGAGGAGACGCACCGCTCCCACCACCTGATCGTGCTCGACACGGCGCGCTCCTCCTGGGATCGTGACGCCTTCGAGGACGGGGTGTCGGTGGCCGCTTCCCTCGCCCTGGCGGGGATTTCCGCCTCGCGCACGGTGTCTTTTGCCGCGGGCAAGCGGTGGATTCCGGCGACCGGGGCGGTCAGCATGCTCGACTCCCTGGCCTCACTGACGTACTCCGGGCGTTCGAACATCACGGCGCTCGTGCGCCGCGCCTTCGCCTCGTGCCCGTCGGCCTCCTACGTCAGCGTCATCGCGTCCCCCGCGGTCACGGACGAGGAGGCCGCGCACCTCGCGCAGGTCACTCCCCGCGACGTGACTGTACAGATCCTGCGCATTAACCCGAAGCAGCGCGCGCGTCGGCGGAGCTTGGAGGGCGGCGTGCTTTTCGATTGTCCGTCGCTGCGCGAGCTGGCGCATTTGGTGGGTGATATCCGGTGACTGTCGATGCTCTTGGTCGCGCCAGGCCCCGCCTGCCGCTCCTGTCCTTCGTCGCGTTGGCCGTGCTCTTTGCGGGGCCGGTCCTCACGCACGAGGCCGTCTTCGGGTCGTCCGTCGGCCTGATCGCCGCCGGTTCAGGCGTCGCGGTCGGCCTGCTTATCGCGGCTGCCTCGACGCGCTGGTCGTGGGACACGCTCTCGACCCTCGCGGCGCTGCTCGTCGCCTACTTCCTGCTGGGCGGCCCGATCGCCCTGCCGTCGACCGTGCGCTGGGGCGTCGTGCCCACGACGGACACGCTGCTGACCCTCGTGCGCGGCTCGGTGAGCTCGTGGAAGGACCTCCTGACGCTGACGCCGCCGGCGGCCTCCTACGTGGGCCCCGCGCTGGTCCCGTGGATCACGGGCCTGCTGTGCGCGCTGATCTCCGGCCTCGTCTCGGTGCGGTGGGGGCGTCCGCTCCTGGGCATCATCCCCGTCGCCGTGATGGGCGTCGTGGGTCTGGCTTTCGGCCTGTCCGGTGTCGTGCCGCCCGTGTGGCCGTTCATGGTGTGGTTCGCGGGCGCGTTCCTGTGGCTCGCGTGGGCTTCTTCCCACCAGCGCCTGTCGCTGGGGTTGGACGTGTCCGTCAATCGACGAGGCCGTGGCGGGGCGAGCGCTGCGACGGCCTCGACGCGCGGTCCCTCCCGTCAGGCGGTGTTCCGTTCCCGGCGGCTGTTGGCCTCGTCCCTGATGATCGCGCTGGCGGTGGGCGTGGCCCTGCCGGCGACGGCCTCGTGGGGGCCGGTGGGCCGACGGATCGTGGCCCGCGAGAAGGTGGAGCCGCCGTTTAACGTGCGTCAGTACCCGTCGCCGCTGTCGGCGTTCCGCCATTACAAGAAGGACCTGGCGGAGCAGACGGTCATGACGGTGCGTGGGCTGCCGGCGCGCACGCGCGTGCGCTTGGCGGCGTTGGACGTGTACGACGGGACGACCTTTACGATGAGCGCCCCGAAGAGCCAGGTGTCCACCTCGGTCGCGGCCCAGTCGGATGGGCAGGCGTCGACGGTGAGCGTGCGTAACGGCTACGTGTCGGTTGGCTCGACGATTCCGCGTACTCGGTCGCAGGGCAGCGACGGCTCGTTCACGGCGACGATCGAGACCTCGGGCATTGTGGGCCCGTGGGTGCCGGTGGCCGGAGACGTCCGCTCGGTGACCTTCGGCGGGGAGAACGCTCGCGCACAGCAGGAGGGCCTGCGCTTTGACATGTGGGCGGATGCGGCGCTGACGACGGGCCTGCCCGCCCAGCCGCAGACGGTGACGATCAGCGCGGACTCGATCGTGACGCCGACGGATTCGCAGTTCGCGGGCGCGACGCCGGTGAAGTTCCATTCGGATACGGACGAGCCCTACCCGAGCGGCCTCGACACGTTCATGGCGAGCATTGTGGGCTCGGCGTCCTCGCCGATTGAGAAGGCGCGCGCGATCGAGCAGTACCTGCACAATGAGGGTTACTACTTGACGGAGAACACGGATCAGTCGCGCCCGGGTCATCACCTCAATCGACTGTCCGCGATGGTGTCGGATAGCGGCCAACTGATCGGCGACGACGAGCAGTATGCGGCCCTGATGGCGCTCATGCTGCACCAGCTGGGCTGGAACGCGCGCGTCGCGATCGGCGCGTACCCGTCGGGCGAGTCGGCGGACGCGAGTACGCTCGTGGGCACCGACATGCACGTGTGGGTCGAGATGGAGTTCGAGGGCATCGGCTGGGCCGTGTTCGATCCGACGCCGGATAAGGACCGGGTGCCGCAGGACAATTCGGAAAAGAAGAAGAATTCGCCGCGTCCCCAGGTGCTTCAGCCGCCGGAGCCGCCCGAGGAGCCCGTGGAGTTGCCGCCGGTGAACCGCGACCAGGATGTGGCCGCGAAGGAACCGCCGGGGGCGGGCATCCCGTGGCTGCTGATCGGCACCGTGTCCGGTTCGCTGCTCCTGCTGCTTGCGCCGTTCGCGCTGATTGCTGCGCTCAAGGCCAGGCGGACTCGCGTGCGCCGCAAGGCCTCGCCCGGCGTGGCCCTGGTGGGTTCGTGGGACGAGGTCGTGGATATGGCGATTGACGCGGGCGTGCGCGTGCGCGCCGACCAGACCCGCCAGGAGGCGGCGTGGGCGCTGGCCTCGTTCTGGAAGCTGCGCGAGGGGCAGGAAGAGGGAGCCGAGGCGCAGCGCGTGGCGTCCCAGGCTTCGACCTCGGCGCTGATCCCGGGGTGGACGCTGTTCCGTGAGCGCGTGCCGATGACGGTGGCGATCGCTCGCCGCGCGGACGTCGCTGATTTCGCGGCGGCGACGGGCGGCCAGAAGGAAGCGGAGTCCGCGTGGTCGGACGTCGATCAGCTCAAGCGGTCCCTGGCGTCTTCCGCGAGCCTGTGGGTGCGCCTGCGGCGTCGCTTCTCGCTGCGTTCGCTGCTGCGCACGTGGAGGCGCCCGCCGGCGGCCGGGAAGGAGTCGGTACGAGGCGTGGGTTCCTTGCTGGAGGACGGCGAGGATGCGGATGGTCCGCTGGAGAATCCGTCGAGCGGGAGGAGTAGGCCGTGACGCGTGGAGCGGTTGTGGGCGCCGGCCCGCACATTGAGGGGTTCCGGTGGATTCGTGCCCTCGGGTCGGGCGGATTCGCGGACGTGCACCTGTACCATCAGCAGGTTCCGTCGCGTGATGTCGCGATCAAGGTTGCTCGCCCGAATGTGGAGGGCGGCAACGAGGCGATCAGGTACGAGGCCGACGCGATGGCTCGCGTGTCGAGCCACCCGGCCATCGTCAACCTGTACGGCGTGGGGTCGCTGCCCGACGGCCGCCAGTTCCTCATCATGGAGTACTGCCCGGTTGCGAATATCGCGGATCAGGTGCGGGCTCGCCCGATGGATCTGGCGTCGGCGTTGGACATGATGATCCGCATTTCGTCGGGCGTGGAGATGCTGCACCGGTCGGGCTACGTGCATCGGGACATTAAGCCCGGCAACATCATGCTGGACTCGTACAAGGCGCCGGTGTTGACGGATTTCGGCGTGAGTGCGCGCATTGGCGAGGGCGCGGGCGGCAGCGTCGACGGTTTTTCGGTGCTGTGGGCGCCGCCCGAGCAGCACGATGGGAACTCGGTCGCGGAGCCGTCCCAGGACGTGTGGGCGTTGGCGTCGTCGCTGTGGACGCTGCTGGTGGGCCGCAGCCCCTTCGAGGATCCGATTGGGGATAACACGACGGTTGCGGTCGCGATGCGGGTGCGTTCAGGGCGCCTGCGCGGGGTTGCGCGCGCGGACGTGCCCGAGGAGCTCGACGAGGTGCTGCGCGCGGCGATGAGCGTGGATCCGGCCCGCAGGACCCGCTCCGCCCTGGCGTTTGCGCAGTCGCTCCAGGGTATTCAGCGCCTGGCGGGGCTTCCCGTGACGCCGATTGAGGTGCGCGATGCGCCGCACATGCCTCGGCCCTCGGTGCCGGGACCGGCGTCCCCGGCTGGCTTCCCGGTTCCGGTGCCCTCCCAGGGGGAGGGGACGAGGCCTCGGGGGGCGTCGGCCGCGCAGGACGTGACGATCCGCTCGGGTGTGGGTTTTGATTTTTCGGAGTCCGGCGTCGTGCCGATCGCGGACTCGTGGCATCATCCGCGCAACCTGTCGACGGGCCGCGCGGCGGAGACGTCCTTCGACGATGAGGAGGAGCGTGTCGTCCGGCGTCTGCCCGTTCCCGCGGTGATTGCCCTCGTGCTGGTGGGCGCGGTCGTGGTGGCGGGCCTCGTTGTCGCGATGCTGACGGGCGGCGGGCACTCGGTGCGTATCGACCCTACGGAAGCGCCGACGGCGAGCCAGGAGGATCCGAGTAAGCTCACGGTGCCTCCGGCGGCTCCCACGGGCCTGAGCGGCCGTGTGGAGGGCGATTCGATCGTGTGGACGTGGACGGCGCCCGCCGATTCGAACTACACGAGCGACCAGCTGATGTTCCAGTACCGCCTGGAGCGCCCGGGTGAGGCGCCGCTGGGCGCGTCGAGCCCGGTCGCGTCCGTGACGCTGCCCGCGACGCGCGGCGGCGACAATTGTTTGACGGTGCGCACGGTCGTGGCGTCTTCGGGCTTGCAGTCCCAGTCGATCAACGCCTGCGTGGCGGTGAATTGAGCGCTTAGCGGCCGCGGCCCGGCTTGCGCAGCCAGGACACGACGACGAGGCACCCGAGGAACGTGACGCACGCGAAGGCGATGCCTGCGATGGTCAGGTCGGCGCGGGTGCGGGCTTCGGCGCCAGAGGAGCGTTCGGTGACGGGCAGGATGGGGGGAGTATCGTTTCCGCTGGTGCCCGTCATGGGGTTGATGGGGCCGTCGACGTGGGCGTTTGCGGCGATGGTGACGGCCGCGTAGGGGTTGATCATGCCCCAGCCGATGGCGGTGGTCGATGCGATGGGGTTGGCGCGGCGTGCGGTGGCTTCGAGGCGCCACTTCCACATGGCCGGTGTCTCGTCGGGGTGCGCTGAGGCGACCAGCGCGGCGGCGCCCGCCGCGTAGGCGCTCGCGAAGGAGGAGCTGCCGGTGGTCTCGTTGTTGGCTTCGCCGGTCAGGCAGTCGCCGCCCGCGACGGCCGTGGTGAGCGCGGCGATGGAGGGCGCGGCGATGTCGACGTGGACGCCGGAGACTTGGCCGCCGTCGGGTACTCCGGCCGTGGCGCTGGTGACGGCGAGGACGTCGGGGATCGCGGCCGGGTAGCGCGGGACGGTGTCTTCGCCGTACTGCTGGACGATCTGGGAGTCGGCGTTGCCCGCCGATGCGACGACCAGGGAGCCGGCCGCGGTGGCGGCTGCGACGGCGGCGTCGAGGCGGGAGTCCGGGGTGGGCTGGGACTGCGGGACGACGATGATCTGGGCGCCTTGCGCGGCGGCCCATTCGATGCCCTGGGCGGTCTTGCCCGCGTCGAGGCCGGTGGGCCCCTGCTGGGGGTCCTCGTTGAAGGTGTCGTAGACGCGCACGGGCAGCAGGGCGACGCGCGGGGCGACGCCTTCGAGTGCGGATTGTTCGGGGAGCAGGCGCGAGGCGATGATGCCGGCGACCTGGGTGCCGTGACCGTAGGTGTCGGTGCGCCCGTCGCCGCCATTGACGAGGTCGAGGCCGGGCAGGACGACTGAACCGGAGGGGAAACGGGCCGAGTCTGCGCCGCCGTCGGTGGCGGGGTTGACGGGGGTGAAGTGTTTGCTGGTGGGGCTGATGCCGGAGTCGACGATGGCGACGGTGACGTGTTCGCCCTTGGTGATGTCCCAGACGCGCTCGAGGTCGATGCGTTTGTCGGCGCTCTGCGGGTAGGAGCTGATGAATTCGGTGCTGGACAGGCAGCCGCCGGAGTTCTTGCCGGCCGTGGGGGTGGGGGTAGGGGTGGCCGTGGGGGTAGGGGTGGGGGTCGGCGTGTCGGCGTGGCTGGGCACGGCGGCGCTGACGGTGAGGCAGGTGCCGGCCAGGAGGCAGGCGCCCGCGCGGAGGGCGCGACGGGTGCCGGTGGTGCGCGCGAGCGTCATGACTTGCCTCCGCTGGCGACCTCCCGGCGCGCGGCTCGGTTCGACAGCTCGACGCCGCTGGGGATCAGTTCGAGCCACTGTTCGGGCACGGTCTGGACGTAGTCGGTGCCCCAGCCGAGGCGCTGGAGGGTGTCTTTCTGGTCGTCGCCGAGGGAGTGGCGCAGGCCGAGGTCGGATACGAAGGTCAGGGGCGTCTCCGTTTGGCCGTTGGTGGATCCTTGGGCGAGGGTGCCGTAGCCGGATTTGACCAGGGCGGAGCCCGCCGAGTACGAGGCCGGGGTGGCGGCCGTCGGGTCGAGGTTCCAGGTGGAGCGGCGCGCGCCTTCCTGGGACATGACAGTCAGCGTGGCGTGGGCGGTGGTGGAGCTCTGTTGTGTGGTGACGGCGCCGGAGGAGTCGGACTTGCCCTGCTCGAGGGTGGCGCAGGGGACCTGGTCGCGCACGCGGACGACCTTGGGGTTGTCGTCGTCGGAGCCGGAGGTGGTGGAGTCGGAGTCGAAGGGGTAGAGGCCTTCGAGGGCCGCCCATTCCTTGGGGAAGGGGGAGGGTTCGACGTCGGTTTTGGCGATGGTGAAGGCCTGTGCGAAGGCGCCGGGTTGGATCGTCAGAGCGGTTTCGATGGTGCCGTTGGGGGCGAGGGGGCTGCCTTCGTAGAGCGCGGCGGCGAGGGGGGACAGCGGGTAGGCGTGGCCGGTGCTGACGAGCACGTAGTACGTGGTCGAGCCGGTGTCTTTGACCGCGATGATGCTGCCCTGGCGCAGGGAGTTGTTGTTCTGCGGGTAGGAATCCATGGGGCCGCCGGGATTCTCGACTGTCCAGGTGGCCAGGTCGGGTCCGTCGTCGAAGAGGGAGATCCAGTTCGGGTTGACGGAGATGGGGGAGGAGCCCAGGCGCAGGCGGGCGACGGTTTCTCCCGCGGCGGCGGGGATGCGGAACTTGGTGGAGCCGGAGACGATGTAGGAGTCGGTGCCTCCGACGGGGGCGACGTAGGCGCTGCGGGCGGCGCGCAGGCCGTTGCTCTTGAGCAGCGAGGAGTTGCCGATCCACGTGAAGGTGCGTTCGGCGATGGCGCAGCTCGTCCAGTCGGCGGTCATGTGGTTCTTGTCGGAGGGGACGTCCTCGGGCGCGTCGGCGATGCCCAGGGCTTGGCCTTGGCTGTACTTCGCCAGGTCGGCGTCGGAGATCTTCATGGTGCCTGTGGAGGAGTCGCCGAGGAGGCGCGCCGAGGTCCGGTTGGAGATCGGGTGCCACTGTCCGTCTTGGAGGTAGTAGCGGGCACCGGAGCTGGAGACGACGGCGAGGCCGGCGGATTGCTTGGTGTCGGCGCCGGGGTAGAGGAAGCGCAGGCCGACGCTCACGAGGAGCATGACGACGGCCAGGGCGGCTCCGATGAGGAAAGGACGAGTTGGGGCCTGGGGTTCGACTTCTTTTCCTTCGGGCGAGCCTGCGACGAAGGAGGTGATCAGGCGTCGGCGGTTGTAGCGCTGGGCCTCGAGAATGTCCTTATTGGATGCCATTTACATTCCCCACATGTACAGAGCGAAGGGCGGCACGGCGATGATGACGAGCGTGCTGATCGTGTCGGCGGTGCGCGAGAGCCAGGGGCGGGTCTTCGGGGTGACGACGTTGGTGGCCAGCACGAGGAGGCTGCCTGTCAGGGAGGTGACGAGCACGAGGAGCAGGGAGGTGGCCGACTGGAGGGCGGCGGCGTAGGCGGCCCACGCGAGGACGGCCATGCCGGAGAGGACTCCGATGAGGACCTCGACGCGCGAGCGGATGGAGCGGGTGGAGAGCATGAGGGCCGCTCCGATCAGGGCGGACAGTGCGATGCCCTGGGAGGTGGAGCACAGGATGGGCGTGAGAATGACCAGCGCGAGGCAGGTGCCGAGTCGGATGGACACGGACATGGACACGCCCATGGAGACGGACTTGTCGATATGCCGAGGGTCAATCTGGGCGGCCGCTGAGGGGCCGGTGACGCGCACGGGCGTCGAGGCCATGGCGAGCCACGGGATACTCAGGCAGGCGAGCAGGAGGAGCGCGGCGAGGAGGGCGCAGATGCGCTCGGGTTGAATGCCGAGGGTGCCGGACAGGAGGCCGAAGAGGCCGAGGGACACGCCGATGATGGCGGGTGTGAGGCCGCTGGCGCGCAGTCGGCCGGGCAGGACGAGGGAGCTGAGCGCCCCGACCGTGAGGGCGCCGCCTGCGGCGAGTGCGCCGTAGGCGGTCCACGGGCCGGCGGGTAGTGCGCCGGCGATTGAGCAGGCGAGGAGGACGGGCGCGCAGTTCGCGAGGACCGCGACGGCGGGCTTGTCGAGCCTGCGTGCGACGACGGCGGCGGTGCCGGTCAGGAGGAGCGCGCCGACCGCGCCGATGATGGGGTAGGCGATGGTGCGGATCTCGTTCAGTGAGGACACGACGCCGGAGAGTGAGGAGCCTTGGGATGCGCCGGATAGGAGCAGGACGCCGGCGAGGCCGACGAAGAGTGCGGAAGCGTAGGCGGAGAGCTGGAGGGAGTCAAGGGGTGTCCACGGGTCGACCGTGTTCTCTACGGCACTTCCCACGGCCTCGACCAGGTCGTCGAAGCGTTGATCGTCGCGTCCCTGGCCGGCGCGCTCGAGGGTGAGGGAGGCGCCCGCGCGTACGCCTTGGTCGCGCAGGCACAGGGACTGGTCGAGGACCTGTCCCGAAGAGGTTGACACCGTGAAGCCGGCGGATGCGCCGTAGACGTCCATTCGCCCGATGCTGCGCAGAATCGTGGGGATCAGCTCCGCCAGCGGAGACAGCTGCGGGACTGACAGGTCGACCGTTTGATCGTCGTAGGTGACCGTCAGTGGAGTGAGTGCAGTAGCGGTCTGCGTGCTCTGAACCATTGTCTCCTCCGGGTTGGGATGTTCATAGTCTGCCTGTTTGTGTTCGGCGGGGCAAACTGTCGGGCTCCTGGGACTTGGTAGAAGTTTGATGAGATTGTGTGGCGGAGGGTTAGACTTTTGGTGGGTTGTGTGGTTAGACTGACGTTGCAAGTAGGGCGTTCCCGTTGTGGGGGCGTTCTCCCATCGATGATCTGGGAGGAAATATGACCGATCAGAAGGCTCTAGAGGGTGCGCTGCTTAAGGGCGCGCAGACTATTGAGGACGCGCAGGGGCAGATTCAGTCTGAGCTGAGCTCGCTGCAGTCGAAGCTGGCTGGTATTGGCTCTGCGTGGCAGGGTGAGGCTGCGTCGGCGTTCCAGAAGGTGATGTCTCAGTGGGATGCTGAGGCTCGTAAGGTGACTGAGGCGCTCACGGAGCTGCATGCTGCGATGCGTTCGGCGGATGCGAAGTCGAAGGCGAACGAAGACGCGCAGGCCGCTGTGATGAACAAGTTCCAGTCGATGCTTGGCTGATTGAGAGTAGGGAAGGTTTTTTATCATGTCTGATATTCTGTACAACTACGGTCAGATTGAGCAGGCTGTTGCTGATATGGGTGCGGGTGTGAACTCGCTCAATGGCAAGCTTGAGGATATGGATTCGCAGCTGCGTCAGCTGCAGTCGTCCTGGGATGGTCAGGCGAAGCAGGCGTATGAGGTGTCTAAGGCGAAGTGGACTGATGGCATGAACGGGATCGTGGAGATCCTGCAGAGTGTGTCGGCTGCTGTGTCTGAGGCTCGTCAGTCTGCTGAGGCCACGGATTCGCGTAACGCTGCTGCTTTTGGTGGCTGAGTGAGTGTGTGATCGCTGCGGGGAGGGGCGTGTCCCCTCCCCGCGGTGGTTGTCTGGTGGGAGTTGCACGCACCGCGTGCGCTTCCAGAGTTTTGTTTGAGCGTTGTGAGTGCATGTGAGGTTGTGCCGTGGTTTCATATTATGATCGCCTGAAGGCGCTGAAGAACTTGAATGTCAAGCCGCTGGAGTCTGGGGACTTCCAGGAGGATTCCCGCTCGGGTAACGCCCATACGGCAGTTACCGAGGTAAAGGATAAAGGTGAGGACTTCCAGAACGACGCGAGCCGAGGCCAGTCGCAGACAAAGGTAGGCGCCGATGGGTGGATGAAGCGGTTTGTTGATGACTCGGATGAGCACATGAACAATATCGAGGCGTCGAAGGCTCATCACCTGTCGTTACGCGAGGCGATGAGCAACAGGATTGCAGAGTCGTCCAACCTCAGCGATAGTCTGCTTAACAGTTCAGATTATGCCAAGGCTCAGGAGAACCCGCCTCTGCGACTTACTGTTGATGGTGACGGATCGGTTGTGTATACCGACGGCCCTTCTTATCTGGCAGCGCTCGAGAGCCAGCGCTATGCCAAGCGTGAGGAGGCGGCTAAGGCGATCCTCGATCAGTTGAACCAGGAAGGGCACGAGGAAGCAGGCAGCTTCGACCAGTACAAAGAGGATTACGTGCCTGAGGCGTGGCAGCCGCAGCCGGAGCCGCAGCCTACGCCCACTCCTGGTGGCGGCGGCGGTGGCGGCTACGGTCGCCGTTCGGGCGGCGGGGGCGTTGGCGGCGGTGCCGTCGGTGCTGGCAGTGGTGTTTTGAGCGTTGGCTCTGCCACGGGGCTTTCGTCGGCTATCACAGAGTGGAAAGCTCCGGCGGCTGGGGAACCCGGAAGCCTCTCGAACCCGATTACGGATCCGTCGCAGCTCTCACACATCGACCTCACCACCACTCCCGTTAATCAGCGCATGACGCCCAACGGGCCTACGCCCGGCCATATGCCTGCCGACGTGCTCAACGCGAATGATCCCGCGTGGCGCGCGACTCCTCCGGTTGGTGGCAGCGTTGCTCGTATCGCGGGCGGCACACTCGTCGCGGGAACAGCAGCCGGCGTCGGCGGCCTGGCCGCCGCGCGCGGCGGCGGCTTCTCTGGAATCGGTGGGCTCGCCACCGGCTCCTCCGGCTCCGCGCTGCGCTCCGTGGCTCCCGCCGGTGGCGTGCTGCGTCCGTCGACGATGCCCGGCGGTGCCGCTGGCGTTGCCGGTCGCGGTGGTGTCGGTGGTGCCGGTATGCGTTCTGGCATGGCTCCCGTCGGTTCTTCCGGTTCCGGCGGCGCGGGCTCGCGTGGCGGTGCCGGTCTTGCTGGCCGTGGCGGCGTTGGTGCTGCTGGTCGTGGCGGCGTGGTGGGTACCGGCGCTCAGTCCGGTGCTCGTAGTGCTGGTGTTGCCGGTCGCGGTGGCGCTGCTGGTCGTGGCGGTGCCGCTGGTCGCGGTGGCGCTGGTGTCGCCGGTCGTGGCGCTGCTGGCCGCGGTGGCGTCTCCGGTGTCGTTGGTCGCGAGGGCGGCGCGGGTTCTGCTCGTGGTGGCGCGTCCGGGGTCGCCGGTCGCGGTGGTGCTGGTGTTGCCGGTCGTGGTGGTGCCGCTGGCCGCGGTGGTGCTGGTGCTGCTGGCCGCGGTGGTGCTGGTGCTGCTGGCCGTGGCGGTGCTGGTGCTGCTGGCCGCGGTGGTGCTGGTGTTGCCGGTCGCGGTGGTGCTGGTGTTGCCGGTCGCGGTGGCGCTGCTGGTCGCGGTGGTGTCTCCGGTGTCGTTGGACGTGAGGGCGGCGCGGGTTCTGCTCGTGGCGGCGCTGGTGTCGCTGGCCGCGGCGGTGCTGGTGCTGGTGGCCGTGGCGGTGCTGGTGTTGCCGGTCGCGGTGGTGCTGGTGGTCGTGGCGTGCTGGGCGGGGGTTCTTCTGCCGGTCGTGGTGAGAAGAAGAAGGAGACGCAGCGTCGTAATTACGATGTGGTGCGCATTGATGGCATCGAGGAGCAGTCGACGGGCCTGGTTGGCGGTGCTGCTGGCAGCGCCGATCAGCTGAAGCCTCTCTCGCGTGATTCGGGCGAGGATTGGTGAGCCTGTAGTCGTCTGAGAATCCACTGTGAGGGCCGCACCCGGTTGGGTGCGGCCCTCTGTGTTTGCGTGTGCGCGCGGATGTGATATCGGCGTGTTTGTGCGCAACGAGCGCTGAAGATGCGTCGCGGTGGTGAGATGGGTCCTGCTAGCTCCTCGGGCGCGTACATCGACGTGAGGAGGCTTCTTGGCTGTGGTTAGTGTCTGCGGCGCAGGGCTACGACCAGGGCTCCGGTGCCGACCAGGAGGAGGGTGGCGATGGCGGCGCCGATACCGATGAGCAGGCCCGTGGAAGAAGACTCCCCCCTCTGGGACTGGTCGCCCGACGCGGTGGCCGAGGCACCGGTGGCCGGGTCGGTCGTGGGCGCGGGGGTCACAGTGAAGGGGTTGATGGGCGGGTTCAGCTCGGTGAAAGGCCCGACCGTGCCATTAAGGTACCCGGTGAAGTAGTCTTCGGCGTCGCCTTCCATGAGCGGCTCATCGGTCGTGGGGATCGTGGCCCCGTCGTGAACGTCCCACACACAGGAAGAGCTGTGGCTAACAACAACAAGTTTGTTGAGGTCTTCTTTTGAGGGGTTCGCGTTGCAGTGAGCGTTGTTGAGTCCTTTGGCATCGAAGTCAAGGCGCTCAAAGAGAACGTTGTCAAAAGAAGTGGCGATCTGGTTGAGGTAGGCCATGGGCGGGCGCACCTGCATGTGCCCTGACTCGTCCAGGGAGTAGAACGCATGGCGCGCCTCACCCATGTAGTACGCTTCGATCTGACAATCGTCGTATTTTACCGCGGCCTCCACCTGGTAGTCGGGGCCGGTCCCGGACCAGAAGGTGGACACCAGGTCCTGGCACTCCTGCTCGCTCAGACTCCACCCGTTACCCCACTGTGAGAAAACCAGCTGCAGGTAGGCGTTGGGCTTGATGCCCTGCCCCGGAACGGTGTGCTCACCGAATTCGAAGCGGGCATCCATGTGGATGGTGCGACCGGGGAACAACGGGGTGTTGGGTGCGGACGTGGGTGGGGTGGAGGGCACCGGAACAGGCCCATCATCGGCCTGAGCGGGCAAGGCCGCCCCCGCCACACAGCACGCCACCGCAGCCAGGCCTGCCATCCATCGGGCCACGCGCCGACCCACACCCTTCATCACCATCATCGTTAGTCCTTCCGGTTGGTGTGTGCCAGCTGTCGTTGTTGGCGGGTTAGCCAACGGGGCTTGCGTGGATAGTTGCTGTGTTGATTCTGGGGACGCGGCGCGTGTGCTGTTACTTCTTGCGGCGCAGGGCTATGACCAGGGCGCCGGTGCCGACCAGGAGGAGGGCGGCGATGGCGGCGCCGATACCGATGAGCAGGCCCGTGGAAGAAGACTCCCCCCTCTGGGACTGGTCGCCCGACGCGGCGGCCGAGGCACCGGCGGCCGGATCGGTCGTGGGCGCGGGGGTGATAGTGAAGGGGTTAACGGGCGGGTTCAGCTCGGTGAAAGGCCCGACCGTGCCAGCGAGTTTGCCGGTGAAGTAGTCTTCGGCGTCGCCTTCCATGAGCGGCTCATCGGTCGTGGGGATCGTGGCCCCGTCATCGACATCCCACATACAGATGGACATGTGGGCGACGCCCAACAGCGTGTTGAGCTCTTCTTTCGAGGGGCTCGCGTTACAGTGAGCGTTGTTCATACTCGTGACGTAAAAGTCGAGGCGCTTGAAATATACATTGTCAAAAGAAGTGGCGATCTGGTTGAGGTAGGCCATGGGCGGGCGCACCTGCATGTGCCCCGACTCATCCAGGGAATAGAACGCATGACGCGCCTCACCCAGGTAGTACGCTTTGATCTGACAATCGTCGTATTTTACAGCGGCCTCCACCTGGTAGTCGGGGCCGGTCCCGGACCAGAAGGTGGACACCAGGTCCTGGCACTCCTGCTCGGTCAGGTTCCGCTCGTTACCCCACTCTGAGAACACCAGCGTCAGGTAGGCGGTAGGCGTGATGCCCTGCTGCCCCGGAACGATGTCCTCACCGAATTCGAAGCGGGCTCTCATGTATATGGTGCGACCGGGGAACAACGGGGTGTTGGGTGCGGCCGTGGGCGGAGTGGAGGGCACCGGAACAGGCCCATCGGCGTGAGCGGGCAAGGCCGCCCCCGCCACACAGCACGCCACCGCGGCCAGGCCTGCCATCCATCGGGCCACGCGCCGACCCACACCCTTCATCACCATCATCCTTAGTCCCCTCCCCTTCGTCGTCGATTGGATGCTACGCCCCGGAACCGCCGGGCTAGTACCGGTCCGTGGTGGCCGCGCTGTTACTTCCTGCGGCGCAGGGCCACCACCAGGGCCCCGGTGCCGACCAGGAGGAGGGCGGCGATGGCGGCGCCGATGCCGATGAACAGGCCCGTGGAAGAGTGCTCGCTCGTCTCGGACTGGTCGCCCGACGCGGTGGCCGAGACGCCGGTGGCCGGGTTGGTGGTGGGCGTGGGGGTGATGGTGAAGGGGTTGACGGGTGCGACAAGGTCGGTGAAGGGCCCGACGGTGCCAGCGAGGTAGGTGGTGAAGTAGTCTTCGACGTCGCCTTCCATGAGCGGCTCATCGGTCGTCGGCATCGTGACCCCGTCACCGACATCCCACATACAGGTGGACATGTGGGTGATGTTCAAGAGAACGTTGAGTCTGTCATTTGAGGGGTTCGCGTTGCAGTGAGCGTTGTTGAGTCCTTTGACGTCGAAGTCAAGGCGATCGAAGAGAAGGTCGTCAAAAGAAGTGGCGATCTGGTTGAGGTAGGCCATGGGCGGGCGCACCTGCATGTGCCCAGCCTCATCCAGGGAATAGAACGCATGACGCGCCTCACCCATGTAGTACGCTTCGATCTGACAATCGTCGTATTTTACCGCGGCCTCCACCTGGTAATCAGGGCCGGTCCCGGACCAGAACGTGGACACCAGGTCCTGGCACTCCTGCTCGGTCAGACTCCGCCCCTTACCCCAATCTGAGAACACCACCAACAGGTTGGCGGTGGGCTGGCTGCCCTGCTGCCCCGGAACGGTGCGCTCGCCGAAATGGAATTCGACCCTCATGTGGATGGGGCGACCGGGGAACAGTGGGGTAGTGGGCGCGGCCGTGGGCGGGGTGGAGGGGACCGGAACAGGCCCATCATCGGCGTGAGCGGGCAAGGCCGCCCCCGCCACACAGCACGCCACCGCAGCCAGGCCTGCCATCCATCGGGCCACGCGCCGACCCACACCCTTCATCACCATCATCCTTCGTCCCCTCCCCTTCGTCGTCGATTGGATGCTACGCCCTGGAACCGCCGGGCTAGTACCGGTACCTTTTCAACCTAGCGAGGTTCGCCCCGGAAGGGTGCTTGGCGAACTCGTCAAGGGCGGCCTGTTTGTCATCCGAGATATACACCGAGGGAATCTTCGCGGCCTCCTTATCCAACCAGGCCGCAGCATCGCCCTCATTCTTCATCAGCATGTCTATCGCTGTGCTGATCTTGTCAGCGAACGCTCTGGCATTTTTGGCCATCGCCTGAAGGGCAGCGACCTCTTCAGTGAGGTACTTTTCGTACTTGGTGGCGAAGGCCTTGGGACCGGATTCGGCGCTCCACTTACCCTCCGTCTGCAGCCTACTATTTGTATCCAGTAGCCCGGCGGCTTCCTCGAGTTTCGGGGCAATATCTTCGCGGAGGGCCTGTTCCCAGCTCCTCCACTTCGCGTAGTGCACCTGCATGTCGGGGGCGACAGCTTGCCCGTCATCGGTGTTGATCATGACCATGACTGCTCCTCTGAGTTGATGCGCCAGTGTAACAGGATCAGCCTACCAGATGGCAGGTGGGGCAGGAAACCCTCGACGATGACATTGCTGCTGGACTGAGCCGCCGCCTGACTCCTGGGACGGGCCACGCGCCGACCCACACGCGTTATCACCATCATCCTTAGTCCTCTCAATGACGCCAGCTAGACGATCACACAGAGCCCGGGCGTGCGCCGGTCAGCGACGCTGGCGCAGGTCGACAACGGAAATCAGGCGCTCGCCGAGCAGCAGCTGGCTGTTCAACGGCAGTTCCAGGGGCTGGCCGGGCACCAGCGTGTGGGTGCGCCCGTTGGGCGTGCGGGCGCGCGTCCCGTTCGCCGAGTTCATGTCAACGATGGAAATGCCGCTGGCGGTCGGCGTGATCCGCACGTGGGTGCGCGACAGGGAACGCGTCTGATCGTCGACGGGGATGGGCACGTCGCCGGGCGACACGGGCGAGGGGGCGCGTCCCAGCACGATTGTCCGGTCTACCGGAATCGACTGGCCGGTGTCCAGCAGCAGGCCGGTGTGCGGCCCGTTCGTGCTCGGGCCGGCGGCCGGCTTAGCGGCGGCAGGGCGGGGCGCCGAACGGGGGGCTCCCTGCGGCGGCGCGGCGACGGGGCGCTGGCGCGTCGGGGGCGTCGCGGGAGCGCCCTGAGGTCGGGCCGGGGCGGTGCGCGACGAGGCCTGAGCGGGCGCCGCGGGCGCGGCCGGCTGGGCGGGGCGCTGGCGCGTCGGGGGTGCCAGGGGAGCGCCCTGAGGGCGGGCGGGGGCAGTGTACGGCGAGGCCTGTGCGGGCGCCGCGGGCGCGGCCGGCTGGGCGGGTACCGCCGGCGTAATCGGGCGGCCCGGAGCCTGGGGCATGGCGCGCACCGGCCTGGGGGCCGCATCCTGCGGGGCCGCGAAGCGAGGCTGCGCCGCATCCTGCGATTCGCGCGTCATGCTGGACTCGACAGAAGGGGCAGCCGTGACGGACCCGAAGTTGGTGTATCCGCCGGTGCCGCGCGAGCGCGCGCTGCTGTACGGACTCACGGGGGCCGAGGCCTCGGCGTACTCATCGCGAGGAGCGAACGTCAAGCATTCGAGGGAACAGAGAGAAGCCATCCAGGAGCCGCGCTCGCCCCCCAGAAACACCGACACGAAGGGGACGGGCAGGACGATCGCGGACAGCGTCGTCACCAGAACATACCCGAAGGAGCGGCCCAGGGAAGGCGACATCATGGAAGATCCGGCGCTCACGAGCACCACCCCCGTCAGGGTGCAGCCGATCGAGCGTCCGCGGATCGCGATCATGATCGCTTGGACCGCCGCGTATTCCAACAGGATCGTGACGATGACCATGATGTTTCCGTGCGACAAGCTGGAAGCGACGAACGCAATCAGCGCGGCGCCCACGACGTCGACGAACAGCGCGGCGACGCGCTTCCCGGGCGACGCGGGGACGGGGACCAGGCCTGGTGAAGAGGACGTCATAGCACCTTCCGCCAAACTAAATCGAAGAGACCCGAGCCGTAGGTCGCGGCCGGCAGGAGTAGGGTCAGGGAAAGTCCCTGAATGATGTCGAGAATGCGGCCGACCAGCGCGGAAGGCTCGCGGCCCGCGCGAATCAGCGCGATGACCGGGGCGATGAACGCGAGGACGCTCAGGGATAGGGGAAGGGCAACATAGCGCGCCATCTCGAGGGTCGGCTCAGCGGCCTCGCCCGTGGAACGCAGGATGAACTCGCTCCACTCGGGCGCAAAAAAGATGGTCGCCCACATCGCGAGGGCCACGACACGGGGCCCGTAGTGGGTCAGGCGGTCGCGCTTAGCGCGCGCATTCGTGAGCAGCCCGATGATCGCGAGCAGGCACAGGGCCAGCGTCGCGTAGCCCGCGTAGGGCTTCTCCTCGTTGAGTGGCAGCTGGTAGGCGGTGATGACTCCCGACACGAAGGCGATGACGGTGGCGCTGGCCAGCATCGACAGGGAACGCGTGTTGGCCTCGCGCACGGTCTTCTTGACGCGGGCCTGGGTGATGCGCGACGGGGGAGCGATGACGGTCTGGCGGATCGTGGGGAGCCGCTTCATGACGAGAGGCAGGTCGAGGACCTGGTGGTCGGGAACCTGCAACGCCAGGTGTGGAGCCAGGGAGATGAAGATAATCGAGGCGGCAAACACGATCGGCGCAATGCGGACGGCTCCGAGCGCGCTGAAGGAGGAAATGGTCATGGTGGCCGCGATGAGCCCGAAGGCCTGGACGTTCACGCGCGCGCTGGCCCCGGGGCGGGTGAAGAGAACGAGGCCGGCCAGGACCAGGGCGGACCACGACACGATGAGGGGCAGGAAAGTCAGCGAACCGGGCAGGGGGGTGACGCCCACGCCGAGGCTGATGCCGGCCGCCGCGCAATACCCAAGGTGGGCGAACTCGCTTGTGGGGCCCTTGCGGGTCATGAGTGGAGCCGTCCACATCAGCGCGCACAGGAGACCGGAGGCCACCCTGAACCACGGCGAGGTCACGAGGGGTGGAAGGGCCTGGCCCACGTCGACGAATAGGGCCGCCGTCGGAGCAGCGACGCCGACAAGCGTCAGGATCAGGGCCGCGAACATAAAAGCGGAGGACGCCATCGCGGGCTGGAAGCGCCGGCTATTCGAGGCCTGGTGATCGTCCGCGATAGCCTGGGCCGACTCCTGCGACCCGACGATCGTCACGACCGAGCCGGAGGGAATATCCCGGCCAATCACGTCGCTGGGGTCGACCGCGCGCCCACCCCCGAGGGTAAGCCGTGCTTGGAGGCTGGTGAGGTCGACCTCGATGAGTGCGAGCAGGCCCGCAATGGTCATTCCAACGGGGAGAACGTAGTCCTCACGCCGGGAACCGCCGACAACCGTAATGGATGCCTGTGCACCTGCCACGCGCTCCTCCTCTCGTCGCCTATCGGTTCGCGCCTTCAGACAGTATTGTGTCACCTGACGTGCGCTTGGCAAAAGTTCAGTCGTTGCACGTTAGGATAGCGGGGACTACTGCTTGCCGCGTGCGGCTACATAGGGAGGAACGATGGCTGACTCTGAGGATCTCTTGGAGGGCGTACCGGAGATGCCGGAGGGGAAGATCCCCATCCAGGCGCCGCCGAACCAGGCGGAGGCCGCCGGCATCGGTAACGTGCTCGCCATGGTGATCCCCATGATGGGGTCGATGGGCGTCATGGTGTTCATGGCGATCTCTCAGGCGACCTCCGGGGACGGCCAAGCCAAGAACCCCACCATGATGATGATGGCCGGCGGCATGGTCTTCGCGATGGTCGCCATGGTCGGCTTCAACGTCTACCGCCAGGTTTCCCAGCACCGCCAGAAGGTCAAGACTCTGCGCGGCGAATACCTGTCCTACCTGGCCGAAACCCGCCAGACGGTTCGTAACGTCGCCGACCGTCAGAGGGCGTTCGTGAACTGGGCTCTCCCCGCGCCCGAGGCCCTGGTGGCGATCGCGGATCAGGGCGAGCGCGTGTGGGAACGCGAGCCGGGTATCGAGATGCTCAACGCCCGCGTCGGCGTGTCCGAGCAGGGCCTGTCGATGGAGCTCATCGCCCCCGACCTGCCCCCCATGGCCACCCCCGACATCGTCTGCCTGTCCGCGATGACCCGCTTCATCGAGACGCACCGCAACCTCGACTCCGTCGCCTTCGGCATTCCCCTTGAGGACTATTCGCACATCGAGCTGGCCGGCCGCCACGAGGACGCGATCGGTGTCGCGCGGCTCATTATGACGCACCTGGCGACCTTCGTGAGCCCCACCTACCTGCGTATCGCGGTCCTGTGCTCGTCGGAGCGCCTCGCCGAATGGGACTGGGTCAAGTGGCTTCCCCACGCCGGCTCCACCGTCGAATCCGACGCTGTGGGTCCCGCCCGCATGGTCGTCACCGAGGTCGCGGACCTGCTCGACCTCCTCGGCCCCGACATCGTCGATCGCCCCGGCTTCTCCCCGCGCGACGACCTCACCCCGTGGCCGCACGTGCTCCTCGTGTGCGACGGAGCGGAGCTGCCCGCCACGACCCAGCTCGGCTCCCCGGAGGGTGCCGTCGGCGTCACCGTCATCAACCTCCATGACAAGTGGGGGGCCCTGACCAGCCCCTCGACCGTGCGACTGCTCATCCATCCTGCTGTCAAGGGCGAGAACCGGGGTGCCCTCGAAGTCAACCTGTTCAGCCACCAGGCCATCGTCGGCGAATGGGAACACGTTGGGCAGGCGCAGGCCGAGTCCATCGCCCGGCGCCTCACCCCCTTCGCCGCGCAAGACAAGAGCAAGGACACCGACGCGCCGGTGGGGCGCTCCGACGTCAAGCGCACCGTCGACCTCATGGAACTCCTCCACCTCGGCGATATCCGCGACTTCGACCCCGAGAAGGCGTGGGTGCGACGCGAAGGCAGGAACCGCCTGCGCGTCCCCTTCGGCGTCACCCCCGAAGGTATCCCGGTCCTCATCGACATCAAGGAAGCCGCCCAGCAGGGCATGGGCCCGCACGGCCTGCTCATTGGTGCGACCGGTTCGGGTAAATCAGAGGTGCTGCGCACCCTCGTCCTCGCCCTCGCGCTGACGCACTCGCCGGAGCAGCTCAACCTGGTCCTCGTCGACTTCAAGGGCGGCGCGACCTTCGCGGGCATGTCGAGCCTGCCCCACGTGTCGGCCATGATCTCCAACCTCGAGTCCGAGCTCTCCCTCGTGGACCGCATGCAGGACGCCCTCAAGGGCGAAATGGTGCGCCGCCAGGAAGTCCTGCGCGACGCCGGCAACTACGCGAACGTCACGGATTACGAGGCCGACCGCATGGCGGGTAAGCACAACTTCCCCCCGATGCCCGCCCTTTTCCTGATCCTCGACGAGTTCTCCGAGCTCCTCACCGCCAAGCCCGAATTCGCGGACCTCTTCGTCGCGATCGGTCGTCTGGGCCGTTCGCTGTCCATCCACCTGCTCCTCGCCTCGCAGAGGCTCGAGACGTCCAGGATGAAGGGCCTGGAGTCCCACCTGTCCTACCGCGTGGGCCTCAAGACCTTCTCCGCCAGCGAATCCCGCGAAGTCCTGGGCGTCCCCGACGCCTACGAGCTCCCCTCCCTGCCCGGCTCCGGCTACCTGATGCCCGGCACCGACGAGCTCATCCGATTCCGCGCCTCCTACGTCGCGGCACCCCCGCCCCCGCGTACCGTCTCCTCGACGCAGGCCGCCACGGCGGGCACCCCCGACCGTCAGATCAAGGTCCTGCCCTTCACCCTGGCCCCCGTCCTGACACGCGACGAGCCCGACAACGCCCCCGCCTCGACCGGTCAGGCCATGGTTCTGCCCGAGGACGCCCAGTGGGCGGACATGACCGAGATGGACATCGCGGTCGCGAAGATGGCCGGCAAGGGCATGCCCGCCCACCAGGTGTGGCTACCCCCGCTCGAAGAGCCCGACACCTTCGACCAGCTCATGCCCGACCTCGCCCCGGTCGAGGGCCTCGGCTTCGTGTCCATGCAGTGGCGCGAGCGCGGCACCCTCGTCTTCCCGATGGGCACCAAGGACCTCCCGCTCGAGCAGCGCCGCGACGTCCTCACCTTCGACCTGTCTGGCGCCGCCGGTAACTTCGCGGTCGTCGGCGGCCCGCTCACCGGTAAGTCGATGGTGCTCAGGTCCTTCGTCATGTCCCTGTCGCTCATCTACACGCCGCAGGAAGTCCAGTTCTACATCATCGACCTCGGCGGCGGTACCTTCGCGTCCTTCGTCGATGCGCCCCACGTCGCGGGCGTCGCGACGCGCGACACGCACGAGATCCTCACGCGAATGATCGCCGAAATCCGCGGCATCATCGAGGATCGCGAGCGGTACTTCCGCGACAACAAGATCGACTCCATCGAAACGTACCGTCGCGGTCGCGCCGAAGGACGCTACGACGACGGATACGGCGACGTCTTCCTCGTCATCGACAACTGGGCCTCTCTGAAGGCCGACTTCGACGACCTCGACATGACGATCGGCATGATGCTGAGCCGCGCCCTGACCTTCGGCGTCCACCTCGTGACGTCCACGTCCCGCTGGAGCGACTTCCGCATGCAGGTCGCCGACATGCTCGGCTCGAAGCTCGAGCTCAAGATCGGTGACTTCCGAGACTCGGAGATCGACCGCAACATCCAGAAGCAGATCCCGAACGCGCGCCCCGGCCGCGGCGTTGAGGTCACGAAGCATCACGTCCTCATCGGCCTGCCTCGCGCCGACGGCGAACCGGATCCGACGACCGTCACCGAAGGCATCGGGCGCACGCTCGAAATGATCCGCGCGGCCCTGCCCGCCGGCCCCGGCCCCAAGCTGCGCCTGCTCCCGACCCGCATCACGGCCGACGAGATCGCGCAGCTGCCCGGCGCGCTCGCCCCGGCGGAAGGCCCCGCTCCCGCGCTCATGCTCGGCGTCGAAGAATCGCGCCTGGGCCCCTACCGCCTCGACCCCAACGTCGAACAGCACCTCTACCTGTTTGGCGACTCGAAGTCCGGCAAGACCACCTTCCTGCGCTCCCTCGCGAAGGAAATCATGGCGCGCAACACCCCCGAGCAGGCCAAGATCGTCTCCGTCGACCTGCGCAGGGCCTCGCTGGGCCTCGTGCCCTCCGAGTACTCGGCCGGCTACCTCACACGCATCGAGGACGTCGCCAGCGACATCCGCGAGCTCGCCGAGTTCCTCAAGATGCGACTGCCCGGCGACGACGTGACCGCCGAGCAGCTCACCAACCGCTCCTGGTGGAAGGGCCCCGAGGTCTGGATCCTCGTCGACGACTACGACCTGGTCGTCACCTCCGAAGGCAATCCGCTGATGCCCCTCCAGCCGCTCCTCTCCCAGGCGGGTGACGTTGGCCTCCATTTGGTCATCACGAGGCGCATGGGCGGCGTGTCGCGTGCCCTCTACGAGCGCATCCTCCAGACGCTCATCGACCTGGGCACGACAGGCATCCTGTTGTCCGGTAACCCTGACGAGGGTCAGGTTATCGGCCGCGTGAAGCCGGTCCGCGCAGAGCCCGGTCGAGCGATCGTCGTCTCGCGCGACGCGGGCGTCTTCCGGGCCCAGCTGGCCTACTCGGATCCCGTCCGCTAGTGCGTAACTATGCGTTGAGCGCGTGTAGAATATTCGCGTAACGCGTTATCCCACGCGCTCAACGCAGCGAGAAAGACGAAGGTAGATGGCTCTGGGTGAACATGCGGAGCGCCCCGCCCTTCGGTGGGGCGCGTCGACTGATATCGGTCCGGTCCGCGCAGAAAACGAGGACTCCTGGCTGGCGGTCTCGCCCGTCTTCGCGGTCGCCGATGGAATGGGCGGCCACCTCGGCGGCGCCCAGGCCTCGTCCCGGGCCGTCATCACGCTCCAGGAGTTCCTGAGCCCCGGTCGGCTCGGCAACCGGCCCGTCGACCTCGTCGATCTCTCCGTCGCCATCGACGCCGCCGCCACCTCGGTCGCGGCTCTCGCACCCGCCGACAACCCGATGAGCGCCCCGGGAACCACCCTGTCCGGCCTCATGGTTCTGCGCACCACCGAGGGGCCCTACTGGCTGTCCTTCAACGTCGGCGACTCGCGCGCCTACGTCGTGGGAGGCGGCGGCATCCGCCAGCTCACCCACGACCACTCCGCCCTGCAGGAGGCGCGCGACCTCGCGGCCACCTCCGGCGCGCCCCGCGTCATCCCTCCCGCCAACGTTGTCACCAAGGCGCTGGGTGCCGGACAGTCAGGAAGTGTGAAAGCCGACTACACGATCATGCCGCTCGAAGAAGGCGACCGTGCGGTCATCTGTACAGACGGGGTGCACGGCGTCCTCCAAGACGCGCAGATTCACGCCATTGTCGCCGTCGGTGACGGCCCGCAGGGGAGCGCCGACGCACTCGTTCAGGCCAGCCTCGAGACCGGAACTCGTGACAATACGACGGCCGTTGTAGTTTACGCAGGAACCGAATCACGAGTAACATTGACATCGAATGTCCTGAATCGCATGATTCAACCAGTACGTCCGGCGTCGATCCAGACCGCACGCCGGGTCCCTCGTAGAGAAGGCAGTAACTGATGCTTCAGATTGGACGCTTCCTGTGCCGCGGACAGGGCGCGATGCTCGTCACCGGACCGCTCGGTGCGGCGTTGGTTCCGCTGGACTTCGCGGACTCCGCCGCCGACGTCGTGTGGGGCCGTGCCGACACGCAGGCGTGGCTCTCCCATGTGCAGGCCGAGCGGGGCGACGTCCTGCTGCTCGACTGCGCGGGCGAGCAGCCCTACCTGACGGTCCTCGGCAACATCCAGTTGCGCATGCGCGCCGCCGGGCAAATCACCGAGCAGGTGTGGACCGACCCGATCTGGGCCTGGCCCTTCAACCCCGGCGAGTGGCAGACCTTCGAGGCGACCATCATCGAAGGCGACGAGGTCACGTGGATGGTTCCCGCCGCCGACCGTGTCGAGGCCGCCGAGATTCGCATCGGTCGCGCCCTGGACGAGGTCGAGGCCCTGGCCTCCATGCCCGTCGACACGATGGGCTTCCTCATCAACCCCGACATTCCCGACCACGAGCGCCGCGCCCGCCGCGAGGCCCGCGAGGAGCTGCCCGAGCCGTCGCTGCACACCTCCTCCGTCGACCTGGCGGCCGTCGAGGCCCAGTTCCTCGCGGCCACCAGCAACGGCCCCGTGTCCCTGACCCCCTCCACTCGGGCCGCGACCCACTCCGGGGACGAGGCCGCGAAGGCTCCCGCGGAAACCCTCACGGAGGAAGCTCCCGAGCCGGTTGAGGAGACCACCGAGCGGGACGCCGAGCAGCCCTCGGGCGAACTCTACGTTGTCGCCGACGCGGAAGAGCCGCCGGTTGACACCGCCGAGTCCGCCGAGCGCGCGGGTGGCTTCGGCGAGTCCGGCGCCCCGGCCTCGTCCGAGGCTGAGAAGCAGCCCGCGGCCGAGCCCGAACCCGAGATGGCACCCGAGCCGCCCGCCGCCCCCGAGGCGATGAGCGCCGAGGGCCTGGCTGACCTGGGTGCCGAGACGGACACTGAGGCCACGATCCTGCGCCTCGCCCCCGTCAACTCCGGGCCCGCCGCGCCCGTCGCTTTCCTCATCCACGGCGGCACCGTGCCCGTCGAGGTGTCCCGCGACGTCGTCATCGGCCGCGACCCCGACGCGCGCGCCCTCACCGGCCGCCCCGTTGCCACCGTGCTGCGCGTCCCCAGCCCGGCCACCGAGATCTCGCGTTCCCACTGCGCCGTCATGATGACGACGCCCGGCTCGTGGGCCCTCATGGACCTGGGCAGCGCCAACGGCACGGTCCTGCGCCACGCGGACGGCTCCTTCCAGGACGTCACCCCCATGGTGACGATCGCCCTGAACGACGGCGACCTCATCGACGTCGGCGAGGGAACCACCATCGAGTTCCGCGTGCGCTGAACGATTCTTCCGACGGACGTGGGGTGGGCCTTCGGGCCTGCCCCACGTCCGTTTCTTGTAGACTCGTGACCACTTGGAAGTCGCGAGCGCGGGCGCTGGTCGCATCCGGGAGGACGCTTGAGAGAGGAAGTGATGTCGTGAAGAGTCGCGTGCGGATGATCGTCGTTCTCGTGTGTGTTTTTGTTGTGCTGCCGGTGGTGGGTGGCCTCGTGTATCTGTCGAGGATCAGTGCTGAGGCGGCTGCGCGCTACTACGCCGAGGCGATCGCTCAGGGGCGCTTCGAGGACGCGATGGCGGTTGAGAGCGCCGACGCCGACGCCGATCCCAATGTCGGGCGTGGCGACGCCGTCGACCTGCGGCGACTCCAGCGCTCGTCGAGTACTCCAGCGATGAGCGTGACCGGTGTGTGGGTGCACACTAACCCGGATGGCAACGGGCGGCAGGGGGTCAATATCGAGTTCTCAATGAACGGCGCCACGACGACCCGCGTCATCTACATGGAGCGCTCGGGTCTGCCCAAGCCGCACTTTGGCTCGTGGAGGGTCGTTTCCAGTGCGGCGCGTAAGGTCACTGTGTCCGCGGACGGGTACGCCTCAGACCTGTCGATTGCTGGAGTGTCGCTCGGGGACGTCGGAGCGACCAAGGGGAGTACTCGGATCTTTCCTCCCGTGACTGACGACTTGTGGCACTACGCTGGAGGCGGCGGCGTCGTGTACGCGTATCCCGGTGTCTACGACATGAGCGTGAGCCGAATCAGTGAGTATACCGACTATGTCGTCGACTCTGTCCCGGGGGCTACGACGATCAATATGTTCGATGATCAGCTAGCCCACCATATCGACATCTCCCTGAACGAAGAAACGAAGGCCTGGCAGCAGGAGCAATTCGTGCCTCTTCTGGAATCGTGCATTCGCGGGGAAAGCCCAGAGCAGGCCATGTGTCCCGATCTTAACGTTGCGGATGTTGAGTCAATTGACGTAGGGGAGGTCAGTGACAGCTTGCCGGGGAGCTTGGCTGCCTACAATATCGTGGTGATCACGCGGGAGCACCGTATCTGGTTGGACGTGAGTGGCGCGGTCTGCTTCGACGAGGCCGGCCAGCGATACATCGTCTTCACGATCGATCGACAGAGGGCCGAAGATCGAGGCAGCCGGTAGGAGGCCGGGCGGGCCTCGTCGCCTTCTCGACTCTCGCAGGTCTCGTGGGGCGGGCCTTCGGGCCCACCCCACGTCCGTCTGTCAGCCCCACGTCCGTTTCTAGTAGACTCTTCTTTGTTGACCACTTGGAAGTCGCGAGCGCGGGCGCTGGCCGCATCCGGGAGGACGCCTGAGAGAGGAAGTGATGTCGTGAAGAGTCGCGTGCGGACCATCGTCGTCCTCGTGTGTGTTTTTGTTGTGCTGCCGGTGGTGGGTGGCCTCGTGTATCTGTCGAGGATCAGTGCTGAGGCGGCTGCACGCTACTACGCCGAGGCGATCGCCCAGGGGCGCTTCGAGGACGCGATGGGCGTGGAGACTGCCGAATTGCTGTCGGAGGTCGGGGAGGAGGTGCCCGATCTGCGTCGAAGCCAGCCGTCGTCTCTCGCGAGCGTGACGGGTGTGATCGCGATCGGCGATCCTGACGGCGACGGCAAGCAGGACGTGTGGGTTGAGATGAGTATTGACGGGCGTAGCTTCCGGCACATCATCTCTTTGGAGCGTTCGGGTTTGCCTCGTCCTCACGTGGGTTCGTGGCGGGTGTCCGAGGGGCTCGCTCAATTCGACCATGTCACCCTGGAGGGCTATGCCTCAGACGTCAGTGTCGGCGGGGTGTCACTTGGCCCTGTGGGGACGACGAGCAGTGACGGTGTCGCTATTCCTGCGGGGGTGTCGGCCGATGGTGTGGTGCCCCAGCACGTTAATGCGACGACTGTCTATGCGTACCCGGGTGTCTATGAGGTTGCGGTCGATAAGGTGAGTGAGCATACGGATGTGCTCATTAATTCCGAGGTTGGTGCCTCGTCGATTGAGTTGGCCGGGTACGGATCGGATCAGACGATCAGCATCATGCCTGACGATGAGACGCGCGCGTGGTTTGAGGGTGCCTTCGACTCGCTCGGGCGGTCATGTTTTGGATCGGAAGCAGCGCAGGGTGCACTGTGTCCCACTTTCGACTTTTCGGGTACTGTGACCGATGAACTGGCGGAGGAGAAGGTTTGGTGGGAGCCCAATGGTCTAGACGGTTCGGAAACGTTCTGGATTGAGACTGACGCCGATGTTGTTGCCGTCGAGCTGGCGGGTGCGCTGTGCTTCGACGAGGCGGGCGATGCTCGTGTCGTGTTCAGGGTCGGCGAGGAGTCTCACTACCCTTCGAACCGGTGAGTGGGCGCGTTGTGGCGCCCGTAGTGTTGTCGTAATGAGAGAAGAGGCTATGCCATGAAGAATCGCGTGCGGACCATCGTCGTCCTCGTGTGTGTTTTTGTTGTGCTGCCGGTGGTGGGTGGCCTCGTGTATTCGTTCAGCGTGAGCGCGGAGGCGGCTGTGCGCTACTACGCCGAGGCGATCGCGCAGGGGCGCTTCGAGGACGCGATGGGCGTGGAGACTGCCGAATTGCTGTCGGAGGTCGGGGAGGTGCCCGATCTGCGCCGTGGCCGCGTGTCGGAGCCCAGTAGCGTGGTGAGCGTTCGGGTGTACGACGAGCGTGATGTACGGGGGCGTCAAGGGGCGAGCATTGATTTGTCCGTCAACGGGCGCACGATCACGCGCGAGATTTACCTGGAGCGTGTGGGTGTGCCCAGGCCGCACGTGGGCATGTGGCGCGTCGTCTCGGGCGCCGCGCACGTGGAGACGGTGCGGGCGTATGGCTACGCTTCCGATGTGAGTGTGGGAGGAGTGTCGTTGGGGGCGCTGGGCGCCTCCGGCGATGGCGGCGCAACCTTCCCGGTTGCCGCCTCGACGGATGGCCTGTGGCACGCGGGTTCTGGCGGCGCGGTCGTCTACGCCTACCCCGGCATCTACGATGTGTCGGTTGCCAAGGTCAGTGAGCATACTCAGGTGGCCGTTGACTCTGTCTCTGGGGCCTCGACTCTCAGTGTTCTCTCCGAGTCGAGAGAGCATCAGATCGATGTCACGCAGGATGAGAGCACTCGCGCCTGGCATGAGGATCAGCTCGGATCCGTCGCCAGCTCGTGCGTCCTGGGTGACGTGCCCGAGGGGGCCGTGTGTTCCAACATGTCGGTTGCGGGAGCCGAGCGGGTGGACGTGGAGGCCCCGACGCGCGACTCCGGTGATCTCCTCGAAGTGGCGGTTGCCGCGTATCGAAACGACGAGGGCATCGACGCTTTCATCGCGCACAGTCGGGTGTGCTTCGACGAAGAAGGCGAACCGCATATCGTCGTGATCCGTCCCTGAGGGGCTATCGGTTGACGACCTGCGCGGTTGGCAGGTGGCCGGGCGGGCCTCGTCGCCTTCTCGGCTCTCGCAGCTCTCGTGGGGCGGGCCTTCGGGCCTGCCCCACGTCCGTCTGTCAGCCCCCGGTCGTCTGCCCGCCCCGGTCGTCTGCCCGCCCCGGTCGTCTGCCCGCCCCGGTCGTCTGCCCGCCCCACGTCCGTCTGCCCGCCCCCGGCCGACCGAACGCCGCCCCCGCCGACGCCTGTGTGGCGACAGAGTGTACTTGATGGCCATCAGTGATCAATGGGGCTCACTGTGCAAGCTGCTAGTTGCGACCTCTGCCTTCTTGTCACTCGGATGCGTAGCATGTCGGTCCGCATCTTGACAGAATCGGACCGTCTATTGAATAACCGGCCAAAGCGAGTTAGTCTATACCAAGAGGTCAGTGTCTGAAACGAGTTAGCCATGTGGCTGGCACTGACTATATGTGAAAGGTGGCTTCAAGATGCCGGGTTGGGCAATTGATAATTGTGACGCGAAAATAGATGCAATCGTTGTGGCGTCGATTGATCGTTATATGGCTGCTCTCGGTTATGATAAGCGTGGTGGCTATTATGTGGCGGATATGTCTGATGATGATGGTGATCAGGCATATATCTATGTTGTTCGTCCGAATGGCAAGGGTGAAGGGGGTGGGGCGGTTGAAACGGTCGGTAATATATATGTGTCATCAGTGGAGCGTCATCGCTATAAGGATGACTTCGCGTATATCCGGACTACTGTTCGTAAGGCCTGTTCCCCGCTACATGATTCCTTGCCTGCAGTGGGTGATATGGAGAAACTATGTAAGCAAATAGATACGATTCGTGTTACGCTGAATATGTCTTCGTCGGGGCAGCAGGGGACGATATCTTCTTATGTATCTTCCATTGAGGGATTGGCAAACCTGATTAGAGATGGTCAATATGCGGCTATCACGACTAGTGTTGTATTCCGGGTTCGCTCTGTCATCTCCTCGATAGGTGCCGTGGTTGCCTCGTTGCAGTCGATTGCACAGTCGGAGAAGGATGTTATCGAGGCATTTCAAAAGAATCTCGGGCCTGCAATGGATAAGCTAGCGGCTGAGCTGCCGCGCAAAAAGGCTAGTATTACGCTAGCTGGCGTGTTGTCGGTTGTGACCTGGGGAATTGAGGCTGTAGAGGCGGTTTCCTCGAAAAATGTTGCGGGAGGGTTAAAAGCTGGTGTTACAGCTATTCAAGGAATATATGCCTTTAAATTTCAAGAGAGTAAGGGTAATGCTCAAGCGACCGGCCTTGGGCAAGGGCGCGATGCGGGGGCTCGTGCGGTCAACGAATCTATCGTGAGTGGTAAGAAGAGTCTGAATCAGGCTCTCCGCGATGCTGAAGATAAGCTTGCAGAGCGTGTCAATGACTTGGGGAAAACAATTAATTCCCAGATGGAGTGCTTTGATATCGAGCCAAGACCCATATTGATGAAAGCAAATGCGCTCGAAGTCTCTTGTAGCGGGGTTAGATCTGTAGCAGATGACGCGCTCCCGCATCTTGCAGGCAAGCTTCGTGCGGTTGCGGGCGAAATGTCTGGATTGAATGCTAGTCTCGTTTTCTCGAGGCATCGCAGCATCGGTCGGGCTCCAAATGGAGTTGCGCCCGAGTTTAGTAAGATGGCTACTTTCGTTGTCGACGCTCTCAAGGCGCTCGCTTATGACCTGGAAACGTTCGGCTACTCCCTCCACGATTACGTGAGTGACCTCGAGCATACTGAGGGGAAGGCTGCCTCGCGACTGCTTGGAGTTGCTCCAAAATATCCGGGGCTATAGTCTTAGGGCATAGCAGTTTCTGCAGCAGTAGTGCTGTTGGGGCGCTGGTTTTGGGTTGCTTTCAGATGCTTGGTTTTGAGGATCGTGCACCGATCAAGGTTGGCTAGGGGGTGGGTTCGTCCCTGGCGTGCGTAGCGCGCTCGATCGGGCCTTGTTCTACCGTGGTGTGTCCTGATTGTCTACGGATGACTTGTGCTGATGCGCTGCCGGAGCCTGCCTAGGTGGGCGCTCTAGGCTCGATTCTCGCACTCTGACCGGCTCTCGCAGCTCTCGTGGGGTGGGCCTTCGGGCCCGCCCCACGTCCGTCTGTCCGCCCACGTCCGTCTGTCCGCCCCCGGTCGGCCGAACGCCGCGCCCGCCGGCGCCTGTGTGACAGCCTCGCCGATACCCCTGACCAGCCCGCTTGACGCCCACTTCCGCCCGAGGGCACGATACCCGACAAGCAACCACGGCCTCGTCAATGTAAGGACAATCATAACGGGGTGTGTCTTGAAGTGACCTTAGTCCCTTGATGCGTGTATCCTTGCCTGTGGTAGCGGCCCGGCGTCGGGCCAATCATCGCAAAAACGGAAGTTGAGGACCACGATGGTCAAGTATGTGTACGACTTCTCCGAGGGCGACAAGTCCATGAAGGACCTCCTCGGAGGAAAGGGAGCGAACCTCGCCGAGATGACGAAGCTCGGCCTGCCCGTTCCCCCCGGCTTCACGATCACCACCGAGGCGTGCCGCGCATACCTCAAGGAATCGACCGTCCCCGAATCGCTTGCCACCGAGGTCACCCGCGCGCTGCGCGGCGTCGAAGACCAGATGGGCCGCCACCTCGGCGACCCCACCGACCCGCTCCTCGTCTCCGTGCGAAGCGGCGCCAAGTTCTCCATGCCCGGCATGATGGAAACCGTCCTCAACATCGGCCTCAACGATGAGTCCGTTCTCGGCCTCGCGGCCGTTAGCGGTAACGAGCGCTTCGCGTGGGACTCCTACCGCCGCCTCATCCAGATGTTCGGCAAGACCGTCCTCGACATCGACGGCGACCTCTTCTCCGACGCCCTCGACGCCCTCAAGGCCGAGCGCGGCGTCAAGGGCGACACCGAGCTGACTGCCGAGGATCTCAAGGGCCTCGTCGACACCTTCAAGGGCATCGTCAAGGAGCAGACCGGCAACGACTTCCCCCAGGACCCCCGCACCCAGATGGACATGGGCATCGAAGCCGTCTTCCGCTCCTGGAACACCGAGCGCGCCCGCATCTACCGCCGCCGCGAGCGCATCCCCCACGACCTGGGCACCGCCGTCAACATCTGCACCATGGTATTCGGCAACATGGGCGAAAACTCCGGCACCGGCGTGTGCTTCACCCGCGACCCCTCCTCCGGCCACTCCGGCGTCTACGGCGACTACCTGGAGAACGCCCAGGGCGAAGACGTCGTCGCCGGCATCCGCAACACGCTGGCCCTGTCCGACCTCGAGCGCATCAACAAGCCCGTCTACGACGAGCTGCGCGCCATCATGCGCAAGCTCGAGACCCACTACCGCGACATGTGCGACATCGAGTTCACGATTGAGCGCGGCAAGCTGTGGATGCTCCAGACCCGCGTCGGCAAGCGCACCGCCGCCGCCGCGTTCCGCATCGCCACCCAGCTCCTCGGCGAAAAGCTCATCACCCGCGACGAGGCCCTGGGCCGCGTCACCGGCGACCAGCTCACCCAGCTGATGTTCCCCCAGTTCGACGCGAAGGCCGACAAGGACCTCATCGCTCGCGGCATGGCCGCCTCCCCGGGTGCCGCCGTCGGCAAGATCGCCTTCAACAACGCGCAGGCTGTCGAGGCCGCCAGCGAAGGCGTCAAGACCGTCCTCGTGCGCCGCGAAACCAACCCCGACGACCTGCCCGGCATGGTCGCCGCCGAAGGCGTCCTCACCGCGCGCGGCGGTAAGACCTCGCACGCCGCCGTCGTCGCCCGCGGCATGGGCAAGACCTGCGTGTGTGGCGCCGAGTCCCTCGTCATCGACGAAGCTGCCGGCACCGTCACCATCGGTGACCTCGTCCTGACCGCCGACGACACCATCGCCATCGACGGCCAGACCGGCGAAATCTTCCGCGGCGAGGTCGCCGTCACCGACTCGCCCGTCACCACCTACCTTGCCGAGGGCCTCAAGGCCGGCCTCGCCGCCGCCGGCGAGGATGCGGGCACCCGCGAGCTCGTCGAGGCCGTCGACAAGCTCCTGTCCCACGCCGACAAGGTCCGCCGCCTGCGCGTGCGCGCCAACGCCGACACCCCCCTCGACTCCAAGCGCGCCATCGCCTTCGGCGCCGAGGGCATCGGCCTGTGCCGCACCGAGCACATGTTCCTGGGCGAGCGCCGCCCGCTCGTCGAGCGCGCCATCCTCTCCGCCCCCGAGTCCGACGAGCGCCAGGCCGCCTTCGACGAGCTCGAGAAGCTGCAGAAGCAGGACTTCCTCGAGATGCTCGAGGTCATGGACGGCAAGTCGATGACCGTGCGCCTCATCGACCCGCCGCTCCACGAGTTCATGCCCGCCCTCATCGAGCTGGAGACCAAGGTCGCCGTCGGCAAGGCCACCGGCACCCTCGACCCTGCCGACGAGGCCATGCTCGTCGAGGTTCGCCGCATGCACGAGCAGAACCCCATGCTGGGCCTGCGCGGCGTGCGCCTGGGCATCTACCTGCCCGGCCTGTTCGCCCTGCAGATGCGCGCCCTGTGCGAGGCGGCCGCGCAGCTCGTGGGCCGCGGCCTCGACCCGCGCCCCGAGATCATGGTCCCGCTCGTCGGCTCCGTGCGTGAACTCCAGCTCGTGCGCGAAGAGGCCGAAGGCATCATCGCCTCCGTCGCCGCCGCCCGCGGCGTCGACCTGTCCGGCGTCTCCATCGGCGCCATGATCGAGCTGCCGCGCGCCGCCATGACGGCCGAGGACCTCGCCGAGGAAGCCGACTTCTTCTCCTTCGGCACCAACGACCTGACGCAGACCGTGTGGGGCTTCTCGCGCGACGACGTCGAAGGCGTGTTCTTCCCGCAGTACATCGAGGCCGGCATCTTCGGCGTTTCCCCCTTCGAGTCCATCGACGTCCACGGCGTGGGCACCCTGGTCTCCGAGGGCGTGCGCCGCGCCCGCTCCACCAAGCCGAACATCAAGCTCGGCGTGTGCGGCGAGCACGGTGGCGACCCGGCGTCGATCCACTTCTTCCACGGCGTGGGCCTGGACTACGTGTCCTGCTCCCCGTTCCGCGTCCCCGTCGCACGCCTCGAGGCTGGCCGCGCCGCGGTCGAGGACCACGTGGACATGACCGCCTGATCCGCCAGGCGGGTGGCACCGCTGTGCTGCGTGCCTCCCGCCGAGCGTAACGACGAGGCCGTGGCCGGGAAACCGGTCGCGGCCTCGCCACGTTGTGGAGTGGTTCCCCAACAATGTCGCACGTAATTCCCCTGCGGCTTGTTCAAATATTGAATTGGCATCGTTGGAATTGCAACGTTTGTGGGCTATCTCGAAAAATGACCGAGTTAAATTACGTGCGAAATTTGTTTAGGGGCTCTCGATGGCGC
This sequence comes from Schaalia sp. HMT-172, assembly GCF_030644365.1. Taxonomy (NCBI): domain Bacteria; kingdom Bacillati; phylum Actinomycetota; class Actinomycetes; order Actinomycetales; family Actinomycetaceae; genus Schaalia; species Schaalia sp. HMT-172. Next base: position 378,692 of record NZ_CP130058.1, read on the forward strand.
GTGTCGGCGCCGCAGGCCCTCCGGACCGTCGGGTGCGTTCCAATCGGTGGGCGCGCGCCAATCGGCGTGTTCTTCCGTTTGAAATACCGGAGTGGTTCCCCAACAATGTCGCATGCAATTCCCCTGCCCATATTTCAAGTTTTGAAATCGGATCGTTGATATTCTGCGGTTTTTGAGCTCTCTTTGATTGTTGCTCGGGGGAATTGCATGCGAAATATGTCAGGGTTGAGTGTAGCTGCCGTCTGCGGGAGCCTCGGCCTGGCCCTCCGGACCATTGGGCTCCCTCCACGCCGGTGGGTTCTTCCGTTTGAAATACCGGAGTGGTTCCCCAACAACGTCGCATGCAATTCCCCTGTGGCTTGTTCAAACATTGAATTTACATCGTTGGAATTGCAACGTTTGTGGCCTATCTCGAAAAATGACCGAGTTAAATTTCCTGCGACTTTTGGAGGGGTGGTTACCGCCGTCGCTCTCTGATCCCTTTATCGGCCGTGGACGCTGAGCTGTCCCGGGTGTTGCGGAGACTGTCTTAGACCCGATTGGAGGTTTGGGATGTCTGGTCAGTGTCTGGGAGCGAGGTGGCGGTATCGGGCGCTGCGTGCGCCTCGTTGTGGCTCGATGGAAGATGCATGTTGCCTGATCTGTCGCCCTTTTATGGCACCGCGTCAGCAAGCGACAATCCTGGGCCCTTAGTCCCTCAATGGGGCTATGTCCCCGCGCTAGACACCGTCACGGCATGGTCACAATTTAGGACAACCTAAACGGACTACTTTTCACCTGGGCCAGATGTGGTTACGCTGATTGGTAGACATTCCATCGTGGCGCCCTCGTGCGCCGACTCGTCAGGAGGCAAGCGGTGACAGTGCTTCGCGCTCACGCACACAGTATTCGCGCTCACGCACACAGTATTGGTCAGCGACTCAGTCGCGTTCTTATCGTCGCCGTGATGGCGGCCCTCGCTCTGGCCGTCGTCGCCGCTCCCTCGCGCGCCGCGGATCAGACGTGGAGCGATGTTTCGACCACGATCAACGGCCTCATCGACGAAGGCGTCTCCACCTTCAAGGCAGGCGACGCGCAGGGTGGCAAGGACAAGATCAACGACGCCTACTACAAGCACTACGAGATCACCGGCATGGAGAAGCAGGTCATGGCTCGCATCTCCGGTGCGCGCGTCTCGCAGGTGGAGATGGAGTTCTCCCTCCTCAAGAAGGCCATGACCGACGGCGACAGCGCTGGCGTCGACAGCCACGCCACGACCCTCAAGCAGTACATGGTCGAAGACGGCGCCTCCCTGGACGGCGTGGCCCCCGGTACCGCCGCCCAGGCCTCGTCGGACGATTACAGCCCCGGCGCGTGGGGTGAGGTCGCCAAGACCATCAACGGCATCCTTCAGGACGGCGCCAACGCCTACAAGGGCGGCGACGCCAAGGCCGGCAAGGACAAGGTCAACGAGGCCTACTACAAGCACTACGAGATCACCGGCATGGAGAAGCAGGTCATGAGCCGCATCTCCGGCTCGCGCGTCTCCCAGGTGGAGATGGAATTCTCCCTCCTCAAGAAGGCCATGACCGACGATGACTCGGTGGCCGTCGACCAGCATCTCGCGACGCTGACGAACTACATCCGCGAGGACGCCAACACCCTCGACGGCTACACCGGCAAGGCGGCCGACAACGCCACCGATGGCTCGGGCACCTCCCCGTGGATCGCCCAGTTCTTGCCCTCCCTCCTCGTCATCCTGCGCGAGGGCATGGAGGCGATCCTGGTCGTCGCCGCGGTCCTGGCCTACCTGGCCAAGGCCGGCCACAAGAAGAAGACCCCGATCGTGTGGGGCGGCGTGGCACTCGCCTTCGCCCTGTCCGTCGGCCTGGCCTTCCTCTTCAGCTATGTCACCTCCCTGGCGGGCGCCAACCAGGAGCTCCTCGAGGGCTTCGCGGCGCTTTTCGCGGTCGTCATGCTGATCTGGGTCTCCAACTGGATGATTAACAAGTCCTCCAACAAGGCCTGGGACGAGTACATCAAGAAGCAGACGGACGCCTCGCTGAGCAGCGGCTCCCTGCTGGGCCTGGCGTTCATCTCCTTCCTCGCGGTCCTGCGCGAGGGTGCGGAGACGATCCTCTTCTACGTCCCGATCGTCGCCGCTGCGGGCGACAAGGTTCACTACGTGTGGATCGGCCTGGCGGTCGGCCTCGTGGCCCTGGTCATCATCTACCTGCTCATCCAGTTCGCGGCGGTCCGCATCCCGCTGCGCCCCTTCTTCACCATTACCTCGCTGCTGATGGCCTTCATGGCCTTCACGTTCACGGGTTCTGGTATCGGGGAGCTTCAGGAGGCGGACGTCGTGTCCCTGACGCCCATCTCCGGCTTCCCCACTATTGACCTCTTGGGGATTTACCCCCGAGTGGAGAACCTGGCCGCGCAAGCCATCGTTCTCGCCATCATCGTCGGTCTCTATTTCTTCGGAAAAGCTCGCCTCGCCCGCGAGGCCGCCGCCCAGTCGCGGGCGCAGGACTGACTCCTCTCGAGCGACACCGACGTTTTATCCAACCAACACGCACAGGAGATCATCACATGAAGCGTTCTCTGTTCCGCGTCGGCGCGGCCCTGGCCACGCTGGCCCTCGCAGGCACCCTGGCGGCCTGCTCCAACAACTCCTCCTCGTCCTCCACTGACAAGCCCGCCGCCTCGTCGTCGGCCGCGGCTGACCCTGCCGCCCCCGCCCCCGGCGAGGACGCTGGCTTCGAAGAGCAGCCCCTCGGCGACGACGTCCACGTCGGCCCCCTCGTGGTGGGCGGCGTCTACTTCCAGCCCGTCGACATGGAGCCCGAGGTCGGCACCCCGGCCGCCGAGTCCTCGATGCACATCGAGGCTGACGTCTCCGCGGCCGCCGACAACAAGCTCGGTTACGGCGCGGGCGACTTCGTGCCCGGTCTGACCGTGGACTACTCGATCGCGGACAAGTCCGGTAACGTCGTTCAGCAGGGCACGCTCATGCCGATGAACGCGTCCGACGGCCCGCACTACGGCCTGAACCTGCCCAAGCTGGATGCGGGCACCTACGACGTGACCTTCACGATCAAGCCTCCCAGCGGCTGGCTGCTGCACACCGACAAGACCACGGGCGTCGAGGGCCGCTTCTGGACTGAGCCGCTCGTCGCCGAGTTCCCGGATTGGCAGTGGGATCCCACGGCCGTGTCCTGGTGATCGACTCGCACGCTTCGTGGGGCCGAGGCAGTGGTTCCTGTGTCGGACCGCTGGCCTCGGCCCCCGCCCCGTGGGGGGACTAGACTTGACACCGGAATCGTGAGACTTCGGTGAACCTTTATTTCGGGAGGAAAGCCAATGCTTCAGCAGATGAGCGAAGCAACCTTGACGCTGCTGTTGACGATGCTCGCGCTCGGCGCCGTCATCCGCTTCATGCCGGCCACGGGCCGCGGCCGCCGAGGAAAGAAGGCCCGCTCGCGGGCGGTCTGGTTCGGTATCGCGTTGGGCCTGGTGTCCTCGTTGGCGCTGACGGCCGTCAATGTCGAAGCCCCCAAGCTGATCAACCGCCAGACGGTCGGCCTGATCACCCTCCCGATCGCGATTGTGCTGGCGCTCGTCTTCCTCGCGCTCGTTGCCGTGCGCTCGCGCCGCATGCGCTCCCTCCTGCCCGGCGACGCCGACGACGAGGCCCGGGCGGCCTCGTCGATGGAAACCGCGCTGCCCGGTGATGTCCTCGTGCGTATCGTCGGTGCCCTGTTCATCGCCGTCTCGCTCTTCCGAGCCGTGCCCACCGCCATGAATCAGGCGCTCCTGATGATGTCGGGCGGTGTTGAAATCTACTCGACTCAGGTTGTCCTCGCGATCCTCGGCTACGTCCTGGCGTGGCTGCTCGTGAGCTTCCTGGCGTGGGTGTCCTACCGGATGTGTGCGTGGAATAACCGCGTGTGGCCTGCGGGCGTGATTCTGGTGTCCCTGCTGGTCGACTATGCGCTGCTGATCGTCCGCATCATGAAGGCCAAGCACTGGATCACGATTCCCAAGTCGTCGTGGGATGTTATCTCCTGGTTCATCAACCACGAGGCCGTCTTCACGATCGTGGCCGCGCTGGCCCTGTGCGCGGTCGTCGTGTTGACGTGGCGCGCGTCCCGCGCGATCCCGACCGTCGGGGCTAACCCGGCTGAGGGCCGCCTGGGCCGTGCGCGCTCGCGGCTGTACAAGTCCATGGCGGGCACCGCCGCGATCGGCTACCTGTGCGGCGCCCTGCTGATCACGGTCGGCGTGGCCTACGGCAGCCAGGAGGTTGAGCTCTCCCCGCCCGAGTCCTTCAGCGTCGTCGACGACCAGGTGAGCCTCAACCTGGCCGACATTTCGGACGGCCACCTGCACCGCTATGAGTACACGACCTCGGGCGGCGTCAAGGTGCGTTTCATCGTCATCCAAAAGTCCGGCTCCTCCTTCGGCGTGGGCCTGGACGCGTGCGATATCTGCGGTCCCACCGGCTACTACGAGAAGGACGGCAAGGTCATCTGCAAGCTGTGTGAAGTGGCGATGAACATCGCGACCATCGGCTTTAAGGGCGGCTGTAACCCGATCCCCATCGACTACAAGGTCTCCAACGGCACGCTGACGGTTCCGATCTCTGCGCTCGAGGCCTCGGCCTCGGTCTTCGTGAAGTAAGGGGTCCGCATGTTTTTCCGAATGCTCCGCGGCGCCCTCACGAGGCGCGGCAACCGCCACCTGATGATCGCCCTGACCGTCGCGCTGGGCGCCTGCGTGGCCACATCTATGCTCTCCGTCATGTTCAACGTGGGCGACAAGGTCAACCAGGAACTTAAGTCCTACGGCGCGAACATCGTTGTGCGCCCCCAGGGTGCGGCCGTCCTCGATGACCTCTACAACACGGGCGAGGCCGCCGAGGCCCGCTCGTACCTGCGTGAGGACGAGCTGGGCAACATCAAGACGATTTTTTGGACCTACAACATCCTCGACTTCGCGCCGCTGCTGAACGTGTCCGCGACCGACGCGAGCGGCGAGCACGTGCCAACGACCGGCACCTGGTTCAGCCACCACCTCGAGCTGGCCACCGGCGAGAGCGTCGAGACGGGCCTGGACAGGCTCCGCGGATGGTGGGGGCTGGAGGGCGCGTGGCCGGCGGACGACGACGCGGACGGAGCGGTCGTTGGGACGACCTACGCTGCCGCGCACGGGCTGGCCGTCGGCGACTCCTTCACGCTCACCCGCGAGGGGATCACGCGCGACTTCACGGTGCGCGGCATCATCACCAGCGGCGACGACGCTGACCGCGGCGTGTTTATTCAGCTGGCGCAGGCGCAGGCGCTCATCGGGCGTGAGGGGGCAGTCGGCAGCGTCGAGGTCTCCGCCCTCACCACGCCGGATAACGACCTGGCCCGCAAGGCCGCGAAAAACCCGAACTCGCTGACGGTGAAGGAAAAAGAAACCTGGTACTGCACGGCCTACGTCTCCTCGATCGCCTACCAGATCGAGGAAGTCATGACGGACTCCGTGGCCCGCCCGGTCCGCCAGGTCGCCCAGTCCGAGGGCACGATCCTGGAGAAGACCCAGCTGCTCATGGTCCTCGTGACCGTGCTGGCGCTCATCGCCTCAGCCCTGGCCATTGCGAACCTGGTGACCGCGGGCGTCATGGAGCGCTCCAGCGAAATCGGCCTCATGAAGGCCGTGGGTGCCAAAGATAAACAGATCATCGCGCTGTTCCTGACCGAGACGATCATCGTGGGATTGGTCGGCGGCGTGCTCGGCTACGGCGGCGGCCTCGCGCTGGCGCAGGCGATCGGGTACATGGTGTTCCACTCCTCGATCGCGTTTGCGCCGGTCGTCGTCGGTCTCGTCGCCGTCCTCGTCATCCTCGTCGTCCTGGGAGCCTCCATCCCGGCGATCCGCTACCTGCTGCGCCTCAACGCGGCTGAAGTCCTGCACGGAAGGTGATGCCCATGTCCAGACGAGCAATGTTCTGGCGGATGGTTATCTCCTCCATCCTGCGCCGCCGCTCCCGCGTCCTCATCGCGGTCCTCGCCGTCGCCATCGGTGCGACGACCCTGTCCGGCCTCGTCACGATCGCGGTCGACGTGCCCGCGCAGATGGCCCGCGAGATCCGTTCCTACGGAGCCAACCTCGTCGTCACCCCCGCCGGCGACGTGCCCATCACGGACGAGGCCGTGACCGCCGCGACCGCTCAGGTGCCCGCGAGTGCTTTGGTCGGGTCTGCGTCCTTCGACTACGAGACCGTCACGATCAATGACCAGCCGTTCGTGGCGGGCGGAGCCGACCTGGCGGCCGTGCACGCCATGAACCCGTATTGGTACGTGGATGGGGAGTGGCCCGAGGCCTCGGGCCAGATCCTCGTGGGCGAGCAGGTCGCCTCGACGATCGACGTGAAGGCCGGTGACACGATCACGGTCAGCCAGCTGGACGCCTCCGCGTCCTCGAAGGCCGCCGCGCAGTCCGGGGCGCAGGCCTCGGGCCTGAAGGTCGATCCGCGCACCGTCACCTTGACCGTGTCCGGCATCCTCAAGACCGGCGGCAACGAAGACGGCTACGTGTACATGTCCCCCCAGGACATGAGCGCGCTGACCGGGCAGACCGACACCGTGTCGCTCGCCGAGTACTCGATCGCCCTGGAGGGCGACCAGCTCAGCGCCATCGCCGACGCGATGAACGCCGCGAACCCCGACATTCACGCTCAAACCGTGCGCCGCCTCGCTCAGTCCGACACGGGCGTGCTCGCGATGCTGCGTTCCCTGCTCGTCGTCATCACCGTCATCGTGCTCGCCCTGACCATGATCGGCGTGTCCACGACGATGATCGCCGTCGTCACCGAGCGACGCAACGAGATCGGCCTGCGCAAGGCCCTGGGAGCAACCGCGCGATCCATCACCCGCGAGTTCATGGGCGAGGGCGTCATGCTCGGGCTCATCGGAGGCGTCCTGGGTGCCGGGGCCGGCTACGGCCTCGCCGTCCTCATCTCCACCTCCGTCTTCCACCGCTCCATCTCGCTGCACCCCGTGATCCTCCTGGGCACGGTCGCCTGCTCGATCCTCATCGCCGTCCTCGCCTGCCTCCCGCCCGTGCGTCGCGCACTGGCCGTCGACCCCGCGCTCGTCCTGCGCGGAGAATGAGAACCACCATGACAACCCCCGACACCACCCCCACTGCCGCTGCCGACGCGCCCGAGGCCGCCCAGGCCTCGTCGGCCCCCACTGACGCCCTGCTGACCCTCGACGGGGTCTCCAAGATCTACGGCGACCTGCACGCCCTCGACAACGTGTCCCTCGCGATCCCGCGCGGCCAGTGGGTGTCCATCGTCGGCCCGTCGGGCTCCGGCAAGACCACACTCATGAACATCGTCGGCGCCATGGACACCGCCACCAAGGGCACCGTCATGCTGGACGGGCACGACATCTCCGACCTGACCGCCGACGAGCTCACCGAGGTGCGCTGCCGCACCATCGGCCTCGTCTTCCAGCAGTTCCACCTCATCGGCCACCTCACGGCCCTCGAGAACGTCATGGTCGCCCAGTACTACCATTCGATGCCCGACGAGAAGGAAGCCCTCGAGGCCCTCGACCGCGTCGGCCTGGCCGATCGCGCCACCCACCTGCCCCGCCAGCTCTCCGGCGGCGAACAGCAGCGCGTGTGCGTGGCCCGCGCCCTCATCAACTACCCCAAGCTGCTGCTGGCCGACGAACCCACCGGCAACCTCGACGAGACCAATGAGGAGATCGTCCTCGACCTGTTCAACCAGCTCCACCAGGACGGCACGACCCTCATGGTCGTCACCCACGACGCGCTCGTCGCCGAACAGGGCCAGCGCGAAATCCGACTCGATCACGGCAAGGTCGTGAAGGAAACCTGGCACGACCACAACTTCGAACAGCGCGCCTCGGGGCTCGTTCTCCCCGGTCGCGACAGCGACGCGCGCAGCGGAAAGGACAAGGTGCGATGACCGCCCGCAACACTCTTCACGCGCGCTCCCGATGGGCCGCCCCGGCCTCGTTCGCGGTCCTCGGCGCGCTCGGCGCCACTATCCTGGGTGCCTGCCAGCCCTCCACCGGCCTAGACATGAGCAAGCCCATGAGCGATGGCACGTGGACCGCCCAGTCCAACCCCGACGACCAGGGCTCCATCGGCACCATCACCATCACCGTCGAGGGCGGGCGCATCACCGCCACCTCCTACGAGACGACCCTCGCGAACGGCACCGACAAGGGCGCCGACTACGGCAAGAACTCCGCCGGCGAAGTCTTCAACCAGGACTACTACAAGAAGGCGCAGGCCGCCGTCGCCTCCTACCAGGAGTACTCCGACAACCTCACGCAGGTCGGCGACCCCGCCAAGGTCGACGTCATCACCGGCGCCACCGTCGCCCACCAGCAGTTCGTGCAGGCCGCGATCCGCGCCATCGCCGCCTCCCAGGGCGTCTCGGCCGAGGCGGCCGACGACATCACCATCCCCGGCCTGGACGAGTCCACGAAGGACGGCGGCCTCGACGACTCCGACAGCTGAGCCCGTGGGCCCTGCGGGTTCCGTGGGCTCTGCGGGTTCCGTGGGCCCTGTGCGCTCTGCGAGCGTCTCGGGGGACGAGGCCGTGGCCGAGGCTCCGGGTCCCGCCCGCGGGGCGGGCGGTGGGGATGCCGTTGCGGGGGATTCTCCGGCGCAGGCTCATGCACAGGCAGGCCCTCAGCACGTTGCGGATGCTCGGGCCGGGGATGGTGCCCCCACGTGGCGCTCCTCGTTCCCCGCGATGGGCACCCGCGTCGACATTATCGGGTGGGGCGGTGACGGCATGGCGATCGTCAACGCCCTCGTGGGCGTCGTTGCCCGCCACGAGGACCTGTGGAGCGCGTTCCGGCCCTCTTCCGAGGTGTCGCGGCTGAACGCCGCTGTCCGCGATGCCGCGTGCTGTCACGATGCGGACGGTGGCGAGGCGTTGCCGGCCACCGGTGACGCGTGCTGTCACGACGCGGACGGCGGCGAGGCGTTGCGGGCGACCGATGATGCGTGCTGTCACGACGCGGACGGTGGCGAGGCGTTGCCGGCGACCGGTGACGCGTGCACAGACGCCGCTCGTCGCGCCGCCTCCTCGCCCGCCTGCGTGACAGCTTCCGCTTCGATCACAGACGCGCCGGATACTCCGCTTCGCCACTCGCAACCATCCCGCGAAGGAACCGCTGACGCGGGGGGCGGCCCCGGCCTCGTCGTGAGCGAAGAAACCGACCAGCTGCTGCGCGGCGCTCTGGCGCTTGCCGAGGCGACCGGGGGAGCGTTCAACCCGATGATCGGGCCGCTTGTCGCCGCGTGGGATGTCAAGGCGATGCGGGCGGCGTTCGTCGCGGGCGCGGCGCTGCCGCCCGCGCCCTCCGTGGCTGCTGTGGAGGCGGCGGTGCGGTCCGCGTCGTGGGGCTTGCTGTCGCGCGTCGGCGAGCGGCGGTGGACTCTGCGGGCACCCGCCGGCGCCGCAATCGGCAGTGGGGCCCGCGGTCTTCCTGTTGACGCCCGCGACCTTCCTGTCGACGCCCGCGGTCTTCCTGTCGACGCCCGCGGCCTTCCTGTTGACGTTCGTCGCCTTCCTGTCGACGCCCGCGGCTACGTTAGTGGCGACGGACAACCCTATGACGCCTCGCATGAGAATCAGGCCGCAGGCGCCTCCTCCGAGGGCGCTCGCGTGTCCGCGACGGATGGCCGAGGGCATCGTGATGGAGTGCCGTGCCCCAGCCTCGACCTGGGGGGCGTCGCGAAGGGGTACACCGCTGACGCGTGCCGCGACCTGGCGGTGTCCATGGGGGCGCGCGGAGTTCTTGTGTCGGTGGGGACGTCGTCGGTGTCGGTGTTCGGGACTCGCGCCGACGGGTCCCCTTGGCGCGCCGGCCTGCGTGACCCGAACGGCGCGCCCACGGCGATTGCTGGCGTCGTGGAACTTCCCGTGGGTGATATGGCGTCCCTGTCGACGTCCGGAGACAACCTGGGACCGATGGGTGGAGTGGCGCGCGTCGAAACGTGGGATGCGAGCGCTGGTGGTCTCTGTTCGGGCGCGGATAACCCTCGTGGCACTCGTCCTGTCGTTGCTGCCGCTGAGGCCGCCGGGGGCGGCACTAGCAGTGCCGCCACTCGTGACGCACAGCGAGCTTCCACGCGTGAAATAGTGCGTGAAACGGGTGTTTGTGGCGTGGGTATTGCTCCCTCGCGCGCGTCTGTCACTGGCGCTGGTATACAAGCCGTTGCTCATATGCCGAGTTTGTCAGGTCTGTCCGCGCCTGCCCCTCTTCCCATGGTTGAAGGGGGTGTTGTCGGTGGGGGAGGGCAGGCCTCGTCCCTGCGTGAAACAACCCATGAAACACCCGTGTGCGCGGCCGAAACTGCCACGTCCTCGCGCGCCGATGCTCGTGCTCATGCCACCGTTGTTGCTGCCGAGCCGGGCGCGCCCGGTGGGGGAGGGCAGGCCTCGTCCCTGCGTGAAACAACCGGCGAAACATCCGCGTGCGCGGCCGATGCTACCGCGTCCTCGCGCGCCGATGGGGCGGCGCCCTCCTCGCGCCTGCTGGACCACCACATCATCGACCCGCGGACGGGCTACCCGGCGCGCGTGGGCGTGCGGCAGGTCAGTGTCGTGGCCACATCGGGGGTGCTCGCGGAGGCGCTGTCGACGGCGCTCCTGGTCGACCCGACCGTGGACCTTGACGCGGTCGTCGCTGCCTGGTCGCGGGCGACCGGAACGCCTGCCCGGGCGCGCGTCGTCGGCCTGGCGCGCGCGGCGTAGGGGTGAAGCGGCGTGACCGCCGCATGTGGATTGAGTTGGGGCGTATGGCGGTTGAGACCATCGGGGGCGTGAGTAGTCGCTGCCGAGTCTTTGCGTGCCTATCTCGATTACTGCGTCATGCGTCGGGAAGCTCTGCACCAGTTAGGGAGCATTACACCAGTTAGGGAGCATTACACTACCTGGGAAGTGGTGTAATACCTGGCTAAATGGTGTAACACCACTTAGGAACAAGCGCATATGCGGAGAATGTTGCCAGCTGGCCGATGCTGACCGCCGATTGCGCTTGGAGAACTTGCAGATGAGTGTGAGAGCGGACGTTATCCACAACCCCTCGGAGCAGCTTGCCTCTATCCACAGGTTCGTTCTCTGGTCGTGACTTGGCACGCTGTCTTGCCGATGATGGAGATATGAATGCTCAATCGCTGACTGTTATCAGGTCTTCGACGAATGGACGGCCTTCAGTAGGTGATCTGTCGTCGGGCAACGTGATTCGTATCCAGCGTGGCCGCTACGTCAGGATCCATCGGTCCGGGCCACCGATGACGTACTGGGAGTTATGGGCTCTCGTCGCTAGGGCTCGATTACTTGTCGTGAGTGACAGTAGCTCCGGCTCCCCGGTATTCGTAGGCCCTAGTTCATTCGTTGCGCGGTCGATACCACTGTGGGAGGCAAATCCCGATGTTGTGATTTGGTGCCCGTCACGGCATGGGCGGCGCTCAATGCCGGCGGTCACCATGCAAACGGTGACTATTCCTGCGACGTTCGTGTGTTCGACAGTGAAGAAACCGTGTGAACACAGCGTCGAGATCGTTGATCGGTTGCGATGTGAATCGGTCGTTGAGGCGGCAGTTCGCATGGCTTGTTATTCGGAACGTCTCAGCGGATTCGTGGCAATTTGCATGGCATTGCACTACGAGTCTCGGTTTGTAGTGCTATCCCAGCAAGAAAGTAGGCAACGAGCGCAACGCGTTCGGAGCAAGATGCTTGAATGCTTGGAGCTGTATCGGCAGCAGAAGGAATGCGTCCCCTACAGGCGGGCACAGCGCTTGATAGCCGCCGCTGACCCCGGGTGTGACAACCCAGCCGAGGCTGCTCTTCTGTGGGTTCTCAAGTCGGTGAGTTCCTTCGAAGTTGTGACCCAGTTCGAGATAGTCATCAATGGGCGCCGTTACTTTGCGGACATCGCGATTCCGGGACTCATGATCATCTTCGAGTTCGATGGCATCGGAAAGCTGGGCAAGGATGATGCCGAGTTTGCGCGGGCGAAGCGTGACTGGATCCAGCGAGAAAATGATTTGCGCTCTGCGGGGTGGACGATATACCGGGTCTCTTGGAGGGACTACGAAGACTTCGCTGCGTTACGTGCGTGGGCAATTCAGCTGCTTCGTCCGCATCAAGTTGCCATCCCTGAGTGTGCCGAGGCGTTGTGGGCTTTGCCGACTGCTGCCTGTGATGGTCCGAGCCGGCGTTTTCATGTCCACGCGCGATGAGTGCTGCACTAGTTAGGGAGCATTACACCAGTTAGGGAGCATTACACTACCTGGGAAGTGGTGTAATACCTGGCTAAATGGTGTAACACCACTTAGGAACAAGCTGGAACGAGGATGGTGGGCCTGGCTGCGGTGCCCGTGGGCTGTGGCGGGGCCTGGCCGGACAACGAGTCGACGCGCCGAGCGAAGCTCGCGGCGCGGACGGCTCGTGGGCGGGCCGCCGCCCACGAGCACGCCAAGCAGCCCAGCCCCACAGCAAGACCCGACGGCGCCCGGAACACCCGTGGGGCCCACAGCAACACCGGGATTCAGGCCGAACGCCCCGCGAGCAGCGTCGCCAGGTGGACGCCCCCACGGCCCGCCAGCTGCGCCGCCTGGGTGCGGCACGAGAAGCCGTCCGCCAGGTACACGGCGTCCGGCTGGGCCGACAGGGATGGCAGCAGCGAATGCGAGGCGACCGCGACCGACAGGTCGTAGTGGCCCGCCTCCATGCCGAAATTCCCGGCCAGGCCACAGCACCCCTCGAGCCGCGTGACGCGCGCACCCAGCGACTCGAGCAGCGCCTGGTCCGTGTCCCACCCCATGACGGAGTAGTGGTGGCAGTGCGGCTGCGCGACGATCTCGACGCCCTCCAGGCTCGGCAGGTTGCGCGACGATTCCGGCACGGCCGACAGCACCTCGGCGAGGGTGTGCGTCGCGCCCGACACGAGCATCGAGCGCGGATCCTCGGGCAGCAGGTCCACCAGGTCGTCGCGCAGCACCGCCGTGCACGAGGGCTCGACGCCGACGATCGGGATCCCCGACGCTGCGAAAGGCGCAAGAACTCCCAGCAACGACGCCAAGTGCTTCTTCGCCCCGCTCAGCTGACCCGTCGTAATCCACGTCAGGCCGCAGCACGCGTCGGGCGCGACGATGGGCGCAAACCCGTTCGCTTCGAGCACGTCAACGACCGCGCGCGCCCCCGCGCCGTCCAGGGTCTGACTAAACGAGTCCGCCCACACGAGCGCATACGGCCGCCCGCCGGGGTCGCGCGGGCCGCCAAGGACCGGGGAGCCCACCGTCGACGAGGTAGTGGCAGCCTCGCGCTCGCGGGTGGAGTCGCACGAGGTCGGGGCGCCGCCGCGCGCGCGGGCAGAGTCGGACGAGGCCAGGGCGGCGCCGCGCTCGCGGGTATCGGTTGCGGCCGCGGAAGTTGCGGCCGCGGGAGCCGCAGTGCTGGAAGTCGCAGTGAAAGAAGATGCTGCGTCGCCAGCTGGGACGCAACCCGCCAGCAGGTTGCGGCGGCGAGCCCACGCGGTGACGGTGCCGGACTGGAGGGCGGGCATGCCTCGGCGAGGGTCGAGCCCGATGATACGGAAGGCCAGCGACCGCAGGGGGGCCACTGACATGATGGCGTTAGCGACGGCCGCCAGGCCGGGCACGCGCGCGGTGACGCGGGTGAGGCGCGGCAGCCAGCCGAGCGTGTAATGGCTGAGGGGGCGCAGGCGCCCCCGGTAGGTGCGGAAGAGCGCTTCAGAGCGGTAGCGGGCCATGTCGACGCCGGCGGGACAGTCGGCGGAGCAGGCCTTGCAGGCCAGGCACAGGTCAAGGGCCTCGAGGACTTCGGGGGAGTTGATGGCCTGAACGAGCTGCGAGTTCGCGGCCTCCTGGAGGATGCGAGCGCGCCCTCGGGTCACGTCCTTCTCGTCGCGGGTGGCCAGATAGGACGGGCACATGAATGTGCCGGGCACTCCGGCGCGGCACTTGCCCACGCCCGTGCAGCGGTGGACGGCCGCCGTGAAGTCGCCGCCGTCGTGGGTGAATGCGAAGCCGCCTTCGGCGGGCATGGGGTGTGCGGCGACGCGGCGCAGGTTCGCATCGAGGGGGTCAACGCCGGGCTGGAGCTCGAGCTGGCCGCCAGCAACGGCGAGTGGGCCGGACAGGTCGGATGGGCGAGAGGAGCCGGCGATGGCAGCATCGTCGGATGCGCGAGCGGAACCCGCGGAACCATCAGCACGCTGGGGCGTCGGTGTATCGGCAGCGCCGCTGCTCGTGGCCGGGCCAGCAGCGCCGACCGCGCGAGCGTCGGACCCGCGAGCGGAACCGTCGCCGCCGAGGGGAGCGGGATTACTGCCGGGGGCCTCGCCGTACCTGCCATTGGAACCGGCTCCGCCACCGACCCGCGACCCACCCAGACGAGCCCGAGCGCGGGAGGTGGCGTCGGCCTCGTCCATGGGGGCGGCGAGCACCCCGGGGTTGAGGAGGTTACCGGGGTCGAAGACGTGCTTGACGCGGGCGAACAGGTCGAGCATCTCGGGGGAGTACATGAAGCGCAGGAGCTCGCCGCGGGCGCGCCCGTCGCCGTGCTCGCCGGAGACGGAGCCGCCGTGGGCAGCGCAGATGCGGGCCGCGGACTGCAGGAACGCGCGCGAGTGGGTGACGCCTTCGGGGGTTTCGAGTGGCATGGCGAGGCGCACGTGCACGCAGCCGTCGCCGAAGTGCCCGTACAGGAGCCCGTCGATGTCGAACTCCTCCATGAGGGCGGTGAAGTCGCGCAGGTACGCGCCGAGGTTGTCGGGTGGGACGGCTGCATCCTCGAAGCCGGGCCAGGCTTGCTGGTCGCCGCCGCCCGCGCCGTCCGGCGGGGTGCGACCGCCCAGGCCCGCACCGTCGGCGCGGATCCTCCACAGGGCCGAGGCCTGGGCCCCGGGCGGGTACACGACCGTGTCGACGGCGGCGGAGGCGGCGCACAGGGCGCGTGCGCGTTCCAGGGAGGCGGTGACGTCTTCGCCGGGGGCTCCGACTTCGACGAGGAGCCAGCCTTCGCCCTCGGGCAGGGCGGGGACGGCGCCGGGGCCCTTGTGTGCGCGCACGACGTCGACGAGGCGCCGGTCCATGCCCTCCACCGCGAGGGGCGAGTGGGCCAGCAGCGCGGGCACGTCGTCGGCGGCCTCGATCATGGAGCGGTAGCCGAGGGCGGCGAGCACAGGCGCGTCGGGCAGCGGCACGAGGCGCACTGTGACGGACAGGATGAGGACGAGGGTGCCCTCGGTGCCGGTGAGCATGGCGGCGAGGTTGCGCCCGCCCTCGGGGGTGAGGTGTTCGAGGGAGTAGCCGGAGACCTGGCGCTTGAAGCGGCCGAGCTGCGTGCGGATCGGGGCCAGGTGGGAGTCGATGAGCGAGGCCAGCCCGGGCACGTCGCGAAGCGCCGAATCGTGCGAGGTCGTGGCCGTGAAGCGGCGCCCGCGCCCGTCCACGCAGTCGAGGGCGACGATGTTGTCGGAGGTGCGCCCCCAGGCGGTCGCGTGCGGGCCGCAGGCGTTGTTGGCGACCATGCCGGCGATTGTCGCGCGGTTCTGGGAGGAAGGGTCGGGGCCAAAACGCAGGCCGTGCTTCGCGGCGGCGGCCTGGAGGGTGGAGCCGACGCAGCCGGGTTCGACGGTGGCGGTGCGGGCCTCGGGGTCGATGGCGAGGACGCGGTTCATGTGCCGCGAGAAATCGAGGACGAGGCCGGGGCCGATCGCGTTGGACGCGCACGAGGTGCCGCCGCCTCGGGCGGTGAGGGGGACGCCGTGGGCGCGGGCGAGGTCGAAGGCCGCGAGGGCCTGCTCGGGCGTGCGCGGGAATGCGACGGCCAGGGGCACGATGCGCGTGAGGCCGGCGTCGGAGGAGTAGCGCGCTCGCGTGCCGACGGAGGCGTCGACGTCAATGAGTGCGCGCAGGTCAGACAGGAAGCTGTCGCTCATAGGGCCAGTGTGTCACGGTCGTGCCGCGCAAGTCGGCCCTTCCCGCTGTGCGGATGATCGCGCGGCGGTTATTAGGCCGGTTCGGGATCGTCGCGGAACATCCTGGGGAAAGGTGTCACGGGGACGGGAATGCGCTCGATAGGCGGAAAATGAGGGTTGACCGGCTGTGAAATATTTGGGTATGTCCGCGGCGCCGTCCTGGCCTCGAGGCAGAAGGGGGACAGTTCGAGGCGCGTCTCCTCGGACGCCGGAACGCGTGGTTCTGGCGCCGAGTATTCAACGATGTGCAGGTTCTTTCTGCCCATTGTTCCTCGCCTCGTCTGTCGATTGCTGTGTGTCGCGCAGTAGTCTAACCGGCTGGAAGGTTGCCTGTTGCTCGATTCGCGCGAATCACATCCCATCGTACACGATCTGGCCTTTTGGCGAGGCGGAATCGGAGTGGTTGTTCGGCATGTGTCAGTGGGTGTCGGACGCCCGGTGCTGCCTCTCGTGGGGCGTCGTATCCCTCGCATCGGGCGTTGCGTGGGATTGGAAGGTGGGGGCATGTTCTGTGGGGTGGTGGGCGCTAGCGGTTCGATTGTTGAGGCTGGGCGGCCGTGCGGGGCGAGCTGTGCGGGGCGAGCTGTGCGGGGTGGGGTGGGTGGTCGGATGGGGGCGTGGTGCCTATGTGGGGCTGTGTGTCGGGTGATGATGGGGTCGATGCCGTTCGTTCGGGGCTTGGGTGTGGGGGCTGGGTGCGCAGTGGGGCTCTTCGCTGTGATCGTGGTGGTCCGGCACGCTCTTTTACCGTCTTGAAGGCGTTTGCGTGTGGCGCATGTGACAGGCCGGGCTGTGTGTGAAGTGCTGCTGAGGTGCCATATGATTACGTGGTATCTATCCCATTGTCCCTGTGTCCTCTGTGTTTCTTTTGGAACGTATGAAACAATGGCCACGAGCGCCCCATACATGTGAAGGAAAGAGCGATGGCCCTGTTTGAGTTCGAGGATGGACACCTCGTCCCCGCTCAATTCGGATACCCGGTTGCGCAAGACCTGGGTCCTGATCTGGTGGACGCGATTTGCCAACAGGTCTTACAGATTGTGTCCCGTCCCCTGTTCCCGGTGACGTGGCGTGACATGACCGGACAGGACGACGAGGAGACACCGCGCCTGACGGCCCTCGACGTGACGGGCCAGATCGTCTCCGTCGAGATCCTGAAGCTCCTGGACTCCGAGACCCTCATTACCTCGCTGTCGCGGCTGGCGGTCGTCGCCTCCCTGTCGTGGTCGGACCTGGCGGCGGAGTATCCCTCGGGCCCCGAGGGCTTCCGCGCGGGGTGGGCCCAGTTCCGCGATTCGATGCCTCCGGCCGTGGGCCCGGGTCCCCGACTCATTATGGTCGCGGGCGAGATCGACCCCTCCGTGCGTCCCGCCCTGTCGATCCTGGCGACTTCCGGCGTCGAAGTGCACCTCATGAACCTGCGTCAGATGTCCAACGGTCGTCTCTTCCTGGACGTCAACGCGGTGGGCCCGCGCCTGTACGGGCACGCTCCGCAGCTGCTCGGCTCCGCTTCCGCCGCCCCGGCGCTCCCCGCTGCCGCGCCGGTCGAATCCGAGACCCCCGCCGAGGCTGACGAGCTCGACGACTCCCAGGTCGCCGCCGAGCAGTCGGAAGACGGCGCCGATTCAGACGCGCAGGACCGGGCCGAGGACGGCGCGGACACGCCGACCACGCGTCCCACCCCGAAGGTGGCTCCCCACCTGCGCGACGTGTTCAGCTACTCCGTGGACGAGGAACCCCCGGCCCCCTGGAAGCCCGCGGGCGAGGAGGAGAACGCCCAGGACACGGAGGACGAGGTCGTGGACGCCTCCGAGGAGAACGCCGAGCTGGGCGATGCCCCCGCCGGTGACGACCAGCGCGACGCCGAGCAAGGCGAGCAGGACCGCGCCGATGGCGAGCGTGGCGAGGACGCGCGCGAGGCCGACGTTCCCGAGGACCGCGACGACGCCGAGCACGACAACGACGCGCATGGTGACGATGAGACCGAGGCGCCCGAGACCGAGGCAGGCGCCGACGACTCCCGTGAGGAGGATGCCAGCGACGAGGAGAACGCCGAGCAAGGCGAGCAGGACCGCGCCGATGGTGAGCGTGGCGAGGACGCGCGCGAGGGCATGGAATCCGAGCACCGCGACGACGCCGATCATGCCGAAGACGAGCGCGGCAATGCCGAGCCTGAAAACGCCGAAGGCGAGCGAGTCGGCGGTGAGCCCGCCGACCACGCAGACGCAGAGCGCGACGGCGACGAGTGGGGCGACCATGGCCGCCCCGAGGAACGCGCCGTGAATGACAGTGATAAGAATGACAATGAGGAGGAGCAGCACGTGACCCAGGATGAGACGCCGCGCTGGGAGCGCCCCGCCCACCTGGGCAGTCGCGCGTCGCGCCGCACACAGGCCGAACCCGCCGAGCTCAACGACGGGGGAGCGACCGACGCGGCCACGGCCTCGTTCGTGGATCGCGCGGAGGAATCCCCCGAGGTCGTCGCCGCCCGCGACGAGGGCGTGCCCGTCCTCGGGCGCGACGAGGCCGGCCTGCGCACCCTCGCCCAGATCCTCGGCCAGGACACGCCCCTCGTGGCGCGCGGCGAGCTCGGGCTGCCGGATGACCTCGTCCTGGCGGCCAGCGGCGCCATCTCCGGCGCCGGCCTGACCTACCCGTCGCTCGAGACGATGCTGACCGCGCGCGGCATGGGCCACATCGACGCCTGGACCCTCGTGCGCATCGGCGACCGCCTGGGCCCAACCCTGGCCGAAGCCCTCGACGAGGTCAACCGCGAGATCGTCCGCGAATACGCGCACGCGCCCCGCGAGCGCCGCGCCGCGAGACACTGACACGCGCGACACGACGGGGGCGGCCCGGGATCGACGAATCCCGGGCCGCCCCCGTTGCATGCGCCGGTGACGCCGAGGCCAGAGGGGGCCGCACGAACGCCCCCGGATGGCCTCGCGCGGCGCCCGGAAGACGCGACGCTAGCCGACGAAGGCCTCTAGCCAGCCGCGCATCGTCGCGTAAACCTGCTCGCGCACGGGCGCGTCGGACAGGACCAGGTCGTGCTTGCCGGGGAATCGGGCGATCGTGACCAGGTCGGACAGGCCGAGGCTGCGCTGGGCGATGACGACCGGGTCCAAGACGGTGTCGGAGGTGAAGACGCGTTCGCACCACTCCTCGTCGACATAAGCGGAGGTGGACACCATGGAGAGCACGGGGCACTCCAGGTGCACGTCCTTCTCGACCGTTTCGTGTCCCGCCATGATGGCGTCGAGCCAGGAGGCGGGCACCGGGTAGGACTCGGGGCGCTTCCACTCCTGAATGATCGGCCAGCCCGCGACGGACGGGTCGTCGGCGGACAGGCCCTCGGGGATCGGCAGTCCGGAGGTGGCGCGCCCGGCGAGCGAACGCCCGTAGTGGCCGGTCCCGCCCGAGGGGACCTCCCACATGGGGTTGCGCGACGCGATGCGCCCGATGACGGGGGCCATCGCCCCGCGCCAGGCGGCCATCGACTGCATCTCGAGCCACGCCGAGTTCAACATCAGGCCGGCCAGGACGCCGGGGTGGCGGTGCGCCCACAGGGTCGCGATGAGGCCGCCCGTCGAGTGTCCCGCGAGGACGATGGGCTCGTCGTCGCGTTCGGAGCGGATGATCTCGATGGCCTCGCCGATCTCCTCGTCGTACACGGACAGGTCGTCCGTGTACCCGATGGTCTGGTGGGGGCGCAGCGACCGTCCGTATTTGCGCATGTCGAGCGCGTAGAACGCCGCCCCCGCCTCGCGCAGCCGATCCGCCATCTCGGTCTGGAAGAAGTAGTCGTTGCGTCCGTGCAGGTACAGGACGGTCAGGCGGGGGCTTTCGGGTGGGCGTGCGCGCACGAGGGTCGCGACGCAGGGGCCTTCCGCGTCGTCGATCAGCTCGATTGTGCGAGACTCGTAGCCGTCGCCCAGGATGTCGGCTCGCCACTGGGGCCCGGGTGGGCCGGCCTCGCCCCAGGGGGCCATGACGTCGCGCTCGGGGGTCGAATCGTCCGACGAGGCCTGGGGGGCCACCCCGGAAAAGTCGGGTAGGCCGGTCGTGTCGGGGGTGAGCTCGCCGCCGGGCGTGGGATTGCTGGTAACGCTCATTGGGTCAGCATAACGCGCGAGGCCGCCCCGGCCTCGTTGATGAGGAGGAGAAACCGGGGCGGCCTCGCGGAGAAAGCGGCGCTGATCAGGCGAAGGAGGATGCGCGCGAGGGGATGCGCTCGTTGAGGAACTCGTTGAGCAGGGCGGTGAGCTGGTCGTGTTCGATGAGGAAGCCGTCGTGCCCGTGGTCGGAGTGGATCTCGCGATAGAACGCGCCAGGAATGCCGGAGGCCATCTGCCAGACCTGCTCGGGGAAGAAAAGCCGGTCGGAGTCGACGGCGACGACGAGGGTGCGGGCGGTGACGGCCTTGAGCGCCTGAACGACGCCGCCGCGGTCGCGCCCCACGTCGTGGGAGAGCATCGTGCGGCACAGCGTCACGTAGGAGCCGGCGTCGAAGCGGCGCACGATCTTCTCGCCGTGGTAGTCCAGGTAGGACTCCACCGCCAGGCGGCCGCCGTGCAGGGGATCCTCGTCGTTCTGGGGGATGCGGCCGAAGCGCTCGTCGAGCTCGGAGGGGGAGCGGTAGGTGGTGTGCGCGATCTGGCGGGCCAGCGCCAGGCCGGCACAGGGGCCGGGGCCCGCGTAGTAATCGCCGCCGCGCCACGCGGGATCCAGCTCGATGGCGCGGATCTGCGTGTGCGTCCACGCGGCCTGGTCGGCGGTCGTCTGGGCGCCGGAGGCTACGACGACGAGGCGGCGCACGCGCTCCGGGTAGGTGACCGCCCACTCGATCGCGCGGTGGCCGCCCAGGGACGTGCCGATGACGATGTCCCACGTGTGGACGCCGAGGAGGTCGGACAGGAGGGCCTCGGCGCGGACCTGATCGCGCGTGGAGATGACGGGGAAGCGCGAGCCCCAGGGCACCCCGTCCGGCGCGAGCGAGGCCGGTCCGGTCGACCCCTGACAGCCGCCCAGCACGTTCGCGGCCACCACGAAGTAACGCTGCGTGTCGATGATGCGTCCCGGCCCCACGATCTGGTCCCACCAGCCGGGGGTCGGCTGGCCGGGCGCCGTCTCGCCGTACACGTGGGCGTCGCCGGTCAGCGCGTGCAGGATGAGGACCGCGTTGGAGCCGGCCTCGTCCAGCTCTCCCCACGTCTCGTAGGCGAGCGTCACGGAGGGCAGGATCTCCCCGTTTTCCAGGCGCTGGGCGCCCAGGTTCGCGAACTTGCGGAAGGCGACCGGGTCGCCCTCGCGCCAAGCACCGGAGGTGGGGGCGGGGGGCAGGTTGTGGCGGCTCATGATGTCCTTCTTTCGCGTGAGCGGTGACGTGAGAGCGGGAGGGGCGCGGCGGCCTCGGCGCATGAGGAGAGTGTGTATCTCGCCGAGGCCGCCGACGGCGGGTGTTCAGGCGGTGGCCGCGCGGGCCGCGTCAAAGCCGAGCTGCAGGTCGGCGAGGATGTCCTTAATGTTCTCCAGGCCGATCGACAGGCGCACCGTGCCGGGCGCCACGCCGGCCTTGGCCAGCTCCTCCTCGGTCAGCTGCGAGTGGGTCGTCGAGGCCGGGTGGATGACCAGGGACTTCGCGTCGCCGATGTTGGCGACCACGGGCAGGAGCTGCACGCCGTCCGCGAAGGCCCGGCCGGCCTCGTACCCGCCCTTGATGACGAAGGAGAGCAGGCCGCCCGTGCCCAGCGGCGCGTACTTCTTGCCCAGCTCGTAGTAGGGGGAGGATTCCAGGCCCGCGTAGTTGACGGACTCGACGTCCGGGTGTGCCTCCAGGAAGCGGGCGACCTCCAGCGCGTTGGAGACGTGGCGCTCGATGCGCAGGGAGAGGGTCTCGATGCCCTGGGAGATGAGGAAGGCGTTGAAGGGGGAGGTGACGGCGCCCAGGTCGCGGTTGATGAGCGTCTGGATGCGCAGCAGGAACGCCAGGTTCGCGCCCAGCGCGCCGCCGACGCCCAGGTCACGGGCGTAGACGAGGCCGTGGTAGGACTCGTCCGGCGTGTTATAGAGGGGGAAACGCTCGGGCTGGGAGGCAAAGTCGAAGTTGCCCGAGTCAACGATCGCGCCCGCGATCGAGGTGCCGTGGCCGCCCAGGTACTTGGTAGCGGAATGGACGACGATGTCGGCGCCCCACTCGATCGGGCGCACCAGGTAGGGGGTGGCGACCGTGTTATCGACGATGAGGGGCACGCCGACCTCGTGGGCGACCGCCGCGATGGGCTCGATGTCGAGGATATCGCCCTGTGGGTTGGGGATGGTCTCACCGTAGAAGGCGACCGTCTGGTCATCGGCGAGCGCGCGCCAGGCCTCGGGGTCGAGCGGGTCGGCGACGAAGCGCGCCTCGATGCCCAGTCGGCCCAGCGTGTTCTTCAGCAGGGTGACGCTGCCGCCGTACAGGGAGGGGGAGGCGACGATGTTGTTGCCTGCGACCGCCAGGGCGAGGATCGACAGGGCGGTCGCGGATTGGCCGGAGGAGACGAGGAGGCCGCCGACGCCGCCCTCGAGTGCCGCGATGCGCGCGGCGACGCCGTCGGTCGTCGGGTTGGTCAGGCGCGTGTAGATGGGGCCCAGTTCCTGCAGGGCGAAGCGGCTCGCGGCCTGCGCGGTGTCCTCGAAGGCGTAGGAGGAGGTTTGGTAGATGGGGAGGGCGGTCGCGCCGGTGGCGGGGTCGAGGTCGTATCCGGCGTGAATCTGCTTGGTTTCGAAGGACCAGTCGTTGGCGGTCATGTAGCGGCTCCTTGGGTTGGGGGTGTGTCGTCTCTGATTCCCCTCTGGCGGGCCGCTGATGCGGTGATAAGAACATGCGTCGAGGCGCGTCCCGCTGTTGGGGGACTGCGCGGCAGTCGCTGGTGCTGACGCGCAGTCAGCGGCACATTCGACGGTTCATGTCTCCATTCTTTGTCATGGGCGAGGCCGGGGCGCGCTGGTCCCGGATGGTGGACTTGTGTAACAGCCGGGGCGAGGAGCCGGCATGTGTGAGCAGACTCATAGTGATGGTTGAAAGTGGGATAACGAGGCCGGTAATTGCGCGGTAATCATGGTGCTGATGTTACTAATGTTGTAAATGATGCATGTGTGAAAGTTGGGTTTTATGGTGCGTTTGTTGCCAAGCGTGACGAAAGTGGATAGGCTTTTTCCCAGTACGCGCCCGCGGGCGCACCTGTTCACGCAACGGAATGAGACGACGATGAGACGACGCGGAACCATCCGCCTGGGCCTGACGGCACTCGCCGCCAGCGCCCTGCTGGTCCTGCCCCAGATGGCGCAAGCGGCTCCCTCCGAAGAGGAGATCGCTGCCGCCCAGGCCGCCGAAGAGGCCGCAAAAATGAGCGTCGCCGAAATCGAGGTCAAGCTGGCGGAAGTCAACGCGAGCGCCGCCACGGCCACGCAGAACGCGCAGATGGCCGGCGAGGACCTCAACGAGGCCAAGCTCGCCCTGGATGAGGCGACCAAGACCGCGGACAAGGCCTCGTCCGACGCCGACGCCGCCGAAGCCGCCTTCGAGGAGGGCAAGCAGCAGATCGCCTCCGTCGCCCAGACCGCCTACCGAGGCGGCGGTGGCACGCTCGACTCGCTCGCCCCCTACCTCGATTCCGATGGACTGCGCAGCGTCGAAACCAAGCAGGCCGGCATCAACTCATTCTCCTCCTCCGCCGAGGCGAAGATGCAGAACGTCGCAGCCCTCGAGCAGGTCGCCAAGGTCACCCGCGACGCGGCAAGCGCCGCGCGCGACAGCCAGCAGGCCGCCACCGACGAGGTCCAGGCGCGCACCGACGCCGCCAACAAGGCGGCCTCCGACGCGCAGAACCGCGCCTCCATCGTCGCGGCCCAGCGCGACTCCTACGTGCAGGAGCTCGCCACCAAGCAGAACACCACGGTCGACCTGATCAACCAGCGCGAGGCCGCCCTCGAGGCCGAACGTCAAGAGGCCGCCCGCGTCGCCGCCGAACAGGCCGCCGCCGCGCTCGAGGCGCAGCGCCAGGCAGACGCCGCCGCCGAAGCACAGCGCCAGGCCGACGCCGCCGCGCAGGCCGCCGCTCAGGCCCCCGCGCCTTCCTCTTCCGACAGCGGCTCGTCGTGGGATAACGACGATGACGACGACTACGTCGCACCCTCCTCCTCCAACGAGGAACCCAGCTACTCCTACGAGGAGCCCAGCTACTCCTACGAGGAACCCTCCTACTCCTACGGTGGAGCCTCCACCGCCATCGCAACCGCGCAGAGCTACCTCGGCGTGCCCTACGTGTGGGGCGGCGAGTCCTACGGCGGCGTCGACTGCTCCGGCCTGACGATGCTCGCGTGGGGCAGCGCGGGCGTGGATCTGCCTCACCTCTCGCGCGCCCAATACGGCTACGGGACGCACGTGCCGATCGGTTCCATGGAAGCCGGCGACCTGATCTTCTGGTCCTCCAACGGCACACAGTCCGGCATCTACCACGTCGCCATCTACCTGGGCGGCGGCCAGATGATCGAGGCTCCCACCTTCGGCGTGCCCGTGCGCATCACCGGCGTGTACAGCTGGGGATCCATCATGCCTTACGCCGTCAGGCTCTGAGCTTTCCAGCAAGGCGGGCGGGGGTCGCGCAGTCGCGCGGCCCCCGCCTCGTCATCCCAGCAGCGCAACCGCCCCCTGGACGCCGCTGCCCGCCCTGGCCTCGTCCTCGGATAGCATGAAGGCATGGAGAACTCAGCCCTTCAGAGCGACCGACACGAACCCGGCGCCACGTCGGCCGACGAAGAGGTGTCCGTCCCGCTTGACAACTCCACCAAGCGCGCATTCCGGGTCTTTGTCGGACTTATCCTGATCGTCGTGTACGGGCTGTTCTGGCGATTCGGCCTGCGCGGCTCGTGGGGACAATGGTCGATGCGCGCGCAGATGGCGGCCGCCGTCATCCCCACCTTCTTCATCCTCCTGTGGGTCCCCGTGGTCTGGGCCTCGCTTCGGTGGATGCTCCGCGACTTCATCAGGGCCCAGAAGTCTCCCCTCCTCGCTAAGCACGCGAAGGAGCCTCGCCCCTTCGCCGCCGCCTTCTCCTTTGTCTTCACTGCCGGCATCCTCGCGTTCGTCGCCTCCCGGGCATGGGGAAGCTACGGCCTCGCGGTCCAGGACTGGTGGGACGGGCCGACCCGACACGAGAACGTGAGCTGCCAGAACGTGCGCGAAGAGGAGGACGAGACCTTCCTGAAGCGCGCAAACAAGACCTACGTCATCTTCGACCTGGTGGGCGCCGACGGATACTCTCAGCACTTTGAGCTCAGGCTGTCCGACCTAGAGAAGGAGATGGAACGCGAGGATAGCCCCTACATCACCATCATGACCCTGTGCGAGGCGCAGGCCCCCGGCTTCGGCGTCTCCGTCTACGAGCGCACGGGCACCGTCGCCGAGGCCTGGCGACGCGACTAGGGGACGCGGCGCGAGCGCGGGGGGTCGCGGCGGTGCTCGCTCCCGGCCCGTCTGGTTGAGTCGCGCTGTTCGGGGGCGGGCCGCTCCCGCTGATTGATACTGCCTCGGGGACAGGGGTGAGGGTTGGGCTATTGTGGCCGCATGGCAACGACCTCGGATACGGCTGCGCAGACGGCCCGCGGTAACGGGATGAATTGGCTCTTCACCTCAAAGAATCTGACACCTGCGCAGCGGCGTTTGAAGCGAGTCATCATCGGCATCTGGGTCATCCTGGCATACGGCGTGGTGTGTGTCTTGGTGGGGAATGACCCGTGGACGATATGGAGGCTGTACGGAGGCCTTGCCGCCCTTGGGGTGCCGCTCCTGGTTCTCGTGTTCTGGTTCCCGGTTGTCTGGGCCTCGTTGCGGTGGCTCGCGCGAGTGGCCTGGAGGTGCGTCGTTCCGTCGTCGTCGGGCAGGCGCGGCGGCGTGTTGTCGCTCCTCGCTCCACTCCTTGGGCTCGGGGCGGCCACGTCGATCCTGTGGGCGGTCGGGTACGCCTCGCTGTATTACCTGACCCCCTACGTCCAGGATTGGCGTTTGGGAACGGTGCGCCACGAGGCCGTCACGTGTCGGGATTTCCGGGTGGACAACAGCATTGCGAACTACGGCAGAGGTAACGCTAGGGTGATGTACGAGTTCGAGTTGGTCAGCTCGGACGGCTCGTCGTGGAAATACAGGGAAGAAAAGAAGTGGATGGATCACAGGGTGGAGGCCGGCGAACAGCCCTACGCGACGGTGATAGAGGCGTGCCGCTCAGAGGGTGCGGAGATCGGGATCGTCGTGTACCCCCACTCGGGAACCATTATCGAGGCGTGGAGGAATCACTGACGCTGCTCACTTCACGCCGGTGCTCGCTCCCGGCCCGTCTGGTTGAGTCACGTTGTTCGGGGGCGGGCCGCTCCCGCTGATTGACACTGCCTGGGGGACAGGGGTGAGGATTGGGCTATTGTTGTCGCATGGCAACGACCTCGGATACGGCTGCGCAGACGGCCCCCGGTAATGTGATGAATAAGCTCTTCACCTCGAAGAATCTGACGCCCGCGCAGAGGCGCATGAGGTGGGTGATCATCGGTATCTGGGTCATCCAGGCGTACATCGTGGTGTGTGTCTTGGTGGGGGTCGACCCGTGGACGATATGGAGGCTGTACGCGGGCCTTGCCGGCCTTGGGGTGCCGCTCCTGGTTCTCGTGTTCTGGTTCCCGGTTGTCTGGGCGTCGTTGCGGTGGCTCGCGCGGGTGGTCTGGAGGTGCGTCGTTCCGTCGTCGTCGGGCAGGCGCGGAGGAGTTCTGTCGCTCCTCGCTCCGCTCCTTGGGCTCGGGGCGGCCACGTCGATCCTATGGGCGTTTGGGTACGCCTCGCTGTATTTCCTGACCCCCTACGTCCAGGATTGGCGTTCGGGAACGGTGCGCCACGAGGCCGTCACGTGCCGTGATTTCGACGTGGACAACAGCGTCACGAACTCCGGCAACGGTCACGCCAGGGCACAGTACGTGTTCGAGTTGGTCAGCTCTGACGGCTCGTCGTGGGAGTACAGGGAACGCAAGAGCTGGATGGATGACAGGGTGGAGGCGGGCGAACAGCCCTACGCGACGGTCATTGACGCGTGCCGCTCAGAGGGTGCGGAGATCGGGATCGTCGTGTATCCGCACTCGGGAACCATTATCGAGGCGTGGAGGAATCACTGACGCTGCTCACTTCACGCCGGTGCGAGGCGGGGGCCAAGGGTGCCGCTGGATCGCGCGCTGGGAGATACGATTGGCGAGTGACATATCGACGAGTCAGCATCGGGAGAAGCCGCGTCGGGGGATGCCTGCGCGGGTGAAGCGACGCGGGCGAGTTCTTCGAGCGGGGCGGCGGGCAGTTCCCAGGGTGAGATGAGCGGTTGCGGTGGCCGCGTGGCCCTTCCGCTTCGTGTTCTCCCTGCGCGCGGCGGACGTGGGGTGGGGGAGTGTGGGCTGGTTTGCTGCCCTGACTGTTCCGTTTCTTGTCACCGCTCTCGTGACGGGCGGCGTCGCGTGGCGGGGCTACTCGTATGCCGCTCCAGCCCTGGCCGACAGCCGGTCGGGGCCGGTTCGCTACGAGTCGGTGAGCTGCGACGGGATGTATCGGGCCGTCAAGCACACCAACGATGATGCTGGCGACATCGAGTACGTCTCCATGACGCTGACGAGCCCCGACGGGCTTGACCTTCCGGTGCGCGTCGCGTCGGCCGAGTTTGACCGTGGACTTCGCGCCCACGACGAGCCCTACGTCACGGTGATGGATGCATGTCGCGCCGAGGGGATGAAGATTGGGATCTCCGTGTATCAACACACGGGCATCGTCGTCGATGCTTGGAAAACAAACTGATGGTCTGGTAAGTTGGGCGAGTTGTGACGAAAGGACACGGCGATGGCAGACATCGACATTAATACAGACTCGTGGCGGACTCACGCGGGTGATACTGCTGGTATCGGCAAGACGGTGGAGCAGGGTGGAAGCGCGTACATGGCCGCCTTGGACGGCAACGTCTTCGGAGTCTTCACGCCCTTGATTCTTCCGGCCTACACGGCGGTGTCACAAATCTTCGCCCAACGTAACACCGAATTCGGTCAGCGTGTTCAAAAGGGGGCCGAGCTCCTCAAGAATGCCGCCAATGACTTCGATCGAAATGAGCAAACCTTGCAGGAGCGTTTCAACTCGATCGGTCAGCAGATTGGGGAACACTGATGGTATCTTCCGTTGAGATTGCCAAGCCAAAGTCAAACTGTGAGGCGGATTGGCTCAAAGATGCCGGCATTGTCGGCGATATTCGGGACCTCTGGAAGTCGAAGTCAGCTCTCGACGCGACGCTTAACAGTATTGGAGTCGTCGCTGACCTGGTTGATGCGGCGGTGAATCCGATCAAGACGGGGGTGTCGTGGGCCGTCAACTGGATCATCTCCCACATTGCTCCGCTGCCGGACATGCTCCAGCAGTTCACGGGCGACCCCGAGAAGGTAGAGGCCGCTGCCCTCACCTGGGAACGCATCGGGGACCAGTGGACGCAAGCCGCAGCGGAGCTTGAAGCAGCGGTCGCGGCGGGGCTCGACGCCCAGGTCTGCCGTACCCTCAGTGCCTACAAAGTTCAGATTGGAAGCGTCATCGAGACCTTTCGGTCGTTGGGCGACGCATGCAAGATCGTTGCGACATGCCTCAATATTTTGTCCGCCATGGTCAAGATCGTCTACGATCTCACCCGCGAGGCCATCGGTGACCTGATCGGTACTTTCGTTCAGTCGGTGGCGGAAGCCGTGGGCACCGTCGGGCTCGCAGTCCCCGCCATCATCGCTCAGATCTCCGCGACCGTGTCAAAGTGGGTCACTCGTATCACGACGAAGGGCAAGCAGGTCCTCAATGGGTTCCAGGAGGCTCTGAAATCCTTCACGAAGCTGGATGGTGTCCTTGAGAAGCTCGGCGGTGCGCTCAAGAAGCTCTTTTCTCATGTCGGTGACGTTCCCGATAAGGTTCATGATGCGTGGAAGGCCGGAAAGCATAAGGTTGACGACCTCGCGGATGGCGTTGAGGATGCGTGGAAGGCCGGAAAGCATAAGGTTGACGACCTCGCGGATGGCGTTGAGGATGCGTGGAAGGCAGGAAAGCATAAGGTTGACGACCTCGCGGATGGCGTTGAGGATGCGTGGAAATCTGGAAAACGTAAGATCGGTGATTTCGTCGACGACCCGAAGGCTGCCCTGAAGGCAGGCGCGGATAAGATCGGTGATCTCGCCGAGGATGCGTGGAAGGCAGGAAAGCATAAGGTTGACGACTTCACGGATGGCGTGAAAGATGCCTGGGCGACTGGCAAACGCGGAGTTGGCGAATTTATCGACGACCCGAGAGCCGCGATGAAAGCCGGAGGCGAGAAGGCCCATGAGTTTTACAGCTCAACCGTTAGGAAGCCGATTGACTACATGGGGAAACCGTCGGAGTATGCCGAGGAAGTCGGCAAACAGTGGGGAGAAAAGGCCACTCGCTTCATATATCGAGGCCAATCCGCTGAGCGACTCGAAAAGCTTGACGAATTCTTTGCGCGCGGCGATCGCGCCATCCCCTTCAAAAAGGCGCGAGACGCGCTGAGTGACGTCAATGATTACAAGGAGCTCTGGAAAAAGACTACGGAAGTCTACGGACAGTCGGGTCTGCCCTCGCAGAACAAAGAGGACTAGCATGCCTGCCCGTGCGCCCCGCAGGCGGGGCGCACGGGCAGCGTCAACAGGGCTATAGGACAAGACGTGTTGGTCGTGGCTCGGTCCCAGGCATCGTCGAGGGCGGTGTCGTTGGGCTAGCGTGCTCGCGCCGCAGCTCCTCAGACAGGATGTGCCCCATCGTGAAGATTTCACCTGATTGGGAGCATTCGACCCGTGAGGGAGCGTGGCACCAGGGGTAATGGTGCGGGTTTTGCATCATTGGAAGCCTCCCTTCGGCGTGTCGGCGGCGTGTCGTCTCAAAGCTCGGCCAGGCCCTGCCTCCGCCCATCAATGTCGCACGTAATTCCCATGCGATTAGTTCAAATGTTGAATTCACATCGTTGGAATTGCAACGTTTTCGGGTGGTCTCAAAAAGTGACCGAGGGAAATTACGTGCGAAACTTGTCTGGAGGTTGTCGGGTCGCCGCTCGCGGGTGCCGTGTCTAGGCCCGTGTCTCGAAGCGCGCCCGTGCTCTCCGACCCTCCGCCCTCTACCCCTGGGTGTATTTCGGGCTGACGATGGGGGTTTTGCAGCATTAGAAGCCTCCCTTCGGCGTGTCGCCGGCGTGTCGCGCCTCTATTGGTGCAATTCCCCCCGTTTGGTGGCGCCCTCGACGTGGGGTGAGCTCGACCGTGCACCTCTCTACAGTGCAATTACCCCGTTTGGTGGCGGTGAGGTCGAGGTTTGAGGCAGTGTGGCACCCAAAGCGCAGACCACTTCGGCGAACTGCCCACTGACGCGGAGTGTCCGCACCTGGCCACGCGTTCGCCCGCACATCAGGCACGTGGGGGCATTCACGCCCACGATGAAACAACCACCTACAACACCGGTCGTTTCGCACCAGCAAGCCGAAAAGTCGTCACAAAACCAACGCGTTTTATCCTTCCTTCACGTTGGCTCCCACCACCTCCAAGACCGATTGTTCCGCATCAGCAAGCAGAAAAGTCACCACAAAATCAACACGTTTTGTCCTTTAACCCACGCGTTTTGTCCTTTCACCCCGTCAACAACGCGGTGGGGCCGCGCAGACCAAGTCTGCGCGGCCCCACCGTTACGTATCGGCTCAGTGCCCGCCCTCGTGCTCCTTGAGGCGCTCGTAAGAGCGACGAATCTCGGCCTCCGCTTCTTCGCGGCCGACCCAGTGCGCGCCCTCGACGCTCTTGCCGGGCTCGAGATCCTTGTAGACCTCAAAGAAATGCTGGATCTCCAGGCGGTGGAACTCCGAGACGTCGTCGATCTCGGTGCGCCACGACGCGCGCTGATCCGACGCGGGAACGCACAGGACCTTATCGTCGCCGCCCTTCTCGTCGCGCATGCGGAACATGCCGAGCGCGCGGCAGCGGATCACGCAGCCGGGGAACGTGGGCTCCTCGAGAAGCACCAGCGCGTCCAGCGGATCCCCGTCCTCGCCCAGGGTGTCGTCAATGAACCCATAGTCGTCCGGGTAGCGCGTCGACGTGAAGAGCATGCGGTCCAGGCGGATGCGACCCGTCTCGTGATCGATCTCGTACTTGTTCCGATTCCCCTTGGGAATCTCGATGGTGACGTCAAACTCCATGTTCGAGCCTTCCATGTCAGCCCCGAAACTCGGGGGTCCGGTTGGTTGAGTCGGCGCATGGACGGGTACTGTAGCTACCGAGGTAACCACGAAGGGACATCCATGCATCGCACGTCTATGGGGCCAATTGTAAGCGCAAGCACCGCACTTGTGGCGACTGTCGCTTTTGCCTGCGCGGGCTGTACCACGAACGGCCCCACGCCCGCTGCCGCCCCGACCGCACCCGCGCTCGAGCCCGCCACCGCGTCCGTGCCCGCCCAGGCCTCGGGCAACCCGGTGAGCGCCGCCGACGTGCAGGCGCTGTGGGCCCCCGTCGCCGCCGCTGCCGCCGAAGGCGGATACGTCGCGTGGGGCACCGTCGTCGACGCCCAGACCGGCGAAGTCCTCCTCGACGCGGACGCCTCCGTCGCCCACACGACCGCCTCCACCACGAAGACCCTCGCGGCCTTCTCCGCACTCACCCACCTCGACCCGACCGTGACCCTGGCGACCAGCGCCCTCCTGGGCGGCGACAACCAGACCCTCTACCTCGACTCCGAGGGCGACCTTCTCCTGGGGGCGGGCACCAGCGAAGACACCGACGTGTCGGGCCGCGCCGGGCTCCAAACACTCGCCAACGATACGGCCGCCGCCCTCGCCCAGCGCGGTGTCACCTCCGTGACCCTGAACTGGAGGGGCACCCTCTTCGACGGCGCCTCCCACCTGTCCTCCTGGGACGCCCAGGAGGTCGGCAGCTACGAGGGCCACGTCGGCCCCATGGCGATCGACGCCGGGCGCACCTTCGAAGGCGCGAACGACTTCTACGCGGACGCCCCCGGCCACGTCGCCCAGGTCTTCGCCTCGGCACTGACCTCCGCGGGAGTGAGCGTCAGCCTCGGCGAGGCCGGGGAACCCCCCGCGGGCGCCTCCCCCCTCGCCTCCGTCTCCTCCGCGCCGATGGGGGAGCAGCTACGCTGGATGCTCGCCCACTCGGACAACACGCTCGCCGACCAATACTGCCGCTTCGCCGCGCGCGCGGCCGGCGCCCCCACCACCTACGAGGGCGCCACCTCGACCATCGAGTCCACCCTGACCTCGGCGGGCATCCCCACTGACGGCCTGTTCCTCGAGGACTGCTCGGGTCTGTCCAGTAACGACAAAATCAGCGCCAACACGCTCGTTGGCGTCCTCAAGGCCTCGTATACGGGGCAGGGAACAGGTGCGGACACGATTCGTCTCCTGCCCTGGGCGGGCCTGGTCGGCACGCTCTCCCAACGCATGAACGAGGCGCCGGCCGCCGGCAACGTTCAGGCAAAGACGGGCTCCCTCCAAGAAGTCACCTCCCTGTCGGGTTCGGTCCGAACGCGCAGCGGCCGCCTCCTCCTCGTCTCGATCGGCAACGACCAGGTCACCGACGGCGCCTACGCCACGCGCGGCTACCTGGACGCCTTCGAGGAAGGCCTGGCCGGGCTAAACTAACCCCATGGATATGCCGTTTGGCCCGCGCGACGTCGCGGGAGTCCTCGCTTCGATGTCCTACGCGGGCCCGTCGGCCTCGCGCGTAGGCGCCTCCGCTGTCGTGGCGCGTCTACGCCGGTCGGTGGCGTGGTCGGACCGCCGACTCGCGGAGCTGTCTACCCTGCCCCAGGCCTCCGCGACGGTCGCCCAGTCTCAGACGCTCGTCGTCGACCGGCGCGGGCTGATCCGTCGGGTCGGCGCGATCCTGGACCGCTTCGAAGACACGCGCACGCCCAAGGTCCTGGCCGCCGAAACCATCGTGCTGCGCGCCCTCGCCAAAGCCGCGACGGGCATCTGGGAC
Source organism: Schaalia sp. HMT-172 (assembly GCF_030644365.1). Classification (NCBI taxonomy): domain Bacteria; kingdom Bacillati; phylum Actinomycetota; class Actinomycetes; order Actinomycetales; family Actinomycetaceae; genus Schaalia; species Schaalia sp. HMT-172. The sequence goes on from NZ_CP130058.1 coordinate 411,796, forward strand.
GTGACCGCCGCGCGCCGCATCCTCGTGGCCCCCAACGTCCTCGCGGACGCCCAGCGCTACGCCCTGGACCAGACGGACTGGTGTCGCTGGGTGTCCCTGTGCACGGGCCTGCGCGGCGTCCACCTCACCCACGCCCCCCACCTCGTGCCTCACGTCGCGGAGCTGATGCGCGCCCTGCCCGAACGCAGCGACGAACTCGTGCGCATCGTCCTCCTCCTGGACGCGCTGCCTACCGCCGAAATGGAGGTCCTCACGCCCAAAGACCTGCCGTCCATCCAATGGCTGCGCGCCCATCGCGCCCACGCCGGGGGAGTCGCCCTGGTGCGCGCGTGCGCGGCCGCGGGCATGCCGCTGGCCGGCGTCGAGGCCCTCCAAGCCCAGACCGAGGGCTTCGCCCGCACGGTCGTGCGCGAGGGCGCGGTCGCTGCCCTGCTCTCCGACGTCGAGGCGCTGCCCACCGCCAGCGAGTACGCTTCGCCCACGACGTGGCTCGCGCGTGTGCGCTGACGCCTCGCGCCTCGTGGGCGCCAACCCCCGAGGCCACCTGCGCGCCTGCTCGCTCGCGGTACGCGAGAGCCTGCGCGCATTCATCGACGAGGCCGGGGTGCCTCCCGCCCTCGTCGTCGGCCTGTCGGGGGGAGCGGATTCCCTGGCGCTGGCGCTGACCGTCATCGACGTCGCCGACCGCCTCGGCATTCCGGTCGTCACCGTGACCGTCGATCACGGCCTGCGGGAGGGGAGCGGGCTCGAGGCTCGCCGCGTCGCTGACCTGGCCGCCTCCTGGGGGGCGCGAGCCCTCGTCGACACCGTGACGGTCGACGGGCGCGGAGGCCCCGAGGGGGCAGCGCGTGACGCCCGGCGAGCCGCCCTGCGCGCGGTCGCACGGCGAGAGTGTGCCCCGATCCTCCTCGGCCACACCATGGACGACCAGGCCGAGACGGTCCTCCTGCGCCTCGCGCGAGGCTCCGGGCCCTCGTCCCTGCGGGCCATCGCCCCGATCTCGCGCGACGCCGACGGCGTCACGTGGCTGCGCCCCCTCCTCGGGCTGCGCCGAGGGGACACGGAGGGCGCCTGCGCCCAGGCGGGCCTGACCCCCGTCCACGACCCGACTAACGACGTCGACGGCCCGTGGCGCGCCGCCGACGGGAGCGCCCTGCGCCGCAGCGCCGTGCGCCAGCGCGCCATCCCCGCCCTGGCCGCGGCCCTCGGCGTCGACCCGGTGCCCGCCCTCGCCCGCACGGCCGCCCTCTGCGCCGCAGACGACGACGCCCTCAACGACTGGGCGCGTACCCTGACCGCGCTCGCGTCCGACGAGCAGGCGCTCGCGGGAGGCGCGCCCCACGTCGACGAAGGCAAGCGGGCGGACGAGCCGGCCGGGGCCTCGTCCCTGCGGATCGCCGACCTGGCGGGCGCCCCCCGAGCGGTGCGCACGCGCGCGCTGCGCGAGGCGGCCCAACGCGCGGGCATCCGCGGCCTGTCGGGGACGCACCTGGATGCCCTCGACGACCTGGTCGTCGCGTGGCGAGGGCAGGGCGAGATCCCGCTGCCCGGCGGCGGCGCGCGCCGAGTCGGGCGCGCTGGCGGGGCGCGCATCGTCCTCGCGGCGCGCGGGCGTGAGCCGACGGTGTTGCGCTCACAGTGAGAATCCATGCCTTCCTGGCACAACCACGCGGTTATATGGCACGCTTATAGTGCAACCGCTCGCGGAGCACCGATACGAAAAGAGGACACGGTGGACGCCACCGACATGGGAAACGATCTGAAAGAAATCCTCGTCACCGCCGAGGACATGGACCGTAGGCTCGGCGAGATGGCCGAGCAGATTGACCGCGACTACGCGGGCAAGGAACTGCTCATCGTCGGTGTCCTGCGTGGCGCCGTCATGGTGATGGCCGACCTGTCCCGCAAGCTGCACACGCCCCTCGAGATGGACTGGATGGCCGTCTCCTCCTACGGCTCGGGCACGAAGAGCTCGGGCGTCGTGCGCATCCTCAAGGACCTCGACCAGGACGTCGCCGGGCGCCACGTCCTGATCGTCGAGGACATCATCGACTCGGGCCTGACGCTGTCGTGGCTGCAGGCCAACCTCATTGGACGCGGAGCCGCCTCCGTCACCATCGCGACCGCGCTGCGTAAGCCTGCCGCCGCGAAGGTTGACATCGACGTGACCTACGTGGGCTTCGATATTCCCGACGAGTTCGTCGTCGGCTACGGCCTCGATTACGCGGAAAAATACCGCAACCTACCCTTCGTGGGGACGCTCCAGCCCCACGCCTACGCCAACTAACAACTCCGGAACCTGATAAGGGACATACGTGAACGACAAGACGAAGAATAAGCGCCCGAGTTTGGCGTGGGTGACGATTCCGCTCGTCATCCTGCTCGCGGGCGGATGGTTCCTCTGGCAGGCGTTCCAGCCTCGCTCGATTTCCACGTCCGAGGGTATGGCGCTCATCTCGGGGACCACCGTCGAGAAGGTCGTCCTCAACGAGGGCACCCAGCAGGTGAACCTGACGCTGAGCGAGGACTACCACCACGAGAGCACGGGCGTGGGCGACCCCTCCGCGAACCTCGGGAAGAACGTCTACTTCACGTACTCCTACGTTCAGACGAAGGACATTTTGGACACGGTGGCGGCCCAGGCGCCTTCCAAGGGCTGGAACGCGGTGCGTCCCCAGTCCAGCGCCCTGGGCGCCATGTTCCAGCTGATCGTCCCGCTCCTGATCCTCATGGGCGCCTTCTACTTCATCATGCGCTCCATGTCGGGCTCGCGGATGATGGGCGGCTTCACCCAGTCCCGCGCCAAGGAATTCAACCAGGAACGCCCGGACGTGACCTTCGCGGACGTGGCCGGTGAGGACGAGGCCGTGGAGGAGCTCGAGGAGATCCGCGAGTTCCTGGCGTCCCCGGACAAGTTCCACAAGGTGGGCGCGCGCATCCCGCGCGGCGTCCTGCTCTACGGGCCTCCCGGGACCGGTAAGACCCTGCTCGCCAAGGCTGTGGCCGGCGAGGCGAAGGCCCCCTTCTTCTCGATCTCCGGTTCGGAGTTCATGGAGCTCTACGTCGGCGTGGGCGCCTCGCGCGTGCGCGAGCTCTTCGAGCGCGCCAAGAAGAACGCGCCGGCCATCATTTTCGTCGACGAGATCGACGCGGTGGGTCGCCACCGCGGCAGCGGCATCGGCGGCGGTAACGACGAGCGCGAGCAGACGCTCAACCAGCTCCTCGTCGAGATGGATGGCTTCGACGAGCGCGCCAACATCATCCTCATCGCGGCGACCAACCGCCCCGACATCCTGGATCCGGCGCTGCTGCGCCCGGGCCGATTCGACCGCCAGATCGCCGTCGAGGCCCCGGACCTGAAGGGCCGCGAGGCGATCCTGAAGGTACACGCGCAGGGCAAGCCCCTCACGCAGCAGGTGGACCTGCGCCAGATCGCCAAGCGCACGCCCGGCTTCACGGGCGCGGACCTGGCGAACGTCCTCAACGAGGCGGCGCTGCTCACCGCGCGCTCGAACATGCAGTTCATCGACGAGCGAGCCATCGACGAGGCCATCGACCGCGTCATCGCCGGACCGCAGAAGCGCACCCGCGTCATGAACGATCACGACAAGGCCGTGACCGCCTACCACGAGGCCGGCCACGCCCTGGCCGCCGCGGCGTTGAACTACACGGACCCGGTCACGAAGGTGACGATCCTGCCGCGCGGGCGCGCCCTGGGCTACACGATGGTCATGCCCACCGAGGACCGCTTCAACAAGACCCGCAACCAGCTCCTCGACGACCTGGTGTACGGCATGGGCGGCCGCGTCGCCGAGGAGATCGTGTTCCGCGACCCCTCGACCGGCCCCGCCAACGACATCCAGCAGGCCACGAAGACGGCCCGCGCGATGGTCACCGACTACGGCATGAGCGACCGCATCGGCATGGTCAAGCTCGGCGACGCCGACACCGAGGCCTTCGGTCACGGCTCGGGTGAGGGCCCGCGCGCCTTCTCCGACGAGACCGCAGCGATCATCGACGAGGAGGTTCGCCGCCTCCTGGACAACGCGATGCGCGAGGCGTGGCGCATTCTCTCAGAAAACCGCGCGGTTTTGGACACCCTGGCGTCCCGCCTCCTGGAGGAGGAGACCCTCGACGAGGCGCAGCTCGCGGAGATCTTCAAGGACGTCGTCAAGGCGCCCGAGCGTCCCGTGTGGAACTACCAGTCGGACGCGGCCGTCCCCGGCGCCCTCATGGGCAACCCGGTCGGCGTGAACTCCGCCGAGTCCTCGGCGACCGACGCCGTTGCGGCCCCCGACCTGGACACACCGGCTAACGAGAACGAGGAGCAGGCGTGACCTACGATGCCGCAGCCGTGGAGAAGGCCTCGCGCGACCTGCTGGTCGCGATCGGCGAGGACCCCGAGCGTGAGGGCCTGATCGGTACTCCTGACCGCATGGCGCGCGCGTGGCGCGAGATGTGCTCCGGCCTCTTCGAGGACCCCCGCGAGCACCTGCGCACGCAGTTTCATGCGGGCACGGACGAGCTGGTGCTGGTCCGCGACATTACTTTCCACTCGGTGTGCGAGCATCACCTGCTGCCCTTCTACGGCCGCGCGCACGTGGGCTATATTCCGCGCGGCGGCGTCGTCACGGGCCTGTCGAAGCTCGCGCGCCTCGTCGAGGGCTATGCGCGGCGCCCCCAGGTGCAGGAGCGCCTGACCGCGCAGATCGCCGACGCCATTGACGAGGTCCTCGATCCTCAGGGCGTCATCGTCGTCATCGAGGCGGAGCACATGTGCATGTCGATGCGCGGCATCTCCAAGCCGGGCTCGTCGACCGTGACGAGCGCGCTGCGTGGCATCATGAGCGACGGCGCGACCCGCGCGGAGATGATGGCCCTCGTCCTGTCGGGGAGCCGCTGACGTGTCCGTCCTGCCTCTGCCCCCCGCCCCGGCCTCGTCCGTGACTCCCGCGCCCCCGACGCTGCCCGGGTCCCTGACGCTGCCCGCCTCGCGCGCGGCTATCATGGGCATCCTCAATGTCACCCCCGATTCCTTCTCGGATGGGGGTCGCTACGCGGATGCGCCCGCGGCGCTCGCGCACGCGCGCGCGATGGTGGCCGCCGGCGCTGACCTGATCGACGTGGGCGGGGAGTCGACGCGGCCGAATTCGACGCGCATCAGCGCGGACGAGGAGTGGGGGCGCATCGGGGCAATCGTCGAAGCGTTGGCCGGTGACGGCATCATCGTGTCCGTGGACACGCTGCACGCGTCGACGGCCCGCGCGGCGGCCGAGGCGGGCGCGGCGATCATCAACGACGTGAGCGGCGGGCGCTGGGATCCGCAGATGAACGACACGGTTGCGGCTTCGGGCTGCGCCTACGTGGTGCAACACTACCGGGCGCTGCCGGGAATGCCGGGGGAGTCCTTCGACTACGGGGAGGACCTGGTGGGCACGCTCGTCGAGCGTCTGAGTTCGCAGGTTGGCGCCGCACGTGATGCGGGTGTGACAGCTGATAAAATTGTTATCGACCCGGGCCTCGGCTTCTCGCTCACGAACGACCAGTGCTGGCAGATCCTGTCCGAACTGCCGCGCCTTGCCTCCTGTGGGTACCCTGTACTCATCGGAGCGTCGCGTAAGCGCTTCGTCAAGGCCCTCGGCGGCGACGTGGACACCAACAGCGCAGCCATCGCCGCCCACAGCGTCCGAGCGGGCGCGTGGGCCGTGCGGGTCCACGACGTCGCGGCCACCGTCGCGGCCATCGCTCGAAAGGAGAACGACGTTGAGTAGCAGACGCGTCATCATCGCCCTCAAGGGACTGGGGGCGATGGCCAACCACGGCGTTTACGACTTCGAGCGCACTCAGGAACAGCGCTTCAGTGCCGACGTCGTCATGTGGGTCGAGACCGCGGGCACGACCGACGACATCGCGGCCACCGTCTCCTACGCCGACATCGCCGACGAAACAATGGCGATCCTGACCGGCAACCCCGTCGACCTGATCGAAACCCTGGCCGAAACCATCGCCTCGCGCGTCATGAGCCACGAGGGCGTGGTCGGCACGGAGGTCACCGTCCACAAGCCCGACGCTCCCATCGGCCACCCCTTCTCCGACGTGTCCGTGACCGTGCGCGCCGGCGAGACCGAGGCCCTGCCCCTCTCCCTGTCCCTCAAGGGCATTTACGAGGCCGAGGACGGCTCCGTGCTCACCGGCGAGATCGAGGCCTACGGCCGCGCCCAGGCGCCCAGCCCCGCGCAGCAGAAGCGGTCGGCGCCCTCTCGCAGGCGCCGAGGGGAACACGCTGCGCCACGCGAGGAGGATTCCTCCCGCCCCGCGCACCTGCGCGCCCGCCGCGTCGTGCTGGCTATCGGCGGCAACCTCGGCGACGTCCCCGTCACCCTCATGCACACGGTCGAGGCCCTGTCCTACATGGAGGGCTTCCAGATCGAGGACGTCTCCCCGATCATGCGCACCAAGCCCGTCCTGGCCCCCGGCCAGGCACCCCAGCCCGACTACTGGAACGCCGTCGTCGTGGGCTCGGCCATCGCCACCCCCGACGAGCTTTTCGCCCAGACCAGCCGGATTGAGCGCGAGCTCGGCCGCGAACGCCACGAGCGTTGGGGGGCTCGCAGCGTCGACATCGACATCATCCAGGTCGAAGGCCTGGCCTCCTCCGACCCCGTGCTCACGCTGCCGCACCCGCGCGCCAAGGACCGCGCCTTCGTGCTGGCCCCCTGGCTCCTGTGCGAGCCGGACGCGGTCCTTGAGGGCGTCGGGCGCGTGTGCGACCTGCTGGCCACCACGCCCGACCGAGAGGGCATTATTGACGCCGTCGACGACTGGCTCGAAGACCCGGCCGCCGTCATGGCCGACTCCGACCAGCTCCTCGCCCAGCGCGCCGAGAAGGCCAGCGCGGACATGCGCGAGCTCCTCGAGACCCTGACCGGCGAGATCAGCCAGGTCACCGACCTGGTTGGCCGCCCCGGCGTCCCCTTCGGCGAGGCCCCCGCGCCCGCCGCGCAGGACGCGAGCCCCGCGCACGCGCAGGAGGACGCCGCACGGGAGGACGCCCCCGCCGGCGCCGAACCCGCCGCCTGGAGCAGCCTGCACACCCCGTGGTCCTTCGCCGAGGTCGACGCGCACAGCGCCCACTCGGCGGGCGCCGACGCCCCCGCGGACGGCGCGGCCGACGTCGAGTATGACGAGGCTGAGGACTCCCGGCCGCCCATTCCCCAGCCCGAGACGCCCGCGCAGCGAGCCCTGCGGGTCGCCGAGGCGGCCGAGGCGCCCGTCGCCTTCACCGACGTCGATGACGCCGAGACCGGCGCCGTCGAGGTCGTCGCCGAGTTCCCGGACATCGACCCCGCCCCGGAGACCGACTCTACCCCGCAGACCGAACCCGCCCCGGACGCCCAGGCCCCGACAGACGAGGACGAGCCCGCGAGCGAGACGCCCGCTCACGCGCAGGCGACCCCGGCCTCGTCCCGCCCCGCGTGGCACCCCGTCTCTTCCGTGCCCGCGGACTCCCCGGCCGGGCGAATGACCCGCAAGATCGGTTCGGGCACCTACACGCCCAGCGGCGAAGAGAAGCCCCGGTGGGCGCCCGTCTTCCAGCAGAAACGTCCCGATTCGCGCGCCGACATCAAGCTGCCCGACTGGAACTTCTCCGTGAGCGCCGCCCACGACGTGCGCGTCGTCGACGACCGCAGCGGCCTGGCCCACGAGCAAGAGCCCCCCAAGCCGACCGTGCACGCCGACGGCCGCTCCACGATCCTGGCCCCCGGGCTGCCCGACAACACCCCCGTCGGCCCTATCCCGGACGACGAGGCCACCCAGACCGGCATCCTGCGTCGCGTCGTCGTGCGGCCCACGATGACCGGAGCGATCCCCATCGTCAAGAGGCACTAAATGAAACCGCTGGCGATCACCTGGGTGCTGCTGGTCGGCGTCGTATGCGCCGTCATGAGCTTCCTCGGATTCTTCGCGCACATGCGCGCGGGCGGCACCCCCATGATCGTCACTCCCGGCCCCGCCGTCGTCTTCGCCCTGGCCACCGCCGCGCTGATCTGGTCCGGCCTGGCCGTGCGTCGCCTGCGCGCCGGGAAAGACACGTGGATCGATGCGATCGGCGCCATGCGCGTCGCCGTGTTCGCGCGCACCTCGGCGCTGGTGGGAGCCGGCCTGACCGGTATCCTCATCGGAGTCATGGTCGTGTCCCTCATGCAGCTGGAGGCCCCCGCGATGGTCGCTAACTCGCTGGGCTCGGGCATCAGTTCCCTCGTCGGCCTCGTGTGGGTGATCGTTGCGGTCGCCATCGAGCGATGGTGCGTGATCGACCCCGACGACGACCCTCCGAGCTCTCACAAACGCAACGCGGCCGCGTGAACCGGCGGCGCGCGTCGGCTTGTTGGCGCGAATGTGTCGCCCGCCCCGAGCGTTAGGCGCAGCCCGACGCCGCGGCCCGGTATCGTGGAGGCGTGGCTGACCAGCGTAAGAATTCCCCGAAGCGTTCCTCCTCCCGGCGTTCGTCGCCCTCAGGCGCACCCGGGCGCGCGGCAGAGCGCACATCGCGCGCGGCAGACCGCACATCGCGCGCGGCAGACCGCACATCGCGGGCGGCGGGCAGCAGGGCCGCGTCCGCGTCGCAGCGCGCGGGTCAGCGCCCCGCGTCGTCGAAGGTGCGAGGCGCTACGAGGTCAACCTCGGGTGGCGGAACGCGCCCCCCGGTCAACCTGTGGCCGAGGCGCATCATCACGGGCCTGGGCCTGCTCCTCATCATTGCCCTCATCGTGTGGGGTATCGTCGCGCTCGTGCGTGCCGTCATTGGCGCCATCAGCCCCGACCCCGCGCCGCAGTCCAGCCCGCAGTCCGTCCAATCCGGCGCGGTCGACGCCTCGGGCTACACACTCAAGGGCGGCCAGGAGGCCACGGCCGACGGCCTGCTCACGAACGGCACTCAGATCGATATCCCCGCCTGCCTCGAGCGCGACATCAGGGTGAGTGCCAAGGCGTCCGAGGCCTCGTCGGGCTCCGCGATGCCAGTGACCCTGACCCTCGAGAACCGCGGCTCGGTGGCCTGTTCGACATCCCTGGCGAGTTTCTCCCTGCAGGTCAGTACGGGCGACCAGCTGGTGTACAATTCCGCGCGGTGCGAGCAGGATCAACAGTCCTCCACGACGCTGCTGCTGCGCCCAAACGGCACGTGGACGGGATCGTTGAGCTGGGATGGCTACGTGTACACGGACGGGTGCACGCCGCCCGCGGGTGGGGCCAGCGCAGCCGCGGCGGGAACCTACAAGGTGGTCGTCACCATGGGTGGGCGCGAGGTCGGCTCGACGGTCGTTGACGTGACGCCCGCTCCCGTGCCCCAGTCGGGTGGGCAGTCCGGCGCCCAGTCGGGGGCCCAGTCGGGCGAGCGGCGCACGCGCTAGCCAGGCCGGGGTGCGCGTCGTGGCGCCAGGGCCTCGCGTTACCAGCCGACGACTCCCGCGCCGACCGCCTGCGCCTGGTGGGCCAGGTTTTCGGCGATGAGCTGGGCGCGGTAGTGGCCGACGCCGTCGATGACCTCGATGTCCTCGATCGACGCTTCGCGCAGCTGCGTGAGGGTGGAGAAGTGCGCGGAGACGGCCTTGATGGCGTTCCAGGACAGGTGGGGGACCAGGGAGAGGGCGCGCACGCCCCGGGGCGTGATTTCGCGGTCCAGGTCCGCGACCTCGTACACGTCCAGGCCGAGGATGTTCGCGATGGCGGTCAGGTCCACGATTCGCTCGGAGCCCAGCGAGGACAGTTCGGCCTCGACGCGTGCGACGTCCTCGGGGTCGTGGATGTAGTCGCGCATGACGAGGGCGCGTTCGGAGGCTGAGCCGCGCACGAGGTCCTCGACTTGCAGGGCGAGCAGGCGCCCCTCGGAGCCGAGCTCCTCCAGGTATTCGGTGATTTCGGAGGTGATGCGCCGGATCATCTCCATGCGCTGCATGACGGTGGCGACGTCGCGCACGGTCGCGCTGTCGCGCATTTCGAGGATGGTGAGGGTCTGGAGGACCTCGTCGAGGCGCTGGCTGTAGCGGTCCAGGGTGTCCACGGCCAGGTTGGCGCGCGACAGGAGGGCCTCGGGTTCTTCGACGAGGCGGTGTTCGGTTCCCACGTAGATGGAGATCATGCGCATGGACGCGGAGAGCGACAGGACGGGCAGGTGCGTCTGGCGCGCGGTGCGTTGGGCGGTGCGGTGACGCATGCCGGATTCGTCGGTGGGGATCGTGGGGTCGGGGAAGAGTTGGACGTTTGCCTTACGGATGCGCCACAGGTCGGGGTCGATGATGACGGCGCCGTCCATCTTGCAGAGCTCGCGCAGGCGCGCGGCCGTGAAGGCGATGTCGAGGTCGAAGCCGCCCGAGCACATGGCCTGCACCTCGGGCGTGAAGCCGAGGACGATCAGCGCGCCCGTGTGGGAGCGCTGGATTCGTTCCAGACCCTCGCGTAGAGGCGTGCCGGGCGCGACTGCGCGCAGTGCTTCTCGAAGGATCGCTGCGTCGGACGTCAATGTGCTTCCCTCCCAATCGAGTAGGTTCGGTCTCTATTATTGCGAGTCCGTGGGGAATGCGACGCGAATCGCCGTCGCTAAATCAGAGACAGTGAACACGGTGATGCCCTCGACGCCGGCGAGGTCCTCGCTGCCCTGGGCTGGGACGATGGCGCTGGCGAAGCCCAGGCGGGCGGCTTCGGCGAGGCGGCGCTGGGTGCCCGTGCAGGCCCGGACCTCGCCGGTGAGGGAGATTTCCCCGACCGCGACGAGGTCGGGGCGCGGGGGAGTGCCCTTCAGGGAGGACACGATGGAGATGGCCATCGCCAGGTCGATGGCGGGTTCGACGGTGCGCGCCCCGCCCACGGTGGACACGTAGACGTCCGCGCCCGAGGTGTCAGCCCCGATGCGGGCCTGGAGGACCGCCAGGATCATGGCAACGCGCGCGTGGTCGACGCCCGACGTGGTGCGCCGGGGGGAGCCCCCGGAGGAGGGGGCGACGAGGGACTGGATCTCGGTGGGCAGCGGGCGCCTGCCCTCGAGGGAGACCGCTGCACAGGTGCCGGGCACGCCACGCGTCGTGCGCGATAGGAACAGCCCGGAAGGGTCGGCCAGGCCATAGATCCCCGAGTCCGTCAGCTCGAAGCAGCCGACCTCGTCGGTGGGGCCGTAGCGGTTTTTCACCGCGCGCAGCAGGCGCAGCCGCGAGTGGCGGTCGCCCTCGAACTGGCAGACGACGTCCACGAGGTGTTCGAGGACGCGCGGGCCCGCGATACCACCATCCTTGGTGACGTGGCCGACCAGGAGGGTCGGCAGGTCGGATTCCTTGGCGACCCGGATGAGGGAAGCGGCGACCGCGCGCACCTGGGCGACGCCGCCCGCCCCGCCCTCGACCTGGGCGGAGGAGATCGTCTGCACCGAGTCGACGATGAGGAGGGAAGGCGATGCCTGCTGCACGTGCCCGAGGACGACGCCGAGCTCCGTCTCATCCGCGATCAACAGGTTCGGCTCCAACGCGCCGATGCGTTCCGCGCGCCCGCGCACCTGCGCCGCCGACTCCTCGCCCGTCACGTACAGGACGGGTCCGCGCCCACCGGCCGCCGCCGTGCGCGCCGCCTTCGCGGCCACGTCCAGCAGCAGCGTCGACTTACCGACGCCGGGCTCGCCCGCCAAGAGAATGACAGCGCCGGGAACGATGCCGCCGCCGAGGACCCTGTCCAGCTCGCCCACGCCCGTCGAGCGCGACGAGGCCCGTTCCCCGTCCACCTCGCCGATCGGCAGGGCGGGGCGACGCGGGACAGTCGCGGACGCGCGCGGCCCACCCGAGGCCTGGCCCGCCTGGTCGACCGTGCCCCACGCCCCGCACTCGCGGCACTGACCCACCCACTTGGGGGAGGTCCACCCGCAGTCGGAGCAACGGTAGGTGATCTTCTCTTTCGCCATGCCCCCACGGTAACGCGCCGCACCCACATCTGCGTCCCGCGCGAGGTGCACGACTCTCTCCTCCGGTTGAGAACGCCTCATCATATGTGACGGAGGGGGCTCCACGTCAAGGTGCGGTGCCCTGACCATCCCGAGGGGTCAGGCGCTCGCGGATTTTGGTGATGAGTCGTTTGGCGCCCCAGTGGGGTGGGCGCGACGTGGGGTCGGCGCGGCGCAGGAGCGAGGGCGTGTGGTAGTGCCACTCGTCTTCGGATTCGCCGACGATGCGTGCGCTCAGGCGTGCTGATCCGAAGAGCTGGCCCGTCGTGGTGGCTTCGAGGAGGACGCCGCCCTGGTCGGTGACGTCCACCCACACGTGTGGCCCGGGCCCCGGGACGAAGGAAGCGGGTCCGGGGAAGAGGATGTCGACGGCGCGCGGGTCGGGCGCCTCGGCGTGGACGCGTCCCTGCACGGTGACGACGACGGGGACGCGCGTACCCGAGGGGAGTTCGATGAAGTCTTTGTGCCAGTGTTCCTGCCGGTTCCCTCCCCAGGGGAGGCGGAGCTCCTCGAGGGGCCCGGGGGTTGGTCGTGCGGGCGCGATCATGGATTCGTGGGCGTAGGGCCCGGCCTCCGAGGCCGGAATGTCGGCGTGGAATCCGCCCATCTCGTCGCCCCACATGCCGGCTTCTTCGACGGCTGGGCTCCAGGGCACGTGGGCGCTCATCGACGCCATCGTCTCACCGTTCGTGTCGGGGTGCAGGCCGGTCAGGACGCCGGTGAGGCCCCAGTGGAGGACGTGCGTCGTGCACACGAGGGTGTCGGTTGTCGCCAGATCGACGACGCCCCACGCGTTGACCGTCACGCCGGACTGGGAGAGCGCGGACCCGAGCATGCAGCGCAGCGCGCGGCGGTCCGTCGCGTCGGCCAGGGCGCGGCGCCGATTGGGGTTAGGCTTGTGTTGTTGACACTTCGTTAAGCGGGTGTGTGTGCCTGCGGAGAGTGAGGTGCCTGTTATGGGAACTCGTCGTCGTTTTACGCCGGAGTATCGTCGTGATGTTGCGAGCCTGGTGTTGGATACGGGGTCTTCGATCGCGTCTGTGGCCCGGGATTTAGGGCTGGGTGAATCGGTGGTGGGCCGGTGGGTCAAACTCGAGCGCGAGCGGCGTCAAGCCGTGCGTGAGGGTCGTCCAGATCCACGCGAGCTGGAAGCTGAGATCACGGCATTGCGCCGGAGGGTGCGCGAGCTGGAGAAGGAGAACGAGTTCTTGGGAAAAGCCAGCGCCTTCTTCGCGTCTCGGCACCAAAACACCAGCGCTTTGAACTGATGGACGCGCAGAAGGCTTCCTACTCGATTACCTTGATGGCCAGCGTTCTAGGGGTCACGCGCGCGGGCTATTACGCGTGGAAAAACCGTGCACCCCAGCGGGGCAAGCGCGCATCGGCGCGTCGGCGTTTGGATGAGGCGGTGGCCTGGGAACACGAGGTGTCGGGTGGCACCTATGGGGCTCCTCGCATCCGCCATGCTCTGGCGCGCGCGGGCGTGGATGTGGGGGTGCGTGCGGTCGCCGCGTCGATGCGCCGCCAGGGCCTGACAGGCCTGAACACGCACCCACGCCCGGCCAAGCGCGGCGGGCGCGGACCTGTGGCCCATGAGGATCACTGCGCCCGCCAGTGGGATCAAGGCGCCCTGGACCGGGTGTGGATCACGGATTTGACCTACCTGCGGTGCGCCCAAGGCTGGGTCTACCTGTGCGCCGTGCGTGATGCGCACTCGCGTAGAGTCCTGGGATACGCCATGGGTGAGCAGCAAAGCACCGACCTGGTCATCACCGCGCTCGACATGGCCGCCACCACCCGTGGCGGCTTCCCCACTGGGGTCGTGCTCCACGCTGATCGGGGAACACAGTTCACCTCCGAGAAGCTGGCAGCCTACATGCGCGCCGTGAAAGGAAGAGTGTCGATGGGGCGGGCCGGAGTGTGCTGGGATAACGCCATGGCCGAATCCTTTTGGGCCACCCTCAAAACCGAGTACTACTACCGGCGTACCTTCACCACCCGCGACCAGGTCTACACCGGGGTCGCCACCTGGATCGAAGACTTCTACAACCGCCGCCGCATCCACACCAGCCTCGGCGGCAAATCCCCCATCGAATACGAACTACACCAAGCGGCCTGGACAAAAGCCGCATAAACAAACCGTCAACAACTTGCGCACAACCCCAGATCGATTGGTCGGACGGGAACCCAGCCATGGCCTCGTGCAAAGGTGCGTTGGAAGATCGTCGCGAGCGTCGAGAAGTCGCCCGGGTTGCCGAGTCCTCCCCAGTGCCACAGCCCGTTCGTCTCCGCGTTCCAGTGCGCGAGGACGCGCGAGTTTCCCTCTTCGTCGACGGCTTCGATGCGGGCGCCGGGCAGGAGGGTCATGGGTTCGCTCGAGTGCCACCAGGGGGCCGAGGCGGCGCCGGGCGGGTCCTGTCGGGTGAGGGTGGCCTCGATGTCGGGCAGGACGTCGAAGTGCAGGAGATAGACGCACGATGGGCCCTCCTCGTCCCAGGGTGCGTCCGTAGCCGGGGGGAGGCCCTGCGCGTTGGGGGACGGGCCCGTGAAGGAGGCGAGGGTGCCGGACTCGCAGAGCCAGCCCAGGTCCATGAGCTGGAGGATCGCGGACGCGGTGGGGCGGCGCGGGAGGGCGTCTACCGGGAGGAAGAATCCTTGGGCGTAGGCTCTGCAGAATCCGCCTTCCGTCGCGTTGGTCAGGTAGGCGCGGGCGCGGCGCGGCGTCAGGAGTTGGACGTAGCGGGTGGGCGCGTGGGGGATTTCGGTCAGGGACCGGTCCTGGTCACGAGGCCGTGGCCGGGTGGGGGAGTCGGGCATGGGCGTGGGGCGCGTCAGGGCCTGTTGGCGAAGTACTCCAACAGGTGCGAGTCGCCGGAGACGATGATTTCGTCGTCCGCGTTGATGCGCGTCGAGGCGTTCGCGTATTCGAACCGCTGCTTGGGGCGGCGAATGGCCAGGACGTTGACGCCGTAGCGGCCGCGCAGGTCCAGTTCCTCCAGCGAGAAGCCGTGCACTTCTTTGGGTGGGCGAAGCTTCATGATGGAAAAACCGTCTTTTTCCATCTCGATGTAGTCGACCATGCGTCCGCCGACGAGGTGCGCGGTGCGTTTTCCCGCGTCCAGGTCGGGGTAGACGACGTGGTGGGCGCCGACGCGGCGCAGGATGCGCCCGTGCTGGGAGGAGGTTGCCTTGACCCAGATGGAGGAGATGCCCATGTCGACGAGGTTGGCGGTGATGAGCACGGCGGCCTCGAGGGAGGAGCCTACGCCGACGACGGCGCTGCGGAATTCGCGCGCGCCCAGCTGCTCGAGCGCGTCCTTGGAGGTGGCGTCAGCTTCGACCAGGGGGAAGCGACCCGCGAAGGCTTGCACGCGCGCGGGGTTCTTTTCGACGGCCAGGATCTCGTAGCCGAGCTGGTCCTGTGTGACCGCGACGGCGGACCCGAAGCGGCCCAGTCCGATGACGAGTGTGCCCGACTGGAGGTCTTTTGACTCACGTTCTTCTGTCATGCCTCCATTGTTCCCTCCCGTGGTGCTGCGCGCGAACGGTGTGAGGGTGAGGCGTGGGCGTCTCACCTGTCGGCGTGGGCCCGGTGCGGTGGCGATAGATGCTGATGAATAAGAGGCTTGTTCGTGTCAGTGGGCGTCGGTATTGCGAAGCGCTGTGGGATATCTGAGGGGAAATGTGCCAAAAGGTTAGACTTTTGGTGGGTTGTGTGGTTAGACTGACGTTGCAAGTAGGGCGTTCCCGTTGTGGGGGCGTTCTCCCATCGATGATCTGGGAGGAAATATGACCGATCAGAAGGCTCTAGAGGGTGCGCTGCTTAAGGGCGCGCAGACTATTGAGGACGCACAGGGGCAGATTCAGTCTGAGCTGAGCTCGCTGCAGTCGAAGCTGGCTGGTATTGGCTCTGCGTGGCAGGGTGAGGCTGCGTCGGCGTTCCAGAAGGTGATGTCTCAGTGGGATGCTGAGGCTCGTAAGGTGACTGAGGCGCTCACGGAGCTGCATGCTGCGATGCGTTCGGCGGATGCGAAGTCGAAGGCGAACGAAGACGCGCAGGCCGCTGTGATGAACAAGTTCCAGTCGATGCTTGGCTGATTGAGAGTAGGGAAGGTTTTTTATCATGTCTGATATTCTGTACAACTACGGTCAGATTGAGCAGGCTGTTGCTGATATGGGTGCGGGTGTGAACTCGCTCAATGGCAAGCTTGAGGATATGGATTCGCAGCTGCGTCAGCTGCAGTCGTCCTGGGATGGTCAGGCGAAGCAGGCGTATGAGGTGTCTAAGGCGAAGTGGACTGATGGCATGAACGGGATCGTGGAGATCCTGCAGAGTGTGTCGGCTGCTGTGTCTGAGGCTCGTCAGTCTGCTGAGGCCACGGATTCGCGTAACGCTGCTGCTTTTGGTGGCTGAGTGAGTGTGTGATCGCTGCGGGGAGGGGCGTGTCCCCTCCCCGCGGTGGTTGTCTGGTGGGAGCTGCACGCACCGCGTGCGGTTCCCACGCTCGTATACGAGCGTTATTGACTGTATGTGAGGTTGTATCGTGTTATCAACGGACAATTACGATCGCGTTAAAGAACTTCTTCAGCTGAGTGTGAAGCCCGAAGGCTCGCAGGATACCGAGGAAAGAACGATGTCCTCGGATGTTCACACCTCTGTGGATGAAGCTAAGGGGACGTCTGAGGAGTTTCAACGAGACAAGAGTGTCGGCCAGTCGCAGACCAAGGAAGGTGCCGACGGGTGGATGGCTAGCTTCGGTGTGGAGTCGAAGCGACACTTGGAAACGATTAGGAGCTCGAAAGCGCACCACGAGACGCTGCGTATCAAGATGGCCGATCTCGTTCAGCAGGGCGCTTCCCTGAGCCCAACGTTGATTGAGCCCCTGCTCGAAAGCCTGCGCCATTCCAGTGAGCTTGTGACGATTCCGGTCGACATGAGAGGAATGTTCGGCGGCGCAGTCGAGGCGACGGGGCGGGCCTACATCTCAGCTCTTGAGAAGGTTAAGAATGAGGAACGAGAACAGGCAGCGAAGGCGATCCTAGACCAGCTCAATTCCGTTGGTAATGAGCACGCGTCTAACATTCAGACGTCCATTCCTGACCCGCCTGTGCCAAATCCCGATGATGACGATAAGCCCGGGCCGGTTCCGCCGGTTCCGCCTAAGCCCAGGCGGCCCGTGGATCCCACTCCGCGCCCGGGTGGGGGTGGCGCTGGCAACGTTGTGACTGGCGGAGTGTCGGGTCTGACCGGTGGCGGTTCTGGCCTGAGTGGGTGGGTGCGTCCCTCGGGTGACGAGCTGGGTAGTATCTCCAATCCGATTACGGATCCGGATGATCTGTCACACATCGATCTGGCCAGGACTCCGATTAATGCGCGCATGACGCCCAACGGGCCGGTTGGCGGCCATATGCCGGCCGATGTGCTCAATATTGATGACCCCGCTTGGCGTGCTGTGCCGCCGTCGAGCGGCGGGGCGGCTCGTATCGTGGGCGGTACGCTCGTCGCCGGGTCGGCTGCGGGTGCGGCCGGTGGCTTCCTCGGTCGTGGTGGCGGTTACGGCGGCATTGCCGGAATGACGCCTGGTGCTGCGCTGCGTCCGTCCGCTCCCGCCGGTGGTGTGCTGCGTTCCCCGTCGTTGTCCGGCGGCGGCGCTGGTGCCGTGGGTCGCGGCGGCGTTGGTGCCGTGGGTCGCGGCGGCGTGGTGGGTACCGGCGGTCAGTCCGGTGCTCGTAGCGCTGGCGTGGCAGGTCGTGGCGGTGCTGGTGTCGCCGGTCGCGGTGGTGCTGGTGTCGCCGGTCGCGGTGGTGCTGGTGTCGCCGGTCGCGGCGGTGCTGCTGGCCGCGGTGGTGTCTCCGGTGTCCTTGGCCGCGAGGGCGGCGCGGGCTCTGCTCGTGGCGGTGCTGGTGCTGCTGGCCGTGGCGGTGCTGGTGCTGCTGGCCGCGGTGGTGTCTCCGGTGCCCTTGGTCGCGAGGGCGGCGCGGGTTCTGCTCGTGGCGGTGCTGGTGTCGCTGGCCGCGGTGGTGCTGGTGTCGCTGGTCGCGGCGGTGCTGCTGGCCGCGGTGGTGCTGGTGTTGCCGGTCGCGGTGGTGCTGGCACTGCTGGTCGCGGTGGCGTCTCCGGTGTCGTTGGTCGCGAGGCCGGTGCGGGTTCTGGCCGTGGCGGCGCTGGTGTCGCTGGCCGCGGCGGTGCTGGTGCCGGTGGTCGTGGCGGTGCTGCCGGTCGCGGTGGTGCTGGTGGTCGTGGCGTGCTGGGCGGGGGTTCTTCTGCCGGTCGTGGCGAGAAGAAGAAGGAGACGCAGCGTCGCAATTACGATGTGGTACGCATTGACGGCATCGAGGAGCAGTCGACGGGCCTGGTCGGTGGTGCTGCTGGCAGCGCCGATCAGCTCAAGCCTCTCTCACGTGATTCGGGCGAGGACTGGTGAGCCTGTCGTCGCCTGAGAATCCACAGTGAGGGCCGCACCCGGTTGGGTGCGGCCCTCGGTGTTTGCGTGTGCGCGCGGATGTGATATCGGCGTGTTTGCGCGCAACGAGCGTCGAAGACGCATCGCGGTGGTGAGATGGGTCCTGCTGCCTCCTCGGGCGTGTACAGCGACGTGAGGAAGCGTCCCTGTGTTGGTTAGTGTCTGCGGCGCAGGGCCACCACCAGGGCCCCGGCGCCCACCAGGAGGAGGGCGGCGATGGCGGCGCCGATGCCGATGAGTAGGCCCGTGGAGTCGCTCTGCCCGTCAGTGGAGTCCCCTGCGGTCGAGGAGCCTGCGGCTGGTGGGGTCGTGGGTTCTGGAGTGGGCAGGGTGAAGGGGTTGACTGGTGCGACCAGGTCCGTGAACGCCCCCACCGTGCCCTCCTTGTACGTGGTGAAGAATTCGTCGGCGTCGCCTTCGAGGAGCGGCTCATCCGTGATGGGAATGACGGTCCCCTGCCTGGATTGCCAGACACAGCCGTTACTGTGTGCGTTGGCCACGAGCGGCTCGTCAATGACTGAGTAGCTCGTCTCAAAATTGCACTGACCGTTAACCATAGAAGGCGCATAATAGCTAAGCTCCGTGATGGTCCCCTTTTCGAAGCTGTCGGCCATCTGCTGGAAGTATTCCATGGGGGCGCGCAGCTGGAGGTGACCGGACTCGTCCATGGAATAGAAGGCGTGACGCGCCTCCCGATAATACGTCGCTTCTAGGTCACAGCTAACTGGGGAGAGGGAAGCTTTCGACTTGAAATCGGGGTGAGAACCCGACCAGAACGTGTCGGCGATAGCCTGGCAATCCTCCACCTGAAAATCATTATCCAGCCCCCAGGGGGACAGCCTAATCGTCACCTCAACGGTGTCGAGCGTGTCGGTGCCCGACCCGTCCAGCCCGTACCGGATGCTGATGTTCATCTTGATTTCGTTGCCGGGCATGAGGGTGCCCGGCTCGGGCGCGGTCGGCGTCGCGCTGGCGATCCGCACCGGCGTATCATCTGCCCGCGCGGGGACACTCCCCACGCACAGGCACGCCACCGCCACCAGGGCGCACGCCGCCCACCGGGCCACCCGGCCTCGGGTTGTTGTCTGCGTTGTCATGGGGTGCCTCTCGGTTCGCGTACTTGATCGCCGGCGGTGGCGTGGTGTTCGGCGTGTGGCTAGTGTCTGCGGCGCAGGGCCACCACCAGGGCGGCGGTGCCGACCAGGAGGAGGGTGGCGATGGCGGCGCCGATACCGATGAGCAGGCCCGTCGAGGAGGACCTGCCCGGCTCGGACCGGTCTCCCGACGCGGCGGCCGAGGCGCCGGTGGAAGGGTCGGTCGTGGGTTCTGGAGTGGGCAGGGTGAAGGGGTTGACTGGTGCGACCAGGTCCGTGAACGCCCCCACCGTGCCTTGCTTATACGTGGTGAAGGATTCGTCGGCGTCGCCTTCGAGGAGCGGCTCATCCGTGATGGGAATGACGGTCCCCTGGTCGCTTTGCCAGACACAGCCGTTACTGTGCGAGTTGCCCACGAGCGGCTCGTCAATGACTGAGTAGCTCGTCTCAAAATTGCAGTGACCGTTAACCATCGAAGGCGCATAATAGCTAAGCTCCGTGATGGTCCCCTTTTCGAAGCTGTCGGCCATCTGCTGGAAGTATTCCATCGGGGCGCGCAGCTGGAGATGACCGGACTCATCCATGGAATAGAAGGCGTGACGCGCCTCCCGATAATACGTCGCTTCTAGGCTGCAGCTAATTGGGGAGAAGGAAGCTTTCGACTTGAAATCGGGGTGAGAACCCGACCAGAACGTGTCAGCGATAGCCTGACAATCCTCCACCTGAAAATGCTGACCTAGTTCTCCGAGGGACAGCATGATCCTCACCTCAACGGTGTCGAGCATGTCGGTGCCGGACCCGTCCAGCCCGTACCGGATGCTAATGCTCATCCAGATTTCGTTGCCGGGCATGAGGGTGCCCGGCTCGGGCGCGGTCGGCGTCGCGCTGGCGATCCGCACCGGCGTATCATCCGCCCGCGCGGGGGCGCCCCCCACGCACAGGCACGCCACCGCCACCAGTGCGCACGCCACCCACGCGCCCAGGCGCCTCGTCACCACTGCCATTACTGTCCTCCCGTTCATGGAATGATTGACCGGCCCCGGGGTCCTAGTAGAACAGGTCCGGGGGGATGGGCAGGGCCCCAAATTCCGAATCCAACAGGCGCCGCTTCTCCTCCGATATGTACATCGACGGGATCCCGGCCACCTCCTGGTTCAGTTTCGTGGCCGCGTTCTCATCCCCCGCCTCAAGATTACTCAACGCCTTTTTGACAGCTTTCGCGAACTTGTCGACGTTTTCGATCATTCCTTCCAGGGCGGTCTTCTCCTGCTGCCAGTAGCTGGCGTAGACCCTCTGGAACGCGACCGGACCCTCCTCCCTGCCCCACTTCGCCTCCGTCTGCCTCCGACTGAGCTCGTCACAGAGATCGGCCGCCTTCTTGAGTTTGTTGATGACGCACTCATCGCCCTCGGTCAGCTCCCTAATCCAGCGCTGCCACTTCTCTTTACTCACCTCAAGGTCTTCAGCCACGATGCTCTCCCTCGTCCACGAATACAGTAGGAACACGACAAGCCTACCAGACGGCAAAAGGGCGGCGCATCAACCTCAGAAAAGACGGGGAACGACGCACTCGTCGCCGCTCTCGCGCGCCCCGCGCGCGCCGCGCGCGAGGGGAGGCGCCCGGACTGGGCGGCGGCATTTAGCCGATGATCGGCTGCTCCTCGGGCATGCGAATGACGCGGGAACGCTCGCGCAGGGCCAGGGCGGCGGCCACCGTCATCGAGCCCGTGCGCCCGGCGAACATGAGGGCGATGAGCACGTACTTCGCTCCCACGGGCAGAGTGGGTGTGACGCCCGTGGACAGGCCCACCGTGGCGAACGCGGACACAGTCTCGAACAGAATGACGTCCAGCGAATGATCTGTCATCGACAGCAGGAGGACGACGGAGATCGCGACCATGGCCAGACCCAGGAGGGAGACGGCGACCGCCAGGCGCACGGTCGAGGTGGGGATACGCCGGCCGAAGGTCTCGATGTCGCGGTCGCCTCGGGCCTCGGCGATGACGGCCAGGACCAGCACCGCGAAGGTCGTCACCTTCACGCCACCCGCCGTGGATGCAGAGCCGCCGCCGATCATCATGAGGATGTCCTGCACGAAGTGGGTCTGCGACTGCATCGCCCCCACGTCCAAGGCAGACAGGCCCGAGGACCGCGAATTCACGCCCGCCAGCATGGCGTTGAGGATCTTCGACGGGGTGTCAATGGAACCCAGCGTCGCCGGGTTATGCCACTCGGTGAGCGCCAGGGCGAGGGCGCCGACGAACGCCAAGATCAGGTAGGTGGCCAGCGTCAGCTTCGTGTGCAGGCGCCAGCGGCGCGGGCTGCGCAGATTCTTCGCGACGTCCATGATGACGGGGAAGCCGATCGCGCCCACGGTCGTACCCAAGATGATGGGGATCAGCATCCACCAGTCCGTGACGTGCGGGGCGAGACCCTCGGGCAAGATCACGAAGCCAGCGTTGTTGAACACGGAGATAGCCATGAAAACGGCGTCCCATACCGCGCCCGCGGGATCGATGCCCATCGCGAGGAAGCGGGGCAGGAACATCATGGCCAGGAGTGCCTGCATCGTCAGGGAGGTCGCGATGACGGCCTTGAGGAGGGTGGAGATCTGCCCCATGGCGCCGGTCCCGGTTTCCTGCGTGGCGAGCATGCGCTGGGTCAGGCCCAGGTGGCGGGACACGGCGAAGGCGAGGATCGAGGCGAGCGTCATGACGCCCAGGCCGCCGACGACGATGCCCGCCGCGATGACGGCCTGCCCGAAAGGCGACCAGTAGGTGGCAGTATCGACGGTGGTGAGACCTGTCACGCAAACGGCGGAGACGGCCGTGAAGAGCACGTCGACGAAAGGCGCGGACGTGTCGGTTGCGGACGCGATGGGCAGCATGAGCAGGAGGGTGATGACCCCGATGATGAGCGCGAAGGTACTCAGAGCCAGGCGCGCCGGCGAATAACGGGCCTGGCGCGACAGCCACGCGCGCACGCGCTGGGCGCGCGAGCTGGGGACCTGGGGGTGAGGCCCGCTCGGACCACCCGGGACCTGCCGCACGATGGGGGAGGGCTGAGGGGTCAGGGCCTCCGCTGAAATCGCGTGGGACGAGGCCGTGGCGCGCCCGCGGATCAAAGACCTCGTCGCGCCGGACTCAGTGCGCAGGCGAGGCTTTCCTGCTCGCGGCGTGCGCCCCTTGCGTGCCCGTCCCATCGATGCTCCTTAACGACTCTGCAACAAAACTGGATAAAGTTGCAGTTTCCATGCGGTTGGGCAGTAGTATATTTCGTGAGGCTACGTAAGCGGTGAACGAACGGGTTTAGCGCGCCTCGCGAGCATACTGGGAGTCATTAATGGAACAGCAGTCGGCGCCGCGCTTTATGACTGTCACGGAAGTGGCGGACATCATGCGCGTCTCTAAGATGACTGTGTACCGGTTGATTCACAGTGGCGAAATGCCCGCGATCCGCGTCGGAAAGAGCTTCCGAGTCCCCGAGGCCGCGGTCGCCCAGATGATCCAGGCCGGTATGGCGGATCACTCCGGTGGCCAGGCTCGCGTCATTGGCGGGTAGTATAGGCACGATGTGCCCGCTCCGGGCACCCATCATCAACCAGCGGTAGTACCTCTGCCGCCCACACTACGAGGGAGGAACCCCATGGGCTCCGTCATCAAGAAGCGCCGTAAGCGCATGGCGAAGAAGAAGCACCGCAAGCTCCTGCGTAAGACGCGTCACCAGCGTCGCAACAAGAAGTGAGCGAGTGGAGGCCCGGCCATCTGGTCGGGCCTCTCGTGTGCCCAGGCCCCTATACTTGTGGCTTATGGACCGCACCATCATTCACGTCATGCGCCACGGCGAAGTGGCCAACCCCGACGGCGTCTTGTACGGCAGGCTTCCCGGTTTTGGGCTGACGGAGCTCGGGCATCAGATGGCCGCGCGCGCCGCACAGTACCTGGTGGAATCGGGTGCGGATATCGCTCGCGTCATCTCCTCGCCGCTGCTGCGCGCACAGCTGACGGCGGCGCCGACCGCAGCGGCCTACGGGCTGAGCATCGCCTCGGATCCCCACCTCATCGAATCCGACAACGTGTTCGAGGGGCTCCCGGTCAACTCTCATCGCGCGATGCTGGCCAACCCCAAGTACTACAAGTACTACTGCAACCCACTGCGTCCCTCGTGGGGCGAACCCTACCGCGACGTCGCATCCCGCATGAGCGCGGCCCTGTCCTCGGCGCTGCGCGAGGCTCGGGGGCGCGAGGCGCTGGTCGTGTCCCATCAGAACCCGATCGTGACGCTGACGCGCTTCGTGAACGGCCAGCCGCTGGCGCACTCGCCCAAGTCGCGGCACTGCTCGCTGGCCTCCATCACGTCCTTCATCTTCTCGGGTGCCACGCTCGTGGGGACCTCCTACGCGGAGCCCGCCGCGGACCTGGTCGCCCTGGCGAAGGACATGACGCCGGGCGACTCTGCCGCCGACCTGCGCCGTTAGCTGTCGGACCCGGTCGCGTCCCCGTCTGAGGCGTCCTCGCCCCGCTCGCGCTTGCGTCGCTCCTCCTCGCGGCGCTTGCGCTGAATGTCGCGCTCGAGGCGGAAGAGGAACTCGGGGTCGTCGTCCGGCGCCGAGGGGCGGGAGGGGGTGTGAGGGCGCGCCTGCTGCGTCTTTTCCGCGCGCGACACCCAGCGCAGCACGAGCCATACGATCGGGCCGATCGCCGCGATCGTCGCCGTGAAGAGGATGATGAGCAGCCAGATCGGCTTGGGGAGCTTGCCGGGCATCTCATCTTCGGGCGTGCGGTGCCAGTCCGCGGCCGCGTAGATGGTGAGCGCGAGCATTGCGACGAAGAAGAGGATCCTGGCCATGCCCCTAGTCTACGGGCGTGGGGTGCCTCACGCGCTCGCGTTCACTCCCGGGGCAATCCTCGATCAGTTGCGCGTGATCCTGGGCAGGTTCGCGTAGGAGGCGGCCGCCCCCGGCGCGAGGACCGCCGCGGCCCCCGCCCGCATGCCGTCCGCCACGGCCTCGTCGAAGGGCTTGCCGAGCGTCAGCGCCGCAGCCAGCGCCCCCACGCACGCGTCCCCTGCCCCCGTGGTGTCCACGGCCTCACCGAGCGTGATCGCGGGGCTGTGGCGGGCCTCGGCCCCCGATGCCCACGCCGCGCCCTGCGCGCCCAGCGTCACGACGACGTGGCGCGGACCCATGCCTCGTAGCGCCCGTGCCACGCCGATCGCCTCGGTCGGCGTCGCCGGCGCCGGCATGCCCAGCGTCAGCCCGGCCTCCGTCTCGTTGACCACCAGGATGTCGACGCGCGACAGCGTTGCCGGGTCGGTTGCGCGCGCGGGCGCCAGGTTGAGCAGGACCCGCGCGCCAAAGGAATGAGCCCACTCGATGGCCGCCGCGTTGGCCGCAGGGGGAATCTCGGCCTGGAGGACGACGATGTCGGAGGGGGCGGGGAACAACGAGGCCTTGGCGTGGGCGATCGATGACGCGCGGTTCGCGCCCGCGTCCAGGATGATCGTGTTCTCCCCGCTGGCGGCAACCGTGATGAGCGCGGTTCCCGACGGGGAGTCGACCTCGCGCAGGTGGGTGACGCCCACGCCGTGGGCCGCGAGATGCGTGCGCAGGCTGTGGCCCGCCAGGTCGGTGCCCACCGCCCCGACGAAGAGGGTGGGGATGCCGGAGCGGGCGGCCGCGGCCGCCTGGTTGGCTCCCTTTCCGCCGAGGCCGTAGGTCAGGGATGAGCTGGAGAGGGTCTCTCCGGGGGTTGGGAAACGGTCGACGGTGACCGTCACGTCCTGATTGATGGAACCGACAACGATGACGCGTGCCATGGACTCTCCTATGTGATGGATGCTTCATTGTGCCATGTCACAGGCTTCGTTGACAACTATCGGGGTGCGACGTTCGGCGAGTTTTCAAGGATTAAGTGCAACTTAATTCGTCAGCCAGTTTCCTGCAATACTACTAAAGTGACGCTTTATGGTGAACTATCGGCCGTGCGCACACTCCGATTCCTCGTCTCCACACGCCCGGCAGCCCCCTCCTGCCGCGTCGACACCATCCCCTCCCAGGTCATCCAGGCGGGGGCCACGGCCTCGGCCTCCACGCGCACGGCCGCACCCAACAAGGAACGCGCGGCCAGCCCCGCGAGCGTCCTCCTGTCCCTCCTGGGCATCTACGCGCTCGGCACCGTCTCCCTCCAGGGCTTCAACCTCGTCTACCTGCGCGTCGCCGCCGATATCGGCGCCGGCGACGCCTCCGGCCTCATCACCGCCATCCCCGGCATCGTCCTCGGCGTCGCATGCTTCCTGTACGGCACCCTCGGCGACTTCATCCCCCTGCGCCGCATCGTCGACGTCGGCGTCGCCCTCATCGTCGCGGGCTCCCTCCTCGGATTCGCCTTCTCCTCCTCCCTGACCGGCATCATCATCGCCCGGGCGCTCCAAACCCTAGGCTACCAGGCCGCCGCCTCCGCCTACATGATCCTCGCCACCGGCATCGCCGACCCCAAGCGCCGCAGCCTCTACGTCGGCCTCATGTGCGCCGCCTTCCAAGGAGGAACCGCCATCGGTATGCTCTCCGGGGGCCTCCTCGCCGACGCCAACTGGGCGCTCCTCCTCCTCATCCCCCTCGGCGGCCTCGCCTTCGTGCCCATCATGGGACGGCGCGTTCCCGCCCGCGCCCACACCGGGCGCGTTGACGTCGTCGGCCTCGCGATCTTCTCCGCCCTGGCACTCCTGCTCACACTGGCCGCCTCCAACCCCTGCTGGTGGCTCATCGGCGGCCTCATCCTCGGCGCCGCCGCCTTCTGGCGCTACATCGGCCGCGCCCGCGCGCCCTTCATCACCCGCTCCTTCTTCACCAACGTCCCCTGGGCGCGCTCCGTCAGCCTCATCGTCATCGTCTACTGCATGAACTTCACCGTCGCGCCCCTCATGAACGGCATCGGCGCCGCCTACTACGCGATCACCCCCGCGCAGGTCTCCGTGCGACTCCTGCCCGCCTACTGCGTCGCCCTGACCACCGCCATGAGCTCCGGCGCCGTCATGGCCCGCATCGGCCGCGGCGCCACCGTGCGCGGCTGCGTCGGACTGATCCTCGCCGGGACCGCGCTGCTCGCCCTGTGCATGAGCGCCGGGCCCTGGGTCATCACCGCCTCCATGTGCCTCATCTACGCCGGCTTCGGAGCCCTCTTCACCCCCATCTACGACACCGTCTTCGCCACCGTCGCCCCCGGGCAAAACGGCCGCGCCGTCGCCATGAACGACCTGGCCATGCAGGGCAGCGCCGCCATCGGCATCGGCGTCTTCACCCCCTGGCTCGCCACCGGTTCCTTCCACGCCGTCGCCCTCGTGTGCGTCGGCGCGGCCGCCACCGGCATCGCCGGGGACTGGGCGCACGAATACCTCTACCGCCTCGGCCGCTGAGCGGCTCCCCGGGCGCGGGGCCGTGCGCGGATAGCCGACGGCGAGGCCGTTCGCAGTCTGTGAGCGCGAGGTCGCCCGACGCAGGCTGTGAGCGCGAGGCCGCCGCGCGTCGTTCGGGCCTCACGCAGCCCGCCCCGGGCGTGCGCCGCGCCCAGCGCACCCCGCCCAGGCCTCGTCCTGCCTCGTCCCTACGACAGGACCAGCGCCAGCGCCGCGAGAAGCGCCCACGCCAGCGTCGAGAACCCCGTATTACGCAGCACCGCGATCAGCGCGCGCCCCGAGGCCCCCGTCAACACCGGCAGACTCACGCCCGCCGCCCATCCGGCCGCGCCCACGCCCAGCGCGCACGTCGCCAGCGGGTGCAACCCAATGGCCACGCCCACAACCGCGATCAGCGCGACCGGAACCCACACGCACGCCGCAAACACCCAGCGCGACGCCCGATCCCCGAGACGCACCGCAGCCGTCATCTTGCCGGACGCGCGATCCGTTGGAATATCGCGAATATTATTCGCCATCAGCAGGGCCACCGACAGCAGCCCCAGCGCCGACGCGCTCACCCACAGCCACCACGGCGCCGACTGCACCTGCGTCCACGACGTGCCCACGCACGCCAGCAAGCCGAAAAACACGAAGACCATCAGCTCGGACAGGCCGATGCCCATGTACGCGTACGGGTGCTTCCCACCCGTGTAGAACCACGCCGCCACCACGGCCGCGGCGCCCGCAGCGATCAGCCACCACGTGCCCGAGATCGCGACCAGCGCCACGCCAGCGACGCCCGCCAACGCGAAACAACCCAGCGCGGCCCCCAGAACGGTCCTCGGCTTGGCGAGGCCACCTCCCGTCAGACGCGCCGGCCCCTGACGGTTATCGTCCGTACCGCGAATCCCATCCGAATAGTCGTTCGCATAATTGACCCCCACCTGCAGGGCCAGCGCCACCACGAGCGCCAAGCACGCCCGCCCCGCGTCAAACCCGCCCAAGTAATGCGCGGCCGCCGACCCGACAATCACGGGTGCGGCGGCAGCGGGCAAGGTGCGCAGGCGAGCGCCTTCAATCCAATCCGTCACGGTAGCCATGGCCACCAGTGTAGTTGCAGGAAGGCCCCCGCCGGGAAACGGGCTAGCGCACCCACTCCCGTTCGGTGCCCGAGGCCTCGCTCGCGGACTGTGCGGCGGCGGCGCGGTCGATCTTGTCGAAGCCCAGGTACGGCAGCTCCTCCACTGCGACGACGCGGCGCGGCGCCTGCGCGCGCCCAATGCGAGCGGCCGCGTGCTCGCGGACCGCCGAGCCGAGCTCCGCCATCTCCAGCGAATCCGACGGCATCTGCTTCGGGACGACCAACGCCGTCACGATCTGGCCCCACTTCTCATCGGGAGTGCCCAGGATCCACGCGTCCGAAATGCCCTCGTAGGAGCGCACCGCGCGGCGCAGGGGCCCCGGCGCAATCGACAGGCCGCCCGAGGTGATGACGTCGTCCGCGCGCCCGCTCACTTCCACCTTGCCCGAGGCCCGGATGATGCCCATGTCTCCCGAAACCAGCCAGCGGTGGCCGCCCTCCTCGAAGAAGGGGCTCTCCGCTTCCAAGTAGCGCGTCATCAGGGTCGGGCCGTTGAACGCCAGGCGCGTGCGCCCGTCCCAGTCGACTGCACGGATTGTCACGCCGGGCATCGGCTCGCCGTCGTACACGCAGCCGCCCGACGTCTCCGTCATGCCGTAGGTGGTGCGCACCTTCAGGCCCTCGTCCAGGGCGCGTTGGAGCAGGTTCTGGCTGATCGCCGCGCCGCCCACGAGGATCGCCGACAGGGAACGCAGGGCGTCTATGACCTGGTCGCCCGCATCGAGGCACTGCACGAGCTGCGTGGGCACGAGTGAGAGGTAGCCCGGCATCTGGTCTTGGGTGACGCCCGCGATCGCGGGCAGGAGCGCCGCCGGGTCGAAGCCCTGCGTCGTGTCCACGACCTGCGGGTTCGTTCCTGCGACCGCGGCGCGCAGGAGAACCATCGCGCCGGCGATGTGGTGCGTGGGCAGCGCCAGGATCCAGCGGCCCGGGCCGTCCAGTGCCAGCTCCGTGGCCTTCGCGGAGGCGATGAGGGCGTCGGTCGAGAGGCCGACCAGTCGAGGCTTGCCGACGCTGGAACCCGATGTCGCGATGACGAGGTCGACGCCGTCGAGGAAGTGCGGATCGTTGGTGATTCGATCGGCGAGGCCGGGGTAGTCCTCCTCGGGGAACGCCTGCTCGGGCGTCGCCGCGGACCCGCGCAGCGTGGCCGGGGGGACCAGGGCGGGGTCGCGCAGGAAGACGACGGTGTGCGGCGCCGGGTGATTCGGGTCGGCCTGTCGCTCCTCGTAGAGCTCAACGAGCTTGTGGATCGAGGCATTCGCCAGGGCGACGGCGTTGATCGCCGTGCCGCCGGGGACAACTA
Organism: Schaalia sp. HMT-172; assembly: GCF_030644365.1. Lineage (NCBI taxonomy): Bacteria > Bacillati > Actinomycetota > Actinomycetes > Actinomycetales > Actinomycetaceae > Schaalia > Schaalia sp. HMT-172. The sequence goes on from NZ_CP130058.1 coordinate 441,179, forward strand.
GAATTCGCGGCGCAACCATGGTGAGCCTCCCAAGTTCGACAGCAAACGCGGATATAACAAGCATAAGGGCTTGCGTTCGTGCTGGTGGTGAGCCGCTTCGCGGCAATGATCACGTTTGGCGCGTGAATCCTTGATCGTGTGGTCATTTTTTATGTGGCATACTGCTCAGCTGAAATTTCAATCGTCTACTTTCGTGAGTCTGCTCGAGGTTATAGGATGGCGACGATGCTCAAGAAACTTTCCACTAAAACCAGGTGGGCGATCGGCGCGGCGTGCGCCCTCGTCCTCGTTGTTGTCTGCGCCGTCATCGTCTACGCGGCGAACTACTCCGGCCGCGTGCTGCCCGGCACCACCGTCGCCGGGACCGCCGTCAACGGCATGACCCGCGACCAGGTCATCGCCGCCGTCACCTCGCGCGCCGACGCCACGAACGTGACCCTCACCGTCGAAGGCAAGGCCACCACGGCCTCGCTCAACGAAGCCGGTATCACGGTCGACGCCGAGGCCACCGCCGACGAGGCCATGAAGGGATCCACCTCCCTGCCCGCCTTCGTCGGTGCCCTCTTCTCCGAGCGCACCGTGGAGCCCGTGACCACCGTCTCCGACGACTCCATCAAGAAACTCGCGGCGACCGTCAACTCCACCCTGACCTCGGAGATGAAGGACGCGCAGGTCATCGTTGCGCCCGACGGTGAGTCCTTCACCGTCACGCGCGCGCAGAACGGCAACGGCATCGCGCCCGACGAGGTCGCCGCCGCCGTCAAACAGGCCGGTGCCACCCTGACCTCCGTCAGCCAGGACGTCTCCGTCTCCCAGATGGAGCCCTCTATCACCACCGAGGACGCACAGGCCGCCGCCGACAAGGCCAACGCCCTGCTCGATACCGAGATCGAAATCTCCGACGGCATCGACACCTTCTACGCCGAGCGCTCCGACAAAGTCCAGTGGTTCGAATTCCTCACCAAGGACGACGGGAGCCTCGACGAGCCCAGCATCAGCACCGTCAAGGTCGCCGACTGGGTCAACGCCCTGGCGGCCACCACCGACGTCAAGCCCGAAAACCGCGTCGAAAACGTGGACTCCTCCGGCAACGTGCTGACCACCGCCCGCGAAGGCAAGAAGGGCCTGAAGACCAACAACACCGAAGAGATCACGAAGGGCGTCGTCGCCGCGATGAGCGACGGCACCCCCTATGAGGGCCTCTTCCACTACGACGACGTCGAGCCCGGCTCCGAGACCAAGCAGGTTGCCGAAGGCACCGAAAACCTGGTCTATCAGGCCGCCGAGGGCGAGAAGTGGGTCGACATCAACCTTTCTGACGCCTCCGTCACCGCCTATGTTGGCGGCAAGGTTGCGGGCGGTCCGTTCTACATGGTGCCCGGCGCCCCCGACACGCCCACCGTCACTGGCACGTTCCACGTCTATCTCAAGTACGACGTGCAGACCATGCGCGGCGAGAACGCCGACGGTAGCAAGTACGAGACCGAAGGTGTCCCGTGGGTCACCTACTTCACCGGCTCCTACGCGATGCACGGCGCCCCCTGGCGTTCCTCCTTCGGGTGGAGCGGCTATGGCGGCTCCCACGGCTGCGTGAATATGCCCGTTGATGCCGCGAAGTTCATCTATGACTGGACCGACATGGGCGACACGGTGGTCGTTCACTACTGATAGCCCATGCTCGAGCATCGGGGGCGGGCCGGAACCGAGAGGTTCCGGCCCGCCCGCTGTTTGGTGGTGGTTGCGTCTAGGTTCTCGTGGTGGGTGCGACGGATCGTGGTGAAGGAGTTCGTTGTGGTGGCCTGGTGTGGTTTCCCAACAATGTCGCACGTAATTTCCATGTAAACCTTTTGAATCTTGAAATCGCATCGTTGGAATTGCAACGTTTGTGGGGTGTGTTAAAAACTGACCGCCGGGAATTACGTGCGAGATTTATGGGGACACCATAGGGCGCTAGTGTCGGCGTGTCGTTGCAATTGCCCGGCTGGCGGCTGCGCGGCCTGCGAACTTGGTGCGGGCCCTGAGACGCGGTAGTCTGCGGATGGCTGACAGTAAGCCGCTAGTGACATGCGGCTAGCGGCTGCATACGTAGGTTCCCCGACTCTCGGCAGGTGCTCCATGTTCTTCTCTCGCGATGCTCTGAACCCCGCAGGCAACGGCCTGGGCCCCGACGAGTGGTGGAAGGGCGCCGTCGTCTACCAGATCTACCCGCGCTCCTTCAAGGATTCCAACGGGGACGGCTTCGGTGACCTCGAAGGCATCCGACAGAAACTGGACTACCTGAAGAACCTGGGCGTGGACGTCCTGTGGCTCTCGCCGATCTACACCTCCCCGCAGGCGGACAACGGCTACGACATCGCCGACTACTACGACATCGATCCCATGTTCGGGACGCTCGCGGACTTCGATGCCCTGCTGGACGGCGTCCACGAGAGGGGCATGCGCCTCGTCATGGACCTGGTCGTCAACCACTCTTCCGACGAGAACCCGTGGTTCGTCGAGTCGCGCTCCTCCCGGGATAACCCGAAGCGCGACTGGTACATCTGGCGTGACCCTCGCCCCGGGTGCGTGGGAGGCGAGGCCGGGGCACAGCCCAACAACTGGGGGTCCTTCTTCTCCGGCTCGGCCTGGGCGTGGGACGAGGCCACGGGACAGTACTACCTGCATCTTTTCGACAAGAAGCAGCCCGACCTGAACTGGGATAACCCCGAGGTCCGCGCCGCCATCTACGAGATGATGAACTGGTGGCTCGACCGCGGCGTTGACGGATTCCGTATGGACGTCATCAACCTGATCTCGAAGGATCCGGGCCTGCCTGACGGCGTCGTCTATCCGGGGCGCGCGTGGGGCGAGGGTTACCCGCACTTTTCCGAAGGCCCGCACCTGCACGAATACCTGGCCGAGATGCGCCGCGAGGTGTTCGACGGCCGCGCCGGCACTATGACGGTCGGCGAAACTCCGGGCGTGCGCCGCGACAACGTCCTGCTGTTCACGGACCCGGCCCGGCGCGAGCTCGACATGGTGTTCCAATTCGACCACGTCGACCTCGGCCTCGAAGCGGGGAAGTTCCACCCGCGCCCGCTGCGCCCCGGCGAGCTCGCCGACTGCCTGAGCGCCTGGCAGGAAGCGCAGGGCGAGGTCGGGTGGAATAGCCTCTACCTGGATAATCATGACCAGCCGCGCGCCGTCAGCCGTTTCGGCGACGAATCGCACCGCTACGCCTCGGCGACCGCCTTGGCCACCGCGCTGCACATGCTGCGTGGCACCCCCTACGTGTACCAGGGCGAGGAGCTCGGCATGACCAACGGGGCGTTCCATGGCCTCGACGATTTCCGTGATGTTGAAGCGCTGCGCTACTACCGCGAGGCCGTGGCGGCGGGGGAGCGCCCCGAGGCCGTCCTGGCAGGTATGCGCGCGATCGGGCGCGACAACGCGCGCACGCCCGTCCAGTGGGACGCGAGCGAGCACGCCGGCTTCACGGAGGGGGACCCGTGGATTGGCGTCACCCCGAACTACCGGGAGATCAACGCCGCCTCCCAGGTCGGTGATCCCTCTTCCGTGTACGCCTACTATCGCGCGCTTGCGGACGTCCGCCACGGCCTGCCCGTCATCGCGGTTGGCGCATACGAGCGCATCGCGACCCCCTCGACCGCTATTTTCGCCTACCGGCGCACCCTCGGCGAGGCCGTGGCAACGGTCCTCGTCAACCTTTCCTCACAGCCCGCGTCCCTCGGCGAGGCGGCGCGTGGGGTGGCAGGCGAGCTGCTTCTTTCTAACCGCGACCTGCCCGAGGCCGAGCGGGGAGTCCCGGCAGTCCTCGAGCCGTGGGAGGCGCGCGTTTACCTCGCGTGAGGGGCGCGTGGCCCCTGGGTGCTGGCGTATGTTCGTGTACACGTCATGAATCATTTATCCAGAGTGCACTCCAGCGTGGGCGTTGCACCGTCGTAAGCGAAGTCGATGCGGCATTCGAAGGAGGTCCCTTGGGGGAATTTCTTGCCGGCGTTGGGGTCGGTGGGGCCTGTACCTACTGTGAGGGTGAAGCGCGTATTCTCCAGTGGGCCGATGAAGGGAGGGTCGTTGACCAGGTCCAGTGGTTCAGTGGAGAATGCGAGGGCTCCGCAGGTGCGTTGTCGCGCGGGGTCTGGCGTGCCGGTGCGGCAAGATGCCGCGAAGGCTTCGCTTTCGGTTTGGATCCATTGGGTGAGCTTCTCGCTCGGCTCAATTGTGAAGGGGCTGGTCCACATGTTGGTGCGGATTTCCCCTGCCCCATCGGCCAGGGGGTGCTCGTAGTTGAGCGTCCAGTAGTCGGGGTTCTTGGGGGTGGCTTCCACGCGGTAGCTGCCGGGAAGGAGGAGGTAGGAACCCCGCGGGTTGCTGACCAGGATGTCGCCGACGCGAATGCTGCGCAGGCCGTCCGTGTCGATCACCGTGGTCATCGATCCATACGAAAAGGTGTCGATCTTCCACATGCCGAGCTGACCGTTCCTCCTCGTGGTCTCTTTGAAATAGGAACTGAAGGAGTAGGAGTCGCTTGCGCGGTCGTTGAATCGAACCGTACCCTCGATCTCCGTCCATATGCCCTCGTTCTCCGTCGAGTTGTTGGGAACTGCGCGCCCCTCAAAAGTGACTTTCGAGGGGGCGTGCGCGTGTGCGGCATCCGTGAGGAAGTCATGCGAGTTTTTGTCGTCGAAAAGGGTCACGAGTTCGGGGAAGTATCTCACGGCGTCGTTGTACTTTCCGTCTTTGACGAGGTCCATGTAGCGGTTCCATGCATCCAAGGCGGTCAGGTCGGACAGGTACACGTAGTTCGACCAGTATCCCCCTCCTGCGATGGCGGCCACGAGGCCCACGCACGAGGCGGCGGCAACCCAGCGCTTGCGCTGTGGTGTGTTGTTCATTGGTGGCTCCGTCGACGAGTCGTTCGTTCTTGTTTCAGTGCGTGTCATGGATTCTCCCAGGGCGTGCAACATCGAAAGGTAGCAAGCGGACGATCGGTGGCGCAAGCACCTGACAGCCGCTCAGGCTTTCAGTAGTAGTAGGGGCAGTCCTCCCAGCGGGGTGCGCGGTACTCGAGGAAGGCGTCGCGCCCCTCCTGGGCCTTGGTGGTGTGGTGGGTTACTGAGGGTGCTGTCGTTCGATAGTATATGGAGCGGTCAGGTTTTTTGCTCCTACGTGAGAGAGGCGTTATGACGGCGAAGAAGCTTTATCACCGCCTGTACGCGCGTGTGGTGCGCGCGCGGCTGCGTTGGTCTGCGTCGCCGCCGGTATTTTTTGCGCGTAAGCGGTACTGGCTCTCAACGATGGTGGCTGTTGCTGTTGTGATCGGCGCGGTCGCCTCGGTGCTCGCGTGGCGCTCGCACGTTGAGCGGGCGAACCGGGAACTGGACGCGCAGGCTCTGGCCGGTGCGACCAGCGTGGTGAACGCCTACTGCGATGCGATCCTAAAGGGAAACGTTGACGAGGCAGCCGCGATGGATGGCCTCGCCAATTCCACCGACCCGGAGTGGATGCTCACCGATGCGGGTGAGGATTTCAGGGTTTCGGCGGGTACTCATATGTCTCTGGCAGTGTCTGAGGGGACGCTCTCGCCGGACAGACTCACTGCGACCTTCGAGGTCACGGGTACTGATAACTTCGGGAGGGGCACGCCTGAGCATATCGAGATGGTGGCGCGCCGTGAGAGCCTGGATGCGCCGTGGATGATCGCTACGAGCATGGCACAGACTGTGACGGTCGAGTTGCCCGCCGCCACGACCGAGGTTCTTTTCAACGGCGTTACCATCGCTTCCTTTGACCCCGTGGCGGAGTGGCCGGTCAAAGGACGGGCCCTCACGTTGACCCTCTACCCGGGGGAGTATGAGATCGGCGCGCGCTCATTCAGTAGCGAGGCGCGCCTGAGCTCGTTGCCTGGCAAGCTTCAGCAGCTCTATCGAGATGACGAGTACGGCGCAGTCCGGTCTCGGTTCGACGTTGAGCTGTCGAGTACCGGCGCCACGACGGTGAGGCCCTTCACTTTCGATGGCACTGTCTTGCGAGCGGAAACAGAGATCGAGCTCGTGGAGCTCATCACGCAGTGTATCGACACGCAGGGAAGCTCATCGCACCTGTGCCCCGACGCGACCACAAACGCTCCACCGAGAGTCAAGCAGGTTGACCTTCGTCACGAAGTCGGGTACTACGACATTCGCGTGACCATTGATTCTCCGACGACCTTCACGATTGAGAGGCTGCGTGTCCCGAACCCAGCGCCCGGCACAGCCGAGTCATACACGGGCAGCGGCACCATGTCCTACGACGAGAACGGCAACGAAGCGATCACCGGGATCACCCTCGTCCCGAGCGAGGCCTGACTCTCCCGCAGATGCCGACTAGCCCACGGTCGGGGCGGCTGGACCCAGGTCGGCGCGGCGCCGGGGCCGTCAGAACTATCGGCGTCGTTTGCCCACCGTGCATGAGGCGTCGGGTGAGTCTGAGGTATCAGGGAAGCTGATGTCACAGGTAACGTAAACAGTCGAGATATGGTAGCCCTCTTTGAGGATGGTCTCGCCCATGTCGACGTAGAACCCGAACCAAGTCGGATGCACTTCGAAGCTGATGAGGTCAACAGGTGGGAGGGCGGGGGCATCAGAGCGCAGTGCCAGGACACCGCATTTCTGCACATCAGCAGGATTGAGGGAAGGCATGGAAGAGCTGAAACTGGTCCGGCAGTCCATCATGAAAGCCTGGGCTGCCCCGTTGGCCCAATCCTTCAGCTCGTCGCTGGCGACCACCTCGAACGAGGGCGGACCGGCCGTGCGTAGTTCCCCCACGTTGTCGCCGAGCGGGTAGGTAAAGTCGACTTTCCAGTAGGGTTCGTGATCCGCGTGCGCCTCCATGCGATACCGTCCCGCAAAGAGGAGATGCCGCGCGTCGGGGTCAGAGATGGCCACGTCACCCACGCGCACGTCGCGCATGCCGGAGAAAGAAACGCTTTGAATCGCCGTGTCAAAACTTGCTTGCCACATGCCAAGCGAGCCGTTTCTTCTCTCGGTACTTCTCAATGAGAAGGAAAGAGTATCGGGCTCCGAGGAATCGTCGTAGACGAAGGTGGTGTCAAACCATTCAGACGTTGAGCGTGAGGTATGCGTGCTGACCTCGCTGACCTCGCTAACCCCGCTGACCTGCGGTGCGCCGACGTGGGAACGATCTATCAGCAGTTCGGTGGAAAAACCCTCCGTGAGGAACGGGTTGCTCCCGTCCGTGAGTGAAAAAGCCTCCTCGTACTGGCCGTCCGCGATAAGCGAGGCGAAGTGAGCGGCCGCGTCCTGCGCGCTCACGTCGGACAGGTACACGTAGTTCGACCAGTAGCCCGCCCCGGACGCGGCGGCCACGAGGCCCACGCACGAGGCGGCGGCAACCCAGCGCTTGCGCCGTGACGGGCGCGATGGAGACTCCGTCGACGAGTCATTCCTTGCTGTTTCAGTGCGTGTCATGGATCCTCCCCGAGTGTGCAACATCGAAAGGTAGCAAGTGGACGATCGGTGACGCAAGTAGCCGACAGCCTCAGGTCCTCAGTAGTAGTAGGGGTAGTCCTCCCAGCGGGGTGCGCGGTGCTCGAGGAAGGCGTCGCGCCCCTCCTGGGCCTCGGCCGTCATGTACGCCAAGCGCGTGGCCTCGCCCGCGAAGACCTGCTGGCCGGCCAGACCGTCATCCGCCAGGTTGAAGGCGAACTTCAGCATGCGGATGGCCTGCGGGGACTTCGTCGCGATGGTCGCCGCCCACTCCAGCGCGGTCTCCTCCAACTGCGCGTGCGGCACCGCGCGGTTGATGACGCCCCAACGCTCGGCAGTCTCAGCGTCGTAGCGCTCGGCCAGGAAAAAGATCTCACGCGCCCGCTTATCCCCGGCCTGACGGGCCAAAAGCGCGGAGCCGTAGCCGGCATCGAAAGACCCCACGTTCGCGTCCGTCTGCATGAAGGCCGCGTGCTCGATCGAGGCCACCGACAGGTCCGCCACCACGTTCAGCGAATGCCCGCCGCCCGCCGCCCAGCCGGGAACCGCCGCGATGACGACCTTCGGCATCGTGCGGATCAGGCGCTGGACCTCCAGGATGTGCAGGCGCCCGGCGCGCGCCGGGTCGATCTGCTCGCGGCGCTGGGCGGTTGCGGCCTCGGGGTCCGCGCCCTCGACCTCGTAGCGGTACCCGTCCCGGCCTCGGACCCTCTGGTCGCCGCCCGAGCAGAACGAATAGCCGCCGTCGCGCGCCGACGGCCCGTTGCCCGTCAGAATGACGGCCGCGACCGAGGAAGTCTGGCGCGCGTGGTCGAGCGCGCGGAACAGCTCGTCGACCGTGCCCGGGCGGAAGGCGTTGCGAATGTCGGGGCGATCGAAGGCGATGCGCACCACCGGCATGTCCGCGCCCTCGGGGCGTCCATCCGCCTCGGGTCCGCGCGAAATACCGCGGTGATACGTGATGTCGGAAAAGTCGAAGCCCTCGACCTCGCGCCAGCGGGTCGGGTCGAAGGTGTCGGAGACGAAGGGCAGAGCACTCATGCCTCGGATTCTAATCGACGAGGCCGGGGCGGGGAAGGCGCGAGGAAGCCCGGGTCCGCGCGTCGAGCGGGCGTCGTATCCGCCGTGACCTCGCGGCGTATCGGGCGGAGGAACCCGCAAGCTAACCGCACGGAATGAGGCGTGTCGGAAAGGGGAAAGGGCTTACGTTGACTAGTCACATTTGATGTGATGTATCATATAGCGCTATTTGCCAGGCGTTTGGTAAGGGGGAAGAGTCTGTCACTTCTTGATGGTTAGCGCAAAAGGGCCGTACAAGTGTCAGTGAGAACGAGTTGAGGATAAGCGCAGGTTGCGCGACAATGTTACCGACATGTAAGGAGGGGCCAATGAACGCATCGCAGCAGGCGGCGCTCATGCGCATCCCCATGCGCACGCTGAGCCGTCAAACGCGGTACGCCCTCGAAGGCGTCGACGACATCTTGGTGTACAAGGTAGCGATGACCACACGCTTCCGTGGCGTGACTCGCCGCGAGGGACTCCTTCTGCACGGCCACGCCGGATGGGGCGAAGCGGCCCCCTTCTGGAACTACGACGACGCCGAGTCCTCGCGCTGGCTGGCCGCCGCCCTCGAGTCGGCGCGCCGCTTCCCGCCGGTGCCCCGGCGTAAGTACGTGCCCGTCAACGTCACGATTCCCGTGATCGCCCCCGAGGATGCCTACGAGCGTGTCAAAGCCTCGGGCGGGTGCGCGACCGCGAAAATCAAGGTCGCCGAACCCGGCGTGAGCATCTCGCGCGACTGTGCGCGCATCGCCGCCGTCGCCGACGCGCTGCGTCAAACCGTCGGCGGGCAAGCCACGATCCGCCTGGACGCCAACGGCGCCTGGGAAGTGGACGAGGCACGCGCCGTGATCCCCGCCCTCGTCGAGGCGGCCGGAGTGGTTCCCATCGAATACGTCGAACAACCCTGCCTGACGGTGGACGAACTGGCCCAGGTGCGCCGCAGCGTCGACGTGCCCATCGCCGCCGACGAGTCCATCCGCCGCGCCGAAGACCCCTTGGAGGTGGCCCGCAAGGAGGCCGCCGACGTCGTCATCATCAAGGTCGCGCCCCTGGGCGGCGTCCGCTCCGCCCTGCGGGTCGCCCGCAAGAGCGGCCTCGGCGTCGTCGTCTCCTCCGCGCTCGAAACCTCCGTGGGCCTGTCCGTGGGCGTCGCCGCCGCCGCGGCGGTCCCCGGCATTCCGCGCGCCGCGGGGCTGGCCACGGCCTCGTTGCTCGTCGCAGACGTTACCACCCCGCTCGTGCCCGAACGCGGCCGGCTGCCCGTGGGGCGCCTCGAGCCTGACCTGGAGCTCATTGACCGGAGCCCCGGCGACTCTGACCTCGCGTCCCGGTGGGGGATGCGCCTCGAAGGCATGGCTGAGCACCTGGGGGCGGGCGCCCGGTAGGCTGGGCGCATGCCCTCCGTCGATACCGCACGCGCGATCCTGTCCACCCTGGACGCCCTGGGCGTCACCCACGTCCTGTACTGCCCCGGCTCGCGCAGCGCACCCTTCGCCTACGCCCTCGAATCGGGGGCCTTCGGAGGGCAGGCGCGAGCCGTCCTCGACGAGCGTGGCGCCGGCTTCGCCGCCGTCGGCCTGGCCCGCACCGGCGCGCTGCCCGTCGTCATCGTCACCTCTGGAACCGCCGTCGCCGAACTGGCACCCGCCGTCCTGGAGGCCTCCCACGCCCGCCTGCCCCTCCTCGTCGTGAGCGCCGACCGGCCCGGCGAGCTCCGAGGCGTCGGCGCCTCGCAGGCGACCGACCAGGCCCGCCTCTTCAACACCCACGCCCGAGCCTGCGTCGACCTGGAGCCGCAGGAACCCTCGCCTCGCCTGGTCGGCCAACTCTCGCGCGCGCTCGCCGCCGCCACCGGCGCCCCCACGGGCACGCCCGGCCCGGTCCAACTCAACGTCGCCTTCCGCGACCCCCTCACGCCCCAGGCGCCCGCCCCCAGTGAAGGCGGCCTCACCGGCGACGAGGCCCCGGCCTCGTTCGTCCCACGCCCGACCCGGGTGCTCCCCGCCCGCCCCGCCCCCTCGCGATGGGAGGACATCGTCGGCCAGGCTCGCGCCGGCCTCATCGTCGCGGGCGAGGGCGCCTCGCCGCGGGCCGCACACTGGTCGCGGGCCTCGGGCTTCCCTCTCCTGGCCGAACCAGCCTCCGGGGCGTGGGCCCTCGGCGGCGTCACCCCCTTCGAGCAGGCCATCGTCTCCTCCGACCTCGCGCGCCAGGTCGACACCGTCGTCGTCACCGGGCGCCCGACCCTGTCGCGCCCCATCCACGCGCTCCTCGCACGCCCCGACGTGCGCGTCGTCGTCGCGGACCCCTGCGCGCCCTGGGTGGACATCTCGGGCAACGCGACCACGGTCGTCGCCGACCTTCAAGCCCCCGAGGGCCCGGTGCCGGGCCGCCTGGCCGACTGGTCGATGAGCGTCCAGGCCCTCTCCACAGGCGCCGGGGCGCGCATCGACCAGATCCTCGCCCGCGAGTCCGGGCGCACGATGATCGATCTGGCGCGCGCCGTCGCCTCCGCCACGTCCGGCCCGCTCGTGCTCGGCGCTTCCAACCCCGTGCGCGCCTTCGACCTGGGCGTCGCCTCCCTGTCCGGGCGCCTCGTGTACTCCAATCGAGGCCAGGCCGGCATCGACGGGACCGTCGCCACCGCGGTCGGCGTGGCCCTTGGGCTCGGCGCCGTCGCCCACCCTGACGAGGCCTCGGCCCCCGGATCCCCTCGGGGCGGGAAAGCAGCGGAGCCGGCCCATGCCCCGCGCGTCACCGTCGTCATGGGTGACCTGACGCTGTGCCACGACGCATCCTCCCTCGCGCTCGCCGCGGCCACGGGAGCCCAGCTCGACATCGTCCTCGCCGACGACTCCGGCGGCGGCATCTTCGCCACCCTCGAACACGGGCGCGCCACCACCCCCGAGGCCTACGACCGCTGGTTCGGCGTCGCCCAAAACGTCAACTACGAGGCGCTCGCCGCCGCCTACGGCGTCGGTTTCGCGCGCGCCACCCACCCGCGCGAACTCGCCGCAATCCTCGCAGCCCCCGCGGCGGGACCCCGCCTCATCCACGCGCCCGTCGAACGGGCCGCGCACCTGTACACGGCCCTGCGCGGCGCGGCATGTTGACGGGCGCGGCGAACTGACGGGTGCGGCTTGCCGGTGGGCGCGGCATGTTGACGGGTGCGGCGAACTGACGGGTGCGGCGTGCCGGTGGGTGCGGCGTGTTGACGGGCGTGGCGAACTGACGGGTGCGGCGTGCCGGTGGGCGCGGCGTGTTGACGGGTGCGGCGTGCCGGTGGGTGCGGTCACGGTTTTCAGGGAACTCACAGGGAGCTTCCAGTGCGCCTTGGAGGAAACGACGCATACTGGTGAACAACTTATGAACTGACACCAGAGGACACCATGAACGAGTCTCAGATTCCCGCCTCCGGCGCCGCGGCGGCGCCCGACATTCCGCCCGCAACCCCGGCGACGGAGAACCCCGCCCCCTCCGCACAGGACACCCCAGCGGCCGACGGCACCTACTCCGCTCCCACGGGCGAACCCTACGGCGGATACGCGGCCCCGGCCTCGTCCGAGGCGGTCGCTCCCACGGTCATCGTGACCAAGAAGGGCCCGGGCTGGGGAGCGCTCCTGGGCGCGATGCTCCTGACGGTCGGCCTGACCCTGGGTGCGCTCTTCTACGTGCGCCCCGCGATGCTGCGAGCCTCCACGCCGACGAACCTCAACGGCGGCACCGTCGCAACCGTCCCCGCCTCCTCCGACGCCACCGACTGGACCGCCGTCGCCTCCGCCGTCTCCCCGGCCGTCGTCACCATCCAGGCGCAAGGCGCCTCGTCCGGCAGTACTGGCTCCGGCGTCATCTACGACGCCCAGGGCGACATCGTCACCAACTACCACGTCATCTCCTCCGTGCTCACCGGCGGGCAAATCCAAGTCACCCTGGCGGACGGGCGACTCTACGCCGCGCGCATCGTCGGCCACGACAAGACGACGGACCTGGCGGTCATCCGCCTCGACAACCCGCCCGAGGACCTGACCGTCGCCCGCTTCGCGACCTCCTCAACCCTCCAGGTCGGCGCACCCGTCATGGCGATCGGCGCGCCACTGGGCCTGTCCAACACGGTCACGACCGGCATCGTCTCCGCCTTGAACCGCCCCGTCGAGGTGTCCATGGACGAGGACTCCACCTCCCAGGACCAGACGCAGGCGTCCTCCGACCTGGTCATCACCAACGCCATCCAGATCGACGCCTCGATCAACCCCGGCAATTCCGGCGGCCCGCTCTTCGACGCGACCGGCGCCGTCGTCGGCATCAACTCCTCGATCAAGTCCCTGGCGACCTCCTCCGACGGGCAGGCCGGCTCCATCGGCCTGGGCTTCGCGATCCCCTCCGACCTGGTCGTCTCTGTTGCCGACCAGCTGATCGCCTCCGGCTCAGCCTCCCACGGTATGCTCGGCGTCACCGTCAAAGCCGCCACCGCCACCGTCGGCTCCGACACCTACGTCGGCGCCGAAATCCAGGAGGTCACCTCCGGGTCGGGGGCCGCCATCGCCGGACTGCGAGTCGGGGACGTGATCCTCACCGTCGAAGGGCAGGAAGTCACCAGCCCGAAACAGCTCGTCGGCTACGTGCGCCGCTACCGCGCCGGCGACACCGTCACCATGACGATCGAGCGTGATGGCGCCACACAGGACGTGTCGGTCACGATCCAGTAAAGGGGGTGTGGCCTGTGGCGGCGAGTGCGTCCGTTGAGGCGTGACGTGAGTGCCCGTGGCGGCGAGTGTGCCCGTGGCGGCGAGAGCGTCCGTTGAGGCGTGACGTGAGTGCCCGTGGCGGCGTGTGTGCCCGTGGCGGCGTGACGTGAGTGCCGCGCGCTGACCAGGCCCGCCGCCCCTGCGAGGGGCGGCGGGCCTGTGCGCGTGAAGAACGAGGGCAATGCTGAGGAGTGGTTGGATGGGGAGGCCGCGAAGATTCCAGCGGTGTACATCTCTAAGGCCAAACAGGCCGGGCCTCTGCATCCGCGATGAGGGGAGGAATGGTGGCGCTTCATAGTCGGCTGTGGGTGGAGGCGTGTTGTGCCGCCTGATCCGTGAGTTCTCGACCCGGGGACCATCGATCACCTCCGCCGCAACGCGGCCATGGCCTTGTGCGATCACCCAGCATCCACACCAGCCTCGGCGGCAAATCCCCCACCGAATGCGAACTACACCAAGCGGCCTGGACGGCAGTCGAATAAACAAACCGTCAACGACTTGCGCACAGGCCCGGGCCTCCAAATCGACGAGCAGATCACACCGGTCGCAACGCTGCCTCGAAGCAGAGCAGCAGCGGGTCGTGCAGAGACACCGCCCTAGCTGCTGGAAGGCCGATAGGGTGCAAGTTCGCTTATCAGCAAGGGCCTCGATCTCTACCCGCAACCCCTGACCAGCACCCGGTCCCCCAGACTCAACTTGGAAGAGCCTTATTAAGCTATCCGGATGTTGGTTACCTATCCGGATGTTGGGGCGGGGTGTGGCCTGTGGCGTTGCATGTGGATAGGAACCGCGTATCTGGATAGGAACCGCGTATCTGGATAGGAACGACTGATCTGGATAGGTTATTTCGCTATCCGGATGTTGGTTACCTATCCGGATGTTGGTAACCTATCCGGATGTTGCTTACCTATCCGGATGTTGGGGCGGGGTGTGGCCTGTGGCGTTGCATGTGGATAGGAACCGCGTATCTGGATAGGAACGACTTATCTGGATAGGAACGACGTATCTGGATAGGTTATTAAGCTATCCGGATGTTGGTTACCTATCCGGATGTTGGTAACCTATCCGGATGTTGCTTACCTATCCGGATGTTGGGGCGGGGTGTGGCCTGTGGCGTTGCATGTGGATAGGAACCGCGTATCTGGATAGGAACCGCGTATCTGGATAGGAACGACGTATCTGGATAGGTTATTTAGCTATCCGGATGTTGGTTACCTATCCGCGTGATGGCCGAATCTGCTGCGTCTGGGAGCCTGTCAATCTCTCTGGGCTCAGGCTTGTGTTGTAGGCACTTCGTTGAGGGGGTGCGCGTGCCTGCGGAACGTGGGGCGCCCGTGACGAGAGCTCGTCGTCGTTTGACACCTAAGTATCGTCGTGATGGTGTGAGGCCGGTGCCGGACATGGGCTCGACGATCGCATTTATGGCTGGGGATTGAGGGCTGGGCGAATCGGCGGTGAGCGGGTAGATCGCACTCGAACGCGACAGACCCCCAGACGACGACCGAGCGTCCCGCCGGCCTCAGACCCCGAGGGCGTCCAGGAGCGGACGCATCTTCGCTTCCGTCTCGGTCAACTCCAAGTCGGGGTCTGAATCCGGCATGATGCCGGCCCCGGCAAACAGGCGCAGGCGCGTCCCCGACGCCAGCCCGCAGCGCAGGGCGATCGCGAACTCGCCGTCGCCCGCCGTGTCCACCCAGCCCACCGGCCCCGAGTAGCGGCCGCGCTCGGTGTCCTCCAGCTCCTCAATGAGGCGCATCGCGGCGTCGCGCGGAGTGCCGCACACTGCCGCCGTCGGATGCAGCGCGGCCACCAGGTCCAGCAGGTGCGCCGCCCCCAAACGTGCGTGAATGTCAGTCGCCAGGTGCACGACGTTGGGAAGCGACAGCAGGAACGGGCCCTGCGCGCGCACGTCCAGGCACAGGCGCTCCAGGATGGAGGACACCGACTCCGACGCCAACTCGTGCTCGCGCAGGTCCTTCGCACTCGACGCCAAGGCCTGCCCCTCGCCGGGCTTACACGTGCCAGCCAGGACGCGCGACGACGCGGTCCCGCAGGCGGCAGCGATCAGCATCTCCGGAGACGCCCCCACGAGCGAATCCACGCAAAACCGCCACGTCGACGGATACAGGTCGGTCAGGCGCTCCAGCAGGAAACGCTCATCGAAGCCCCGCGAGCACCGGATCGTCATGTCGCGCGCCATCACGGCCTTGTCGGCGGCGCCCTCGCGCAGGCGAGCCGCCATCGAGCGCACCGAATCGCGCCACTGGGTTCGCGACATCGACCCCTGCCCGAACGTCAGAGACTCCGGCACGCGGGGAGCGGGCCTCGCCTCGACCAGGGCAGCATCAACCGCCGCCAACGGATCCGGGGCCTGCCCGATGCCCGCCGTGATCGCCCAACGCGCCCCGGCCTCGTCGATCAGAGTCAGCGCCGGCACGAAGGCCACCGAGCGGGCGGGGGACCGGAACGCGAAGGACGCGAACAGGACGGGGGAGGGGGCGCCGCCGGTGGGGGACGAGGCCGTGGTGGCCTCCCCGGGGCGATGCGCGCCAGCGTATGGGGTGGGGGACGAGGCCGTGGTGGCCTCGCCGGTGCGTGCTGCGCCAGCGTACAGGACGGGGGAAGGAGCGTCGCCGGTGGCGGCTTGTCCGGGGCGATGCGCGCCAGCGGTCGGGGCGGAAGATGAGACGGGGGCAGCCTCCCACGCGCGGCGCACCTGCGCGATCACGTCCGGGGTTGCGGATTCGAGCGTCAGCGCCCGCCCGAGGCCCACCATCTGGCGGCGCTCACCCAACCACGCCGCGCCACCCGACGGCGGAAGCAGGGACGTCAGTGAGCAAGTAGACCCCGGGTGCTCGGGGGGTAGAACCAACGCCCGAAAAACAAGGCGTGAGCAACCAAAGTCGTCATGCATGGGTCCAATGGTAGGAGCAGGGGCGGCGGCGCGCGAAAAGACGTGGGAGGATTAACGCATGACAGAAGCCCCACGCGCCGACCTCACCAAGGTCCCCGAAGAGATTGCAACGATGTTCGACTCCGTCGCCACGCGTTACGACATGATGGACACGCTGATGACGGGCGGTTTGAACCATGTCTGGATGACCGCGCTGCGCAAGGCAGTCGCCCCCCACCCCGGCGAACGCATCCTCGACCTGGCCGCCGGCACCGGCGCGTCGGCCGCCTCCCTGGCCAAGGGTGGCGCCGAAGTCGTCGCCTGCGACCTGTCGGAGGGCATGATCGAGGTCGGACGCGAACGCCACCCCGAGCTCGAATTCGTCCACGGTAACGCCATGGACCTCGACTTCGAAGACGGCTCCTTCGACGCGGTCACCATCTCCTGGGGCCTGCGCAACATTCCCGATCCCGCGCTCGCGCTGCGCGAAATGGCCCGCGTCGTGCGTCCCCGTGGGCGCCTCGTGATCCTGGAGTTCTCCACCCCGCCCTCGCGCGCGTTCCGCAGCCTGTACAACGTCTACCAGAAGACGGTCATGCCGACGATGGCGCGCCTGGCCTCCACGAACGACGGGGCCTACGACTACCTCGTCGAGTCGATCCGCCAGTGGCCCGCGCAGGAGGAGATCGCGCGCATGGTGGCCGCCAATGGCTGGAGCGAGGTCGAATACCGCAACCTGACCGGCGGCATCGCCTGCATGCACCGCGCCGTCAAGCCGCTCCCGTAGTGTGACCAACGACGAGGCCGGGGCCCCTCCCGTGGGGTCCCGGCCTCTCGCGTTGGGTGCCGAAAGCGCGGCGCGCCCTCGGGGCTGGGTGGGCTCAGTGCCCGCGCGCTGGGTTATATTGCTGTGCAGTGCTGGTTGTTGGTGCGCGCGCCGCGGGTTTTCTGGGCGCCGAGCCTTGCGGTTCCTCTGGCGTCCTGCGCGCCGGTGGGGCCTTCGCGGCTGGTGTTGTTCGGTGCGTTGCTCTGATGCCCAGGTATGGCTCTCAACCAGTAATTTCGCATGCAATTTCCCCGCAACTCTTTCAAATCTTGAAATCAGATCGTTGGAATTGCAACGTTTTCAGACTTTATTGAAACTTCATCCAATCGAATTGCATGCGACTTTTCTAAGGCCATGCCTCGCTGCCGCCCGCGGGTGCCGTGGCTAGGCCCGTGTCTCGAAGCGCGCCCGTGCTCTCCAGTTCGAGTAACCGCTTGCGTGACAAGTGTTGCGAGTACGAGTAGGTGGGCGGGAATGAGGTCGGAAGGGCTTCGGCGCGAGCCCGTCCCGAGCGGGTGCGTCGGCCTCGTTTCGCGGCGGCCAGCCCTCGTCAGCGCTCGTGGAGGCGAGGTTGCCGCCAACATTTACGACAGGGAAACGTTGCGCAAATGGGGGTGGAGGGCGTGGCCCGCCCCGGCCTCGTTGCCCCAAAAGACGCCAAAAAGTGCGCTCGGTCGCCGAGGTGAGGGTGACCTAGCTAGGCTGGCACGCGGAATGAGGTGATGTGCACACCTCATCCGCCTTGCACACTCGCGCGGATGCACCCGCGCGCCCACACAACGGAGGAATGCCGTGGCATCCACCATGCCTAGCGACATGAGCGCTGACGTCGTCGTCGTCGGCGCAGGCCCGGGCGGGTCCTCCACCGCCTACCACCTGGCCAGAGCTGGCCTCGACGTCATCCTCCTCGAAAAAAGCCCCTTCCCGCGCGACAAAATCTGCGGCGACGGGCTCACCCCGGCCGCCGTCCACGAACTCATCGCGATGGGCGTGGACACCACCGGCTGGATGCGAAACCGCGGCCTGACCGTCATCGGTGGCGGCCACACCGTCCACATGGACTGGCCCGACCAGAAATCCCTGCCCGGCTACGGCATGACACGAGCCCGCGTGGACCTCGACCACGTGCTCGCGCGCCGCGCCGTCGAAGCCGGTGCCCGCCTCTACGAGGGCGTCACCGTCACGGGCGCGATCCAGGACGGCTCCGGCCGCGTCGTCGGCGTGACCGCCAAAACTGGCCGGGGCAAGGACGCCACCACCATCGAAGTGCGCGCCTCCATCACGGTTGACGCTGGGGGAGTGGCCGCCCGACTGGCCACCGGCCTCGGCCTCGAAAAGAAGATGAACCGCCCCATGGGTGTCGCAGCGCGTGCCTACTTCGCGAGCCCCCGCGGCGACGAAGAATGGATGGAATCCCACCTCGAACTATGGAGCGGGACCCCCGGCGCCTCCGACCTGCTGCCCGGCTACGGCTGGATCTTCCCCATGGGCGAGGGCATCGTCAACGTCGGCCTCGGCTCCGTCGCCTCGCGCGCCGGCGCCACCAACCTGCCCTACCGCGAGGTCTTCAAGGCCTGGACCGCGAACCTGCCCGAGGAATGGGGCTTCACCCCCGACAACCAAATCGGCCAGCTTCGCTCCGCCGCCCTGCCCATGAGCTTCAACCGCAAGCCCCACTACACCCAGGGCCTCGTCCTCGTCGGCGACGCCGGCGGCATGGTCTCCCCCTACAACGGCGAAGGCATCGCCCCCGCCATGAAGGCCGGACGCTACGCCGCCTCCTGCATCGCCCAGGCCCTGGCCCGCTCCCACCGCGCCGGCATCGACCGCGCCATGAGCGAATACCCCCACATGCTTCGCGACGAATACGGCGGCTACTACCAGCTCGGCCGCATCTTCGTCGCGCTCATCGAAAACCCGACGATCATGCGCACCTGCACGAACGTCGGGCTGCCCATCCCGCGCCTCATGACGCTCGTCCACAAACTCCTGTCGGACGGGTACGAGAGGACCGGAGGGGACTTCGACGACCAACTCATCACCATGCTGACCAAGGTGGTGCGCCCCGCATGACCACCATCACCCATAACCGGGAGGAACGATGACGAATCCCTACGTGCCGCTGCTCATCATGTCGGCAGCCGCCCTCGTACTGGCTTTCGGAGGCCTGGTCGCCTCCGCGATCCTGGGCCCCACCAAGAAGTCCACAACCAAGGCCGACAACTACGAGTGCGGCATCCAGCCGACCAGCGCTCACCTCACCGAGGGCCGCTTCCCGGTGCGCTACTACCTGGTCGCCATGACCTTCATCATCTTCGACATTGAAGTTGTGTTCATGTACCCGTGGGCCGTCAGCTTCAACCAGCTCGGCCTCTTCGGCCTGATCGTGATGATGAGCTTCCTGGTCACCCTCTGCGTCCCCTACGCCTACGAATGGCGACGCGGCGGCCTGGACTACTAATAGAGAAGTAAGGAAAGACAAGTGGGACTTGAAGAATCCCTGCCCGCGGGCATCGCGCTGACCAGCGTCGAAAAGGTCCTCGGGCTCGCACGCAAGTACAGCCAGTGGCCCGTCACCATGGGCCTGGCGTGCTGCGCCATCGAAATGATGGCCGCCGGTACCCCCCGTTTCGACATGGCGCGCTTCGGCCTCGAGGTCTTCCGCGCCTCGCCGCGTCACTCCGACATGATGATCGTGTCGGGGCGCGTGTCGCACAAGATGGCCCCCATCATCCGCCGCGTCTACGACTCGATGCCCGAACCCAAGTGGGTCATCTCCATGGGTGCCTGCGCGTCCTCCGGCGGCGTCTTCAACAACTACGCCGTCGTCCAAGGCTGCGACCACATCGTCCCCGTCGACGTGTACCTGCCCGGATGCCCTCCCCGCCCCGAGGCCCTCATCCACGCGGTCCTCGTCCTGCGTGAGCAGATCGGCAAGGAACCCCTCGGCGTCCACCGCCGCGAAATCGCGCGCCGCGCCGAGCAGGCCGCCCTCGAGGCGACCCCCACCCACCAGATGAAGGGACTCCTCGCATGAGCGACCTTTCCACCCCCGAGGAAAACGCGCCCGCCGAGGTCGCCCCGGCCTCGTCCCAGCGCGGTTTCGCCCTCCCCGAGCCCATCGCACACCGCGAGGGCCTCTTCGGCGCGGGCACCGACTCCTCCACCTCCGGCTTCGCCGGCCTCGTGACCGACTCCTTCCTGCCCGGCGAGGCCTCCCGCCCCTACGGCGGCTGGTTCGACCAGGTCGTTGACGTCCTCGAAGAGCTCATCGCCGCCGATGGCCTGACAGTTTCCGACGTCATCGAAAAGGTCACGATCGACCGCGGGCAGCTCGGAATCTTCATCGCCCGCGAGCACATCAAGCGCGTCGCCCAGTACCTGCGCGACGACGCGGACCTGCGCTTCGAGCTGTGCCTGGGCACCAACGGCGCGCACTACCCCCTCGATAAGGGACGCGAGCTGCACGCCATCTACCCCCTGTACTCGATCACGCACAACCGCATGATCCGCCTCGAGGTCACGTGCCCCGACGAGGACCCCCGTATCCCCTCCATCGTCTCCGTCTACCCCGGAAACGACTGGCAGGAGCGCGAAACCTGGGACCTCATCGGCATTGTCTTCACCGGGCACCCCTCGCTCACGCGCACCGCGATGCCCGACGACTGGGTCGGACACCCCCAGCGCAAGGACTACCCGCTGGGCGGCATCCCCGTCGAGTTCAAGGGCGCCGTCAACGCACCCGCCGACGTTCGTAGGAGTGTGAACTGATGACCACCGCTTTCCACGCGCCCGCTGGCCAGACCGACCTGCCCATCGAGGACATCCCCGAGGTGCTCACCCAGGGCGGCGACTGGGACGACGTCCTGCACGAGATCGAGACCATCACCTCCGAGCGCATCGTCGTCAACCTCGGCCCCGTCCACCCCGCGACCCACGGCGTTCTGCGCCTCATCCTCGAGCTCGACGGCGAGAAGGTCCGCGAGACCCGCGTCGACACCGGCTACCTGCACACCGGCATCGAGAAGAACATGGAGTACCGCACGTGGGCCCAGGGCGTCGCATACTGCACGCGCATGGACTACGTCGCTCCCTTCTTCCAGGAGGCCGCCTACTGCCTCGGCGTCGAGAAGCTCCTCGGCATCGAAGAGGACATCCCCGAGCGCGCCTCCCTCATCCGCATCCTCATGATGGAGCTGTGCCGCATCGCCTCGCACCTGGTCGCCATCGGCTCGACCGGTAACGAAATGGGTGCCACGACGATCATGACGATCGGCTTCCGCGGCCGCGAGGAAATCCTGCGCATCTTCGAGCGCATCACCGGCCTGCGCATGAACCACGAGTACATTCGCCCCGGCGGCGTCGTGCAGGACATCGGCGAGGGCACCACGGACTACATCCGCGACCGCCTGCGCCGGGCCCGCAAGGATATCGGAGAGCTCCAGGACATCCTCGTGGAGAACCCGATCTTCAAGAAGCGCCTGTGCGACGTGGCAGTCATGCCGCTGAGCGGCCTCATGGCCCTGGGCTCGACCGGCCCCGGCGTGCGCGCCGCCGGCCTGCCCCTGGACCTGCGCAAGAGCCAGCCCTACTGCGGCTACGAGAACTTCGAGTTCGATGTTCCCACCCGCGACAAGTCCGACGTCTACAACCGCACGATGGTCCGCTTCGACGAGTGCTACGAGTCCATGCGCATCATCTGGCAGGTCCTCGACAAGCTCGACCAGTGCGAGGGCGCGCCCACCATGGTCGCCGACCCCGAAATCGCCTGGCCCGCGCGCCTGGCCGTGGGCACCGACGGCCAGGGCAACTCCGCCGAGCACGTCCGCGAGATCATGGGGGAGTCCATGGAGTCCCTCATCCACCACTTCAAGCTCGTCACGGAGGGCTTCCACGTGCCCGCCGGCCAGGTCTACCAGACCGTCGAGCACGCGAAGGGCATCCTGGGCGTCCACCTCGTCTCCGACGGCGGCACGCGCCCGTTCCGCGCGCACTTCCGTGACCCCTCCTTCGCCAACCTGCAAGCACTGGCCATGATGACCGAGGGCGGCCAGCTGGCCGACGTGGTCGTCGCCCTGGCCGCTATCGACCCCGTTCTCGGAGGCGTTGACCGATGAGCTACACACCCGACACCCTGGCACGCCTGCAGGCGGACGCCGCGCAGATCATCGCCCGCTACCCGGACGGTCACTCGCGCTCCGCGCTGCTGCCGATGCTGCACCTGATCCAGTCCGTCGACGGCTACGTCAGCCCGGACGGCATCGACTTCATCGCCGCCACGCTGGACCTGCCCCGCGCAGAGATCAGCGCCGTCGCGACCTTCTACACGCAGTACAAGCGCCACCCCACCGGCGACTACCTGGTGGGCGTGTGCACGAACGCGCTGTGCGCCGTCATGGGCGGCGACGAGATCTGGGAAAAGGTCTCCGAGAAGGTCGGCGTCGGCAGCGACGAGACCAGCGAAGACGGAAAGATCACGCTCGAACGCATCGAGTGCAACGCGGCGTGCGACTACGCGCCCGTCGTCATGGTCAACTGGGAATTCTTCGACAACCAGAGCCCCTCCTCGGCCCTGGCAATGATCGATGACATCCAGGCTGGCCGCGACATCCACCCGACGCGCGGACCCATCGTGGCCCCCACCTTCAAGGAGAACGAGCGCGTCCTGGCCGGCTTCCTGGACGGCCACGAGGACGAGGGCCCCTCCGCTGGCCCCTCGACCCTGCTGGGCCGCGAGATCGCAGCGGCGAACGGCTGGACCGAGCCGGTGGCTGACAAGGCCGCCGACCAGGCCCCCACGAAGGCCCCGAAGGCATCCACGAAGGCCACGAAGGCATCCACGAAGGCCACGAATAAGAAGGGAGTGAAGGCGAAGTGAGCACCGCATACGTTGCGCCCGGGCCGCTGACCCCGATCCTCACCAACGGGTGGGGAGAGGAGCGTTCCTGGACGCTGGACTCCTACCGTGGCCGCGGCGGCTACCAGGGCCTCGAAAAGGCCCGGACCATGGAGCCCGCCGACATCGTGCAGGCCGTCAAGGACTCGGGCCTGCGAGGCCGCGGTGGCGCAGGCTTCCCGTCGGGCCTCAAGTGGTCCTTCCTGCCCCCGGCCGACGGCGGTCCCCGCTACCTCGTGGTGAACGCCGACGAGTCCGAGCCGGGCACCTGCAAGGACATCCCGCTCATCATGGGCAACCCGCACGTCCTCATTGAGGGCATCGCGATCACGTCGCGCGCGATCGGCTGCGACCACGCGTTCGTCTACCTGCGCGGCGAGGTCACCCACGTGTACCGTCGCCTGCTGCAGGCCGTGCGCGAGGCGACCGAGGCCGGCGTGCTCGGCGACCTGCGCATTACCGCCCATGCT
This sequence comes from Schaalia sp. HMT-172, assembly GCF_030644365.1. NCBI lineage: Bacteria > Bacillati > Actinomycetota > Actinomycetes > Actinomycetales > Actinomycetaceae > Schaalia > Schaalia sp. HMT-172. The sequence goes on from NZ_CP130058.1 coordinate 464,558, forward strand.
GGCGCCGGCGCCTACATCTGCGGCGAGGAGACGGCCCTGCTGGACTCCCTCGAGGGGCGCCGAGGCCACCCGCGCCTCAAGCCCCCCTTCCCCGCGGTCGCCGGCCTGTACGCCCGTCCCACGGTCGTCAACAACGTCGAGACCATCGCTCAGGTGGCGGGCATCTTCCGCAACTCCCCCGAGTGGTTTGCCTCGATGGGTACCGAGAAGTCCAAGGGCCACGGCATCTTCTCTGTGTCGGGCCACGTGGCGCACCCCGGCCAGTTCGAGGCCCCCTTCGGCATCACGATGCGTGAGCTTATCGAGATGGCGGGCGGCATCCGCGACGGCCACAAGCTGAAGTTCTGGACCCCCGGCGGCTCCTCCACCCCGATCTTCACCGAAGACGAGCTGGACACGCCCCTCGACTACGAGTCCGTGGGCGCGGCCGGTTCGATGCTGGGCACGCGTGCCCTGCAGGTGTTCGACGAGACCGTCTCGGTGGTCCGCGTCATCACCCGCTGGTCCGAGTTCTACCAGCACGAGTCCTGCGGTAAGTGCACGCCCTGCCGCGAAGGCACCTACTGGATGAAGCAAATCATGCTGCGCCTCGAGCGAGGCGAGGGTCGCCCCGGCGATGTCGACCTGCTCGACGAGATCGCACACAATATCGCGGGCCGTAGCTTCTGCCCGCTCGGCGACGCCGCAGCAACCCCGATCATGGCGGGCATCAAGCGCTTCCGCGACGAGTTCGAGGCCGGCCTGACCACGCCCGCCCGCGAGCTTTTCCCCTACGAGGCGTCCGCTAACTACGCGCGAGGAGGTGGCCGATGAGCGACGCGCCCAACATGATCGACGTCACCATCGACGACGTTCAGGTTTCTGTCCCCCAGGGCACGCTCGTGATCCGCGCGGCCGAGCAGGCCGGCATCCGGATCCCGCGTTTCTGCGACCACCCGCTGCTGGCCCCCGTGGCCGCGTGCCGCCAGTGCCTGGTCGAGGTCGGCATGCCCGACCGCAACACGGGCGAGCTGCGCTTCATGCCCAAGCCCCAGCCCTCGTGTGCGCAGGCCGTCACCCCGGGCATGGTCGTCAAGACGCAGCACACCTCCGAGGTGGTCGACCGCGCCCAGCGCGGCGTCATGGAGTTCCTGCTCATCAACCACCCGCTGGACTGCCCGGTCTGCGACAAGGGCGGCGAGTGCCCCCTGCAGAATCAGGCGCTCACGGAGGGCCGCGGCAAGTCCCGCTTCACGGACGCCAAGCGCACGTTCAAGAAGCCGCTGCGCCTGACCTCCCAGATCCTGCTCGATCGCGAGCGCTGCATCCTGTGCCAGCGCTGCGTGCGCTTCGGTAAGGAAATCTCGGGCGACGTGTTCATGGACCTGCAGGGCCGAGGCGGTGGCACGGCTCCCACGGAGCACCACTACTTCATGGGCGAGCAGGTCGGCGGATTCGACACGACCACCCTGGACTTCTTCGACACGAAGGCCAAGGAGGCCTCGACCTCGTCCCTGTCGTCCCCGTTCGGCACCGACGCGATCGTCGGATCGATCAACGAGGGTGAGCTCTCCGTCGCCGAGCGCGACGTGTCGGGCCGCGCCTTCGCGTCCTACTTCTCGGGCAACATCATCCAGATCTGCCCGGTCGGCGCCCTGACCGCAGCGTCCTACCGCTTCCGCGCGCGTCCCTTCGACCTCGTGTCGACGGCGTCCGTGACCGAGCACGACGCGTCGGGCAGTGCGATCCGCCAGGATGTGCGCCGCGGCGAGGTCGTGCGTCGCATGAGCGGCAACGACCCCGAGGTCAACGAAGAGTGGATCACCGACAAGGACCGCTTCGCCTTCGAATGGGACAAGGTTGACCGCCTGACCTACCCGCTCGTGCGTGAGGACGGCAAGCTGGTCCCCACCTCCTGGTCCGACGCGCTCGACCGCGTCCGCGAGGGCCTGGAGCAGGCGGGCTCGTCCGTGGGCTTCCTGCCCGGCGGCCACCTCACCTTCGAGGACGCCTGGGCGTGGTCGAAGTTCGCGCGCACGGTCGTCGGCTCCGACTCGATCGACTTCCGTTCCCGTCCCTCCTCCGAGGAGGAGCGCTCCTTCCTGGCTTCCCACGTGGCCGGCTCCGGCCTCGATGTCACGTACTCCGATCTGGAGAGCGCCGGGCAGGTGCTGCTGGTCGCCCTCGAGCCCGAGGACGAATGCGGCGCCATGTTCCTGCGACTGCGTAAGGCCACGCGCAAGTCGGGCCTGACGGTCGCCACGGTCGCGCCCTTCACCTCCAACGGTTCGCGCAAGATGAACGCGCGGGTCCTGCACGCGGCCCCCGGCGCCGAGCCCGGCGTCGTCGACGCGATCGCGGCGGGTGGCGAATACGCCGACCTGGCCGAGGCGCTGTCCGGCGGCATCATCCTCGTGGGCGAGCGCGCCGCGCAGACCCCCGGCCTGCTCTCCGCCGTCGTCGCTCTGGCCGAGCGCACGGGCGCCCGCCTCGCGTGGGTCCCGCGCCGCGCCGGCGACCGCGCCGCCATCGAAGCCGGCCTCCTCCCGGGTCTGCTTCCCTTCGGCCGCGGCCTCGACGAGGCCGGGGTGCAGTCCCTGGGGTGGGGCGAGCTTCCCGAGCGCGGCCTCGACGCCGAGCAGATGATCGATGCCGCCCTCTCCCGAGAGCTCTCCGCCCTGGTCGTCGGCGGCGTTGACCTGCGCGACTTCGACAATCCGGCCCGCGTGCGCGCGGCGCTCGACGCGGTTCCCTTCCTGGTCTCCCTCGAGGTTCGTGCCTCCGAGGTGACCAAGAGGGCCGACGTCGTCCTGCCGGTGGCTCCCGCGGTCGAAAAGAACGGCACCTTCATCAACTGGGAAGGCCGCCTGCGTCCCTTCGGCCAGGCCCGCTCGGCAACGTCCCTGACGGACCGCGACGTGCTCGTGCGCCTGACCGAAGAGTTCGATCTCGACCTGGGCATCACCGCCCTGGCCGACCTCTACGAGGAAGTCAACCCCCTCATGGAGTTTGGCGGCGCCCCGCAGGCCTTCGCCCCGGCGAAAGCACAGGCCCCCGCGGCCGCCGGAAAGGGCCAGGTCCTCCTCGCCTCCCACAAGCCGATGATCGACGCCGGTCGCCTCCAGGACGGTGCCCCGTGGCTGGCCGGATCGGCCCGCCGCCCCGTCCTCCTGGCCTCGGCCGCGACGCTGGCCGCCGCGGGCATCGCCCCCGGCGCCGACGCGACGCTTGAGACCGAACTCGGCGCGATCACCCTCCCGGCCGCCATCGCGGACCTGCCCGACTCCGTCGCGTGGGTGCCCGAATGCTCGACCGGCTCCGTAATTCACGACAATCTCGGCGGTGTCGGCACCGTCGCGACCCTGCGCGCCACGCAGGAGGTGGCACGATGACACTCGCACCCTTCGCAGTCCCGGAGTACACCGCCGCGGACTTCAGCCAGGAAACCTGGTGGCTCAGCCTCATCAAGGCCGTGTTCATCATCGTCTTCCTGATCGCCAACGTGCTCCTGGCCCTGTGGGTCGAGCGCCGAGGCCTGGGCCGCATGCAGACGCGTCCCGGCCCGAACGTTGCGGGCCCCCTCGGCCTGTTCCAGGCGTTCGCGGACGCCGGCAAGCTCCTCTTCAAGGAGGACATGTGGACCCGCCGGGCCGAGAGGTTCCTGTACTTCCTGGCTCCCGCGATCGCGGCCTTCGCGGCCTTCAGCGTCTACGCGGTCATCCCCATGGGTCCGAACGTGAAGATTGGCACCATCTCCACGCCGCTGCAGCTGGCCGACATGCCCGTCGCCTCCCTGTACATCCTGGCGATCGCCTCGCTGGGCCTGTACGGCATCGTCCTGGGTGGCTGGTCGACCCGCTCGACCCTGCCCCTGTACGGAGCCGTGCGTTCCTCCGCGCAGGTCATCTCCTACGAACTGGCCATGGGCCTGTCCCTCGTGAGCGTCTTCCTCATGTCGGGCTCCATGTCCACCTCGCAGATCGTCGCGGCTCAGGGACAGTTCTGGTGGGCATTCACCCTGTTCCCCGCGTTCGTCATCTACTGCATCAGCGCCGTCGGTGAAGTCAACCGTCTTCCCTTCGACCTCCCCGAAGCCGAAGGCGAGATCGTCGCCGGCCACATGACCGAGTACTCGTCGATGAAGTTCGGCTGGTACTACCTGTCCGAGTACGTCAACATGCTCAACGTCTCGGCCGTGGCCACCACGATGTTCTTCGGCGGCTGGCACGCCCCGTGGCCGCTGTCCCACGTCGACTTCCTCAACTCCGGCTGGTGGGGCCTGCTGTGGTTCTTCCTGAAGATCTGGTTCTTCATGTTCCTGATGATCTGGACGCGCGCCACGCTGCTGCGCTTCCGCTACGACCAGTTCATGAACCTCGGCTGGAAGCGCCTCATGCCCATCGCGCTGGGCTGGCTCGTGCTCGTCGCCCTCGTGCGTGGCATCACCCAGTTCGTCCAGCTCTCTACGCCCGTGCTCTTCGGCGGCGTCGGCGGCCTCTTCCTGATCGCCCTGGCGATCATCTGGCTCACTGACAAGCCCGAGCCTGAGCCGATCCCGGCGTCCGAGCGCGAATACACCGGCTTCGAGGACGGCTTCCCCGTCCCGCCGCTGCCCGGACAGACCCCCGTTGCCTCGCCGCGCGGCCTCGCCACCATTGAAGGCGAACTGGCCACGGCCTCGGCAATCGATAGCCCGAAGGAGTCCACCGATGAGTGAGAAGACCACCGACGAGGAGATGCTCTTCGAGCATGACCCCAAGGGTGCCCTCGCCCAGTTCGTCGCGCCCATGGCCGGCTACGGAGTCACCATGGCTTCCTTCTTCCGGCCCACCGTCACCGAGCAGTACCCGCGCGAACCCGCGCGCGTCATGCCCCGCTTCCACGGACGTCACCAGCTCAACCGCTACGACGACGGCCTGGAAAAGTGCGTCGGCTGCGAGCTGTGCGCCTGGGCGTGCCCCGCCGACGCGATCTTCGTCGAGGCCGCCTCGAACACGCCCGAGGAGCAGTACTCTGCGGGCGAGCGTTACGGCCGCGTCTACCAGATCAACTACCTGCGCTGCATCTTCTGCGGTATGTGCATCGAGGCGTGCCCCACGCGCGCCCTGACGATGACGAACGACTTCGAAATCGCCAAGTACACCCGCGAGGACGACATCTACGAGAAGGAAGACCTGCTGGTCCCCCTCTCCGACGGGATGCTCGCAGCGCCCCACCCCATGGTCGAGGGTAAGAACGACATCGACTACTACCGCGGGGAAGTCACCGGCCCCACCGCCGCCCAGGTCGACTGGGTGGCGAGCCGCCGCCCTGACGACCCCTCCCTCAAGACGGTGCGAGTCGCCGAGGAGGCACACTGATGAACCTGTCCAACGGTTGGCCCATGATGGGGTCAACGGGGGAGATCATCCTCTTCGCATGCACGGCCATTGTCATGGTCGCCTGCGCTCTGGGTGTCCTCTTCTGTAAGAAGGCCGCGCACTCGGTCATCTGCATGGTCGGCGTCATGCTCGGCCTGGCAGTCCTGTACATCGCCAATAGCGCCCCCTTCCTGGGCGTCGCGCAGATCGTCGTGTACACCGGCGCGATCATGATGCTGTTCCTCTTTGTCATCATGCTGATCGGCATCGGCACCTCCGACGACTACGCCCGCCAGTCCCGCGGCGCGATCGTCGCGGCGGTGCTCGGTGGCCTCGGCCTGATCGTGATCGTGACGACCGCGATCCTGAAGTCCGTGCCCGACACCTACGCGGCGAACGAGGTCAACCCCTACTCCAACCAGCCGATCACCGACCTGGCGATCACCCTGTTCCAGGAGCACTGGCTGAGCATGGAAATCGCCGGCGGCCTGCTCATCACCGCCGCCGTCGGCGCAATGCTACTCACCCACTCGGATCGCCTCGGCCCGAAGGTCACCCAGCTGCAGACCGCTCGCAACAAGATGCGCGCGTTCGAGGAGAAGGGTGCTCGCATCGGCCAGCTGCCCGCCCCCGGCGTCTACGCCCAGTCGAACGCGGCCGACGTGCCCGCCATCTCGGGTGAGACCCTCGGCCCCGTCGAGGAGTCCGTGCCCCGCGTGCTGCGCGTGCGCGGCCTGACCCGCACGATCGGCGAGGTCACCCCCGAGGTCTCCGAGCAGCTCGCCCTCGCCCGAAACGAGGCCGACGGCTCCGAGGCGCTCGAGGAATCGCCCTACACCATCGGGCGCACGCCCGACGTCCCGCGCTCCGGCTCCTTCGGGATGCCCGGCGCCGCCGCGCCCACCGGACTGGCCCAGCCTCGGGCTCGCAAGGCGCGCACCACCACCCCCACTGAGAAGAAGGAGGAGAGCAAGTGAGCCTCGCCTGGTACCTCATCCTTGCGGGTGTGCTGTTCGCCATCGGAGCGACCACGGTCCTCGTGCGCCGCAGCGCGGTCATCGCGCTCATGGGCGTCGAAATGATGCTCAACGCCGCGAACCTCGTCCTCGTGACGTTCTCGCGCATTAACTCCAACGTTGACGGCGAGATCATGGCGTTCTTCGTCATGGTCGTCGCGGCGGCTGAGGTCGTCGTCGGCCTGTCGATCATCGTGTCCATCTATCGTTCGCGCTCGACCACGAGCATGGACGACCTCAACCTGCTGAAGAACTGAGGGAGGACGTAACTCATGACTACCTTCATGTTCCCGCAGGCTCTCACCGTCTACGATACGGTCCCCGCCACCGGAGCCGCCGCCTACGCGTGGGCGCTCATCCTCATCCCACTGGCCAGCGCAGGCCTGCTCCTGCTGCTGGGCCGCGCCTCGGACAAATGGGGCCACCTGCTGGCGACCCTCGCGTCCTGGTCCACCTTCGTGGTCGGCGCGCTCATCGCCGCCCAGATGTGGAACGCCCCCGTGGATGCGCGCCGCTTCGGCCAGACGCTGTTCACCTGGATCCCCGCCGGTGACTTTACCGTCGATTTCGGTCTCCTCGTGGACCCGCTGTCGATCACGTTCGTCATCCTGGTGACCTTCGTCGGTTCGCTCATCCACGTGTACGCGATCGCCTACATGGAGCACGATGCGGCCCGCCGCCGCTTCTTCGCCTACCTGAACTTCTTCATCGCGGCGATGCTGACCCTGGTCCTGGCCGACTCCTACGCCGGCCTCTTCGCCGGTTGGGAAGGCGTGGGCCTGGCGTCCTACCTGCTGATCGGCTTCTGGAACCACGTTCCCGCCTACGCGGTGGCCGCCAAGAAGGCGTTCGTCATGAACCGTGTCGGCGACATGGGCATGCTGATCGCCATGATGGCGATGGTCGCCTCCTTCCACTCGGTGTCCTTCTCCGTTGTCTCTACCCAGGTCGAGTCGATCCCCGCTGCGTCCGCGACGGTCATCGGCTTCTTCCTGCTGGTTGCCGCCTGCGGTAAGTCCGCGCAGTTCCCGCTGCAGGCGTGGCTGGGCGACGCCATGGCTGGCCCGACCCCCGTCTCCGCGCTCATCCACGCGGCCACGATGGTCACCGCCGGCGTCTACCTGATCGTCCGTTCCGGCGACGTCTTCATGGCTGCGCCCATCGCGGCGACCGCCGTCGCCATCATCGGCGCGATCACGCTCCTCTTCGGCGCGATCGTCGGTTGCGCGAAGGACGACATGAAGAAGGTCCTCGCTGCCTCCACCATGAGCCAGATTGGCTACATGATGCTGGGTGCGGGCCTGGGCCCCATCGGTTGGGCGTTCTCGATCTTCCACCTCTTCACCCACGGCTTCTTCAAGGCCCTCATGTTCCTCGGCGCCGGTTCCGTCATGCACGGCATGGGCGACCAGGTGAACATGCGTCGCTTCGGCGCCCTGCGCGGCGCCATGAAGGTCACGTGGCTGACGTTCATGATGGGCTGGCTGGCCATCCTCGGCGTTCCGCCGTTCTCCGGCTACTGGTCGAAGGACAAGATCATCGAGGCCGCCTTCAGCGCCGACAGCTTCGGCGGCAACATTGCTCTGTGGGCCGGCTGGGTCTACGGCCCCGTCGCGATGATCGGCGCGGGCGTGACCGCGTTCTACATGTCGCGTCTCTTCTTCATGACGTTCCACGGCAAGGCCCGCTGGACCACCGAGGCAGAGGGCGCGCCCGTGCACCCGCACGAGTCCGGCCCGCTCATGACGATCCCGATGATCGTCCTCGCCGTCGGCGCGGTCGTCCTCGGCGGCGCCCTGTCCGTCGGTGACACGTTCACCGACTGGCTGGTCCCCTCGATCGGCCACGTCATGCACGGTGACCCCGTCCTCAACGAGTACGTCATTCAGGGAGCCACCCTCGCCCTCGTCATCATCGGCGCTCTCATCGCGTGGATGAAGTACGGGCGCGACGAGGTTCCCACCTCCGTCCCCGCAGGAAACGCCCTGACCGAGGCCGCGCGCCGCGACCTCTACCAGGACACCGTCAACGAGACCCTGTTCATGATGCCCGCCAAGGGCCTCGTCACCGTCGCGACCGTCGGCGATGCGAGCGCCATCGACGGAGCGCTGGACGGCCTCGGCGCCGGCTCGCAGCTGCTCGGACGCATCGTTGGCGTCACCCAGAACGGCCTCGTGCGCACCTACGCCGCCTACATCCTGGGAGGCGTCATCCTCGCCCTGGCCATCGTCCTCGGATTCAGGCTGTAAAGGGGTACACGACAATGGAAAGTGCAATGGTTGCTGCTAACTTCCCGTGGCTGACCGTCCTCGTGGCCCTTCCGGCCGCGGGCGCGGCCCTCCTCGGCTTCGTCCCGCCCCTCAGGCGCTCCGCTGGGCGCCTCGTCGCCCTGGCCATCGCCCTCGTCGAGCTCGCCCTCGGCGTGTACGCTGCCGCCACCGCGTTCAACTGGTCCGCCCCGGCCTCGTACCAGCTCTACGAGTCCCGCACGTGGATCCCGCAGATGGGCGTCACCTGGTCCCTCGGCGTGACCTCCCTCGGCCTCGTCATGATCCTCCTGGCCCTCGCGCTCGTGCCGATCGTGCTCGTCGCCGGCTGGGACGAGAACGAGGACCGGGGCGCCTACCCGGCGCTGGTGCTCGCCCTCCAGGCGTTCATGGTCCTCATCTTCGCGGCTTACGACCTGGTGGTCTTCTACGTCGCCTTCGAGGCCATGCTGGTCCCGCTGTACCTCATGATCGGACGCTACGGCGTCGGCGACGAGGCAGCCCGCCACAAGGCCGCGATGAAGTTCCTGCTGTACTCGCCTCTTCGGCGGCCTGGTCATGCTCGGTGGCATCATCTACCTGTGGGCGATGGGCTCGCAGGCAGCGCAGGACGTGACGACCTTCTTCCGCATCGATACGCTCGCCCAGATCCTGCCGAACGCCCCGCTGGTCATCCAGATGATCATCTTCGTGACCTTCATGGTTGCGTTCGCGATCAAGGCCCCGATGGTCCCCGTCCACACCTGGCTGCCCGACACGGCAGCCGTCGCCCGCCCCGGAACCTCGGTTCTGCTGGTCGGCGTCCTGGACAAGATCGGCACCTTCGGCATGATCACGATGTGCCTGCAGCTCACCCCCGGCGCCTCCGCGGCGGCCAAGTGGGTCATGTGCGTGCTCGCTGTCATCTCGATCCTGTGGGGCGGCCTGTCCGCCAACGGGCAGAACGACATCATGCGCCTCGTGTCCTACACCTCCGTGTCGCACTTCGGCTTCATGGTGCTCGGCATCTTCATCGGCTCGCAGATCGCGCTCGTCGGCGCCATGTTCTACATGGTCGCCCACGGTGTGTCGATCGCCGCGATGTTCCTGCTCTCCGGCTGGCTCTCGCGCCGCGGGGGCACGCAGGACATGCGCGAATACGTCGGCATGCAGAAGGTCACCCCGGTCCTCGCCGGCCTGTGGCTGATGAGCGGCCTCGCGTCGATCGCGCTGCCCGGCCTGTCCGGCTTCGTCCCTGAGTACCTGGTGCTCATGGGCACCTGGACGGTGAGCGGCCCGCTGGCCCTCTTCGCCGTCCTCGGCGTGGTCATCGCCGCGATGTACATCCTCATGCCCTACCAGCGCGTCTTCACGGGCGCTCCGGGCAAGGGCAAGGAGGAGCTGGCAGACCTCGGGGCGCGCGAACGCTGCGTCATGACCCCGCTCGTCATCGCGATGCTCGTCCTTGGTATCTGGTCGGCGCCCCTCGTGAGCGCCCTGACCCCGGTTGCTTCAGACCTCGACCTGGCCACCTCGCAGGTCCCGGCCGCCGTTGAAGGGAGCGCACAGTGAACGTCCTACCCATGGCTAACTTCCAGGCCCCCGAGGTTCACTGGCTGAGCCTCGCGCCCATTCTCATCGTCCTGGGTGGCGCGGTCCTCGGCATCCTCGTCGAGGCCTTCGCCCCCGTCAAGGCGCGCCGCCCCATCGTGGTCGGCCTGTCGATCCTGGCGACCGCTGGCGCGTGCGTCATGCTCGCGTTGCGCTGGGCTCCCGTCGTGGCGGCCCCCGCCTCGCTGGGCGAGTACATTGAGGATCCGCTGACGATCGCCGCGCAGTCGATCCTCATGATCATCGGCTTCATGGCCATTCTGGTGATGGCTGACCGCACCAGCGTCGGCGACGGCGCGTTCGCGGGCCAGCCCTCGGACCGACCGGATTCTGCCGCCGAGGAGCTCACCGAGCGCAAGGGCTACCAGCGTTCGGAGATGTTCCCGCTGACCCTGTTCTCGCTGGGCGGCATGATGATCTTCCCGGCCGCGGACAACTTCGTGACACTCTTCGTGTCCCTCGAAGTCATGTCACTGCCCCTGTACATCATGGCCGCGACCGCGCGTCGGCGCCGTCAGCTGTCCTTCGAGGCGGCTCTGAAGTACTTCGTGCTCGGTGCCTTCTCCTCCGGGTTCATGCTCATGGGCTCGGCGTTCCTCTTCGGTTTCGCCAACTCGCTGCGTATCTCGGCCCTGGGACCGGCCATCGCGAACAACGTCAACATGGACTGGATGGTCCTCATCGGCGTGTTCTGCGTGATGGTGGGCCTGCTCTTCAAGGTGGGCGCCGCGCCCTTCCACGCGTGGACCCCCGATGTCTACACGGGCGCCCCAACCCCGGTGACGGGCTTCATGGCGGCAGCCGTGAAGATCGCGGCCTTCGCCGCGATGGCCCGCTTCTATCAGGCCGTCGCCGCCTACCTGCAGTGGGACTTCGTGTACGTCTTCGCGGCCGTCGCGGTCCTGACGATCCTCGTCGGTACCTTCGCGGGCCTCGTGCAAGACGACGTCAAGCGCATGCTGGCGTACTCGTCGATCGCTCACGCGGGCTTCATCCTGATGGGTATCCTCGCGATCCAGAAGGGCGGCACGGGCCATGTGTTGTTCTACACGCTGGGCTACGGCCTGGCCACGGTCGGCGCCTTCGGCGTGATCGCGCTGGTGCGCGGCCGCGACGCGGAGGGCAACGTCCTGGGCGAGGCGACGAGCCTGTCGAAGTGGGCGGGCATCGGGCGCACGCACCCGTGGATCGCCGGCTCGATGCTGGTGTTCCTGCTGTCCTTCGCGGGCATCCCGCTGACTGGTGGTTTCGTTGGAAAGTTCGTGATTTTCTCGGACGCGATCAAGGGCGGCATCGGCTGGCTTGCGATCGTGGGCCTCGTCGCCTCGGCGATCACGGCGTTCTACTACTTCCGCCTCGTGCGCGTCATGTTCTTCACTGAGCCCAGTGAGGAATCCGTAGTGGTTCACTCGGAGGGCCTGTCCGCTCTGGCCATCCTGGTGTGCGCGCTCGGAACGATCGCCCTGGGCGTGTTCCCCGGTCCCGTGTTGAGTCTGCTTGAAAAGATCGTCATACTGATCCCGTGAGTGCTCAAACACCCGATCTTCATGTTCCCGACCTCGAGTCCCGCATTACCCCGGGGCTCGAGGTCGTCGAGCGTCGTCTTCTTGACGCCGTTTCCTCGTCGCGTGACCTGACGGACGAGCTGACACGTCATCTGGCGGTCGCGGGCGGTAAGCGGATGCGTCCGCTCCTGACCCTCGTCTGCGCGCAGCTGGGCGACCCCGAGCGCGCGCTCGACGACAGGGTCATCACGGCTGCAACGGCTGTCGAGCTGACGCACCTGGCCTCCCTGTACCACGACGACGTCATGGATTCCGCGCCGACCCGTCGCGGGGTCCCCTCGGCCCAGCACCTGTGGGGTAACAATCGAGCGATTCTGGCCGGCGATATTCTCTTCGCGCGCGCCTCGCTGCTGGTGGCGTCGCTGGGCCCGGAGATTGTGGCTCACCACGCGCGCACCTTCGAGCGCCTGTGTGAGGGCCAGCTCAACGAGACCTTCGGCCCGGTTGACGGTGCGGATCGTGTGGACTTCTACCTGCAGGTCCTGGCGGATAAGACCGGCTCGCTGGTGTCGACGGCCGCCTCTTTTGGCGCCTTGCTGTCGGGTGCCGGCCAGCTGATGGCCGACGTGGTCGCCGACTTCGGTGAGAAGGTGGGCGTCGCCTTCCAGATCGCCGACGACGTGCTGGATTTGGCGTCCTCGGGCGAGCAGTCCGGCAAGACCCCGGGCACCGACCTGCGTGAGGGCGTGGACACGCTGCCCGTCCTCCTGCTGCGCCGCCGCGAGGCCGCCGGCACCATCGACGAGGCGGGGGCGCGCATCCTGCGCGAGCTCGCGGGTGACCTATCCTCCGACGAGGCCCTGGCCTCGGTCGTCGAGCAGCTGCGCGGCCATGACGTGCTGGAGGAGACGCGCGAGCTGGCGCGCACCTGGGCCGGCGACGCGATCGCTGCCCTGGCTCCGCTGCCGAAGGGCGAGGCGAAGACCGCGCTCGAGGCCTTCGCGAACCTCATGGTGGATCGACTGGTCTGACTTACTGTCGAGGCCGGGGTCCTCTGCGCTGTTTGGCGCGGCGGGTCCCGGCCTCGTCGTATGCGCGCCCCGCGCCCGGGCTTTATGCCGCGCGAGCGACGTGAGCCGCGCGCTCGGTGGCCCGCTCGTTGTCTGCGCCGCGAGCCGCCCGCTCGGCTCGTCGTCTCGAAGGCCGGTCAGGCCCTGCCGCCGCCGGGCCCAGCCAGCTGTTTGGACTGCGCCGCCAGGCCCAGCCAGCTGTTTGGACTGCGCCGCCAGGCCCAGCCAAGCCTGTCGGGTCCGTGGACGTCCTTTCGGGCAGGTCCGCATGTGAGCTTGTGACGGATGGGGTCGTGCACCCGATCTGTAGGCATTGCACCCGATCTGTAGGCATTGCACCCCTTCTGTTCGGGTGCAGCGCCGCGTAACGGGTGCAGCGCCGCGTAACGGGTGCAATGCCCCTTAGTGGGTGTGTCAAGTCCCGGGTTTTGTGGAGGCTTGTTGAGCCCGCTTCCTTTCGTGTTGTTGTGTGTTGATTTTCTGCTTGTTGTGGTGTGATGCCGCCCAGGGAGAGGGGGCGGCGGGTCTTGTACCAGTGGACCCAGGCGGCGGTTTCGCGTTCGCGTGTTTCTCGACCTGTCCCGGTCGTGACCGAATCGTGTATGGGGCATCGTCATGGTTCCCCAACAATGTCGCATGCAATTTCCCTGTCAACCTTTTATGTATTGAAATAGTGTCGTTGCAATTCCAACGTTTCTGGGTGATGAGAAAAGTTCGGTCAACCGAATTGCATGCGACTTTTGGGAGGGAGGCGCAGAGGTTGCCTCTGAACCGAACATGCCAAGGCCTCGTCCCGACTGAGCAGGGCGCCCGGGCCTCGTCCCGACTGAGCAGGGCGCCCGGGCTTCGTCCGTGGGGGAGCTGCCGCGCCCGGGCCTCGTCCCGCGCAAGCGAGGAACCGAGGCTGTGTTTGCCGTCTCAGCTTAGGTTGCCCTTGGCCTTGGGGCGCTAGACTTGGTGCCCAGGTGCGCGCACTCGCGCGCGGTCACGAAGAAGGAGAACTCGCTTGGCACCGCTCAACGTTGCCGTCATCGGCGCCGGTCCCGCTGGCATCTACGCGTCGGACATCCTGTCGAAGTCGGGGCTCGAGGTGAATATCGACCTTTTCGAGCGGCTTCCCGCCCCCTACGGGCTTGTGCGCTACGGTGTGGCGCCCGACCACCCGCGCATTAAGCAGATCATCGTCGCCCTGTACAAGATCCTCCAGCGCGGAGACATTCGCCTGCTCGGCAACGTCGAGGTGGGCCGCGACGTGACGATCGACGACCTGCGCGACCACTACGACGCGATCATCATCGCGACCGGTGCGGACCGCGACCATCCGCTCGACATTCCCGGCGTGGACCTGCCCGAGTCCTACGGCGCCGCCGACTTCGTGTCCTGGTACGACGGCAACCCGGACTACCCGCGCACGTGGCCGCTGAAGGCCCGCGAGGTCGCGGTCCTTGGTGTGGGGAACGTGGCCTTGGACGTCTCGCGCGTTCTCGCCAAGCACGCCGAGGATATGCTCAAGACTGAGGTGCCGGCCAACGTCGCCGAGGCCCTGGCTGACAACCCGATCACGGACGTGCACGTGTTCGGCCGCCGCGGTCCGGCGCAGGTGAAGTTCACGCCGCTGGAGCTGCGTGAGCTGGGTAAGGTGCCGGACGTGGACGTCATCGTCTCGGAGGAGGATTTCGACTTCGACGAGGGGTCTGAGGAGGCGCTGCGCGCGTCGAACCAGCAGCGCCAGGTCGTCAAGACCCTGACGAACTACGCGATGGCCGATCCTGAGGAGCACACGGCGTCGCGTCGTATCCACATCCACCTGTTCCAGGCCCCGGTCGAGATCGTCGCTGACGAGCGCGGCCACGTGAAGGCGCTGCGCACCGAGCGCACCGCCCTGAACGGCGACGGCACTGTGTCGGGCACGGGCGTCATCACGACGTGGCCCGTGCAGGCCGTGTACCGCGCGGTGGGCTACTTCTCGTCGCCGATCCCGGGCCTGCCCTTCGACGAGCGCGCCGGCGTGGTCCCCAACGTTGAGGGGCGCGTCATCGAGGGCGACACCACGAAGGACGAGTCCGCGCCCGTCATCCCCGGCGTGTACGCGACCGGGTGGATCAAGCGCGGCCCCGTCGGCCTCATCGGTTCGACGAAGTCCGACGCGCAGCAGACGATCACGCACCTCGTGGAGGACGCCTCGCAGGGGCGCCTGCACGCGAACACCGCCGAGGTTGGGCACGAGGCCATGGTGGCGCTCCTGGAGTCGCGCGGCGTCGAGTTCACGACCTGGGAGGGTTGGGAGCTGCTGGACGCCTACGAACAGGCCCTCGGTGAGGACTACGGTGAGCTTCCGGGCGGCCGTGGCACGCGCGAGCGCGTGAAGGTCGTGTCGCGTCGCGCGATGACCGACATTTCGCGCGGCGCGCAGGTGGACCCCGCCTCCGCCGACCTGATCGGCGATATGGGCGAGATGGGCGTGCCCACCGCCCCCGAGCGCTTCGACGACTACACGGGGCCGGGGCGCCGCAACTGAGTCTCGTCTCTCCTTCACGAGGCCGTGGCCGGGTTCTCCGGTCGCGGCCTCGTTCGTGTGTGAGGGCCTGGCGCGGCCCCGGCCTCGTTGGTGGCCCCGGCTGCGTTCCCGGCCCGGCCTCGTTGGTGAACTGCGAGGAATCCGGGATATTCTCACCCGCGTTTCGGCTGGTTCCCAGGTGCTTCCCAGGTAATCTCTCTAACCTCGCGCGTATGGTGCACCGCAACTATCACAATGGCCTGAAGACGACGCTGCTGCTGGGCGGCATGTGGGCGTTGCTCGTGTGCATTGGGGCGCTCGTGGCGCAGGGCACCGGGCGGGCCATCTGGATCGTCGTGTTTGCGGGCATTGGGCTGGCGCAGACCGCCTACTCGTACTGGAATTCGGCATCGATCGCGCTGCGCTCCATGAACGCCTACCCGGTCAGCGAACTCGAACGGCCCGAGCTCTACGCCATCGTTCGCGAGCTTTCCGAGCGCGCGTGCCAGCCCATGCCTCGTATTTGGGTGGCGCCGACGATGACGCCGAACGCCTTTGCGACGGGCCGTAATCCGAACAATGCCGCCGTGTGCTGCACGGAGGGGATCCTCGAGATCCTCAATGAGCGCGAGCTGCGCGGCGTCCTCGGGCACGAGCTGATGCACGTGTACAACCGGGACATCCTGACCTCGTCGGTGGCCGCCGCGATGGGTGGCGTCATCACGTCGGTCGCGCAGTTCCTGATGTTTTTCGGCGCGGGAAACAGGCGGGACGAGCAGGGGGGAGTGGGCGTCCTCGGTCTCATCGCGATGAGCCTGCTCGCGCCGATCGCTTCGATGCTCATCCAGTTCTCGCTGTCGCGTACCCGGGAGTTCGATGCCGACGAGGATGGGGCCAGGCTCACCGAGGATCCGCTCGCCCTGGCGTCGGCGCTGCGCAAGCTGGAGATGACGACCGACCGGCGCCCGATGGTCGATACGCCCCGGACGCGCAACGTCGCCGCCATGATGATCGCGAATCCGTTCCGCGGCCGATCGCTGGGACGCCTGTTTGCGACCCACCCGCCGATGGAGCAGCGGATCGCCCGCCTGGAGCAGATCGCGGGCTACTAGCGTGAGCAGACGGGGGCGGGCGGCCGGAGTTAACCGGCCGCCCGCCCGCGATCGTCGGCAGAAGCCAGAAGACTCAGCGGTAGTTCACGAACTGGAGCGCGACGTCCAGTTCCTCACCCTTGGGGCCCTTGAGGAGGGCGATGACGGTCTGTAGGTCGTCTCGGGACTTGGAGGAAACGCGAAGTTCGTCACCCTGAATCTGGGCTTTGACGCCCTTGGGGCCTTCCTCACGGATCAGTTTCGAGATCTTCTTCGCGGTGTCCTGGGGGATGCCCTCCTTGAGGGGGCAGGTCAGTTTAAAGAGCTTGCCGGAGGCCTTGGGCTCGCGGTCCTTGTAGTCGAGGACCTTTAGGGACAGGCCGCGGCGGATGAGTTTGGACTGCAGGACGTCGAGGATTGCCATGACGCGGGACGCGGAGTTCGCCTCCATGGCGATCGTGTCCCCGCTCAGGGTGATGGCCGCGTCGACGCCGCGGAAGTCGTAGCGGTTGGCGATCTCCTTGGCGGTCTGGTTGACGGCGTTATCGACCTCCTGGCGGTCGAGCTTGGAGACAACGTCGAAGGAGGAGTCTGCCATGAGGGGCACCTTTCGTTGGTATTTCGCCGATCAGCGTTTCGATTGGCGTTCGGGTCTATTTTAATGCTATTCTTTCACGGCACCGCGAGAGCGGCGCATGGCAGGTTACCAAAGCGGCCAAATGGATCTGACTGTAAATCAGACGCTTCGTGCTTCGGGGGTTCGAATCCCTCACCTGCCACCACTCGCTGGTTCCAGCGAGAAACGCCTGTGAGGTCCTTCTCAGGTTCTGGGATTGCTTCGGCAGCCAGAGTTGGGATAAGCTTTCCGGCGTTGCCCCGATAGCTCAGTAGGCAGAGCGTCTCCATGGTAAGGAGAAGGTCAAGGGTTCGATTCCCTTTCGGGGCTCCGGTTGCGGATTTATCCGCTTCCGGCGGCGGGGTAGCTCAGCTGGTCAGAGCGCACGACTCATAATCGTGAGGTCGCGGGTTCGAGCCCCGCCCCCGCTACCAATTCTTGATCCGACAGGTCGCACGAGCGACGAAACTAAGCGAGGGAAACAACCGTGGCAAGCAAGTCTCAGGACGTTCGCCCCAAGATCACTCTGGCCTGCTCGGAGTGCAAGGAGCGCAACTACATCACCAAGAAGAACCGTCGTAACACGCCGGATCGTCTCGAACTGGCGAAGTATTGCCCGCGCTGCCACAAGTCGACGGCGCACCGCGAGACCCGCTGACGGTCTTCGCTGCGAGCCCCGAGGAACGATAGTTCCCCGGGGCTTTTGCTATACATGTGTATTGAATCACTGCACGCTATGCTGTCCGCATGACTGAGATCTATGGCATGCCCGTCCAGGTGGGGGCTCGCCCAATCGTCGCGCCGATCGGCGCGGGCGAGGCGCGCATCCCGGCCCTGGTGAGGCTCCCCGGCGAGCGCCTCCTCCTCTTCTACGACGAGCGCCCCGCCCCGGCCTCGGGCACGGGAGCCGACTTCAATGGGCTGACCATGGCCTCGGACCTGCCCAACCCGAACAGGATCCGCTGGATGCAGCGCGTCGAGGCCGGCGAGTGGTCGGCCGCGCGTCCTCTGCCGGAGGGGGCGCCCGTGGTGTCCTCGGACGCCTGCGTCGGCGTCGACGAGCAAGGCGTCATGCACCTGGCCTTCGCTTCCTCCGATGGGCGCGTTGGCTACATGGATTCGCGCGCGGACGGCGAGAGGCTGCGCGCCTGGTGGGCGTGGGGGAGCGGCCCCGAGGATCTGACCTACGCCGACATGACCGACGCGCTGTACGAGGCCACCGGCGCGGACGCCCTGTTCGCGACGTCGGGCGCGACCGCGAGCGTCGACGGCGACGTCGCCATGCCCTACGTCGTGCGCGTGGGGGAGCGAACCCACGTGCGGGTTGTCTACGCGCGGGGCGGGCGCATCACCTGCCTGGCCGACCCTCTCGTGGGGCCGGACGGCATCCTCCTGGATGAGACGTCGGTGACGGTGTGGGACGGCCGCGTCGTCGCGAATTGTCGCTTGCAGGGCTTCGAGGGGCGGGGTTCGGGCGCGCGCTACCTGGCGTGGGGCGACGGGCGGCGCTGGGTGGGCGCTCGCGTGTGGCAGGTGGACGATCCCGGCTGCAACGCCTGCGCCTGGGGGGATGTGTTCGTTCATCCGCACGAACATGACGCGCGCGCCGGCGGCATGGTCGTCCGGATCTCGGCCCCCTGGGAGGGGCCGATCCGCGCGCGCAGCCTCGTGAGCGTGGGGCCCGGGCCCTTCGGATATAGCGACATCAGCGGCTGTGGAGACGAGGTCGTGGTTGTCTTCGAGCGGGACCGTGGCCTCTGGGAGGCGTCGTTCCTGCCGGGACGATGGTAAAAGGAGGGCACCAGCGCGTCGTCGCCCAGCGCGCCGGCGCCAGTTGTCAGCGGCCTTCGATGATCGCCATGAGGGGTTCGTAGTGCGCGTCGACAGCGGCGGCGTAGGCGTTCGCGTCCCCGGCCTCGCAGGCGCGCAGGATGGCGGCGTGCGCTGCGGCGGTATCCTCCATCTCCTGGCGCGACGCTGCGGCCAGCTGCGGGGTCACGCTCTGGTGGACGAGCCACATGGCGGCGACGAGCTGGTGCATGAGCGGGTTCTTCAGGTAGGCGAGCATGCCGGAGTGGAACGCGATGTCCTGGTCCAGGTAGGTGGCGCCGGAGTGGGCGTGGTCCATCATGGTGTTGACCAGTTCCCACAGCTGTGGGTTCGAGGTGCCCTTCATGGCGCGCGTGAGCGGCAGGGCGATCCCCAGGTCGAGGGCGTGGCGGGTTTCGACGATCGAGTGCAGGGATTGCACGCCGTTGATGTCGTCGAGGGCGGCGCGCAGCACGAGGGTTTCGACGAGGGGCTGCATGGACATGTCGCCGACGTAGGATCCCGATCCCTGGCGTACCGTGACGATGTCGAGGGCTTGGAGCTTGCGCAGGGCCTCGCGCACGGAGGAGCGCGAGACGCCGAGGTCGGCGCACAGCGCGGATTCGGTGGGCAGGCGGTCCCCGGGGCGCAGCCCGTGGCGCAGGATGTAGGACTTGACCGCGTCCATCGTGACGGAGGATCGCGTATCAATGTGCGCTGGTGCCGCGCGGTTTGCGTCGGTGGATCCGGGTACTTGTGCTGTAATCTCTTGCACAGATTTGTCTGACAACATAAGATAAGTATAGCGAGCGGAACAAAAGATCCGCACGTTCCATTTCTCGAAGATGAGGAGCGAGAGCATGCGAATGCGCAAACACTTCGCAACCGGCGCTGCGTTGGCCGCAGCAGCCGCAATGGCCCTGACCGCGTGTGGCGGTGGCGGCGGCGGAACGACCGCCTCGGGCACCGGCACCGAGCTCAACGTCGCCGCTGCCTACACGAGCGACGACTTCGGGCCCCTGACCACCGGTGCCCTTCCCATGGGCACCAACTGGCAGGTCCTCGAGGGCCTGTACCGCCTGGACCGCACCGACTACAGCGTCAGCCCCGCCCTGGCCGCCGGTGACCCCGTCAAGGTATCCGACACCGAATACGAGATCGCCCTGCGTGACGGCGCCAAGTTCTCCGACGGCACCGATGTGACGGCCGAGGACGTTGTGGCTGCCTTCGGTAAGGCGACGGCCGAGGGCTCGATCTTCGCCCAGTTCTTCACCTTCATCGACTCGATGGAGGCCAAGGACACCACGACCGTCACCGTCCACCTCAAGCACCCCTTCGCCTCCCTGAAGGAGCGCCTCGCGATCCTCATGGTGACCCCCGCCTCTGCCGACGCGGCCGCCATGAAGTCCAACCCGATCGGCTCGGGCCCCTACAAGTACACCGAGGTCGGCGAGCAGAAGGTCGTCGCGGTCCCCAACGAGCACTACAACGGCAACGCGCCCGCGACCGTTGACACGATCAACTGGCTGCCCCTGAAGGATGACACCCCGCGTCTGTCCGCCGCCTACGACGGCACGGTCGACATCGTCGAGTCCGTCCCCGCCTCTGCGAAGGAAGACCTCACCTCCAAGGGG
This sequence comes from Schaalia sp. HMT-172, assembly GCF_030644365.1. Lineage (NCBI taxonomy): Bacteria > Bacillati > Actinomycetota > Actinomycetes > Actinomycetales > Actinomycetaceae > Schaalia > Schaalia sp. HMT-172. The sequence continues at coordinate 484,992 of NZ_CP130058.1, forward strand.
TGGAAGGTCGACGCCAAGCCCGGCTACGGCAACGCCTTCATGATGTTCAACACCCAGAAGGCCCCCTTCGACAAGCCCGAGGTTCGCCGCGCGTTCCTCAGGGCCATCAACCGGCAGTCCCTGATCGACACCGCCCTCGACGGCCAGGCCGTCCCGGCGACGTCCTTCCTGCCCGAGGCCAACCCCTTCTACAAGAAGCCCTCGACCGACCTGTCCTACGACAAGGACGCGGCCACCAAGCTCCTGTCTGATGCGGGCGTCTCCGGCCTGACGATCAACCTGACCACCACCGATCACCCGTGGATCGTGGCCATGGTTCCCCAGATCAAGGCTGACCTCGAGGCCATCGGCGTCACGGTGACTCACGAGGCCTCCGCTTCCAACGCCATGTACTCCAACATCACGGATGTTGACAACCCCACCTACGACGTCGTCATCGCCCCCGGCGACCCCTCGGTCTTCGGCAACGATCCCGGCATCATCATCTCCTGGTGGAACGGCGACAACGTCTGGTCCAAGAAGCGTGACGGCTGGCAGGTCTCGGATCCCGACTCCTTCAACCAGCTCCAGGGCATCATCGACGAGGCCGGCCAGCTCGAAGGCGATGCCGCCAAGGCCAAGTGGGGCGAGGCGCAGGATCTTCTCGCCGAGAAGACCGTCCTCTTCCCGCTGGTCTTCCGCAACGTGCTCACCGGCTCCAACCCCGAGAAGGTGGACGGCTTTGAGCCGATCGCCTGCACCGGCCTGCAGCTCATCGGTGTGAGCGTCAAGTAAGCCCCCTAGGGGCCGCGTAGAAAGGAGGGGTGGAGCGCCCACCCTGAGGCAGACGCCACAGCCGGGCGCCACCCCTCCTTTTTCGTATCCAAAATCCGTTGAAATGGAGGTCTAGCAGTGAATAACCTTCTGCGACTCATCGGACGACGACTGGTGGCCTTGCCGATCATGGTGGTCGGCGTGTCCTTCCTCGTCTTCTCAATCATGTGGCTGTCTCCCGTGGATCCCGCCTACTCGGCGCTCGGTGAGTCGGCAACCCCCCAAGCCCTCGAGGCCTACCGAGCACAGCACGGTCTCAACGACCCGTTCTTCATTCAGTACGGCCGCTACCTGTGGAACATGATCCACGGTGACCTCGGCACCTACGGCGCGGGCTCGTCCAGCGTGACGGACCTGGTGGCCAAGGCCCTGCCGCTGACGCTGCAACTGACCTTCCTCGGTCTGTTCATCGCCGTTCTCATCTCCTTCCCGCTCGGCGTTCTCGCCGCGCTCTACCGCGACCGTTGGCCCGACCAGGTCATCCGCGTCTTCTCGGTTATCGGCATCGGCACCCCGTCCTTCTGGCTCGCGGCCCTGCTGGTTCTTGCGTTCTTGCACTCGCCCCTGAAGGTCTCCGGAGAAGTGCCAGCATTGACCGTCAACCCGACCGGCTGGTTCCTGCGCATGCTTCTGCCCGCCATCGCCCTGGCGGTTCCGGTCATCGGTCAGATGACCCGCGTCGTGCGCACCTCGATGGTCGAGGAGCTGGACCGCGACTACGTCCGCACCGCCGTCGGCGCGGGCATCCCCAAGAGCATCGTCGTGGCTCGCAACGTCCTGCGTAACGCGCTCATCACCCCCGTCACCGTCCTCGGCCTGCGCGTCGGGTACCTGATGGGTGGCGCGGTCGTCATCGAAATCATTTTCTCCATCAACGGCATGGGCAAGGCGGTGCTGCTCAAGGGCATTCAGGAGAACTGGGTGACCCTGGTACAGGGAGGCGCTCTCGTCGTCGCGATCGCCTTCATCATCGTCAACATCATCGTCGATGTGCTCTACCTGCTCATCAACCCGCGTATTAGGTCGGTGTGAGTTATGAATCAGAAAGAAAAGCTCGCAAAGGTCACCAAGAAGGGCGCCCGCTTCTCGCGCATCGGCGCAATGTCCGTGGGAGCCAAGATCGCGATCGTCGTCCTGGCGCTCGTCGTTGTCATATCCTTCCTGGCACCCTACATCTCCCCCTTCAGCCCCGAGGACATCGCCAAGAAGTGGCAGGCTCCCTCCGGTGAGCACCTCTTCGGGACGGACCACGTGGGCCGCGACGTCCTGGCGCGCGTGCTGTACGGCGGCCGCTACTCGCTGATGATCGGCCTCCTGTCGACCCTGGTCGCCCTGTTCTTCGGCTCGATCATCGGCTCCGTCGCCGCGGTTGTGCGCAAGAGCCTGTCCGAGACGATCATGCGCATCCTCGACGTCATCATGGCGGTGCCCGGCATCGCCATGGCGGCCGTCACGGTCCTCGTCTTCGGCAGCGCACTGTCGAAGGAAGGCAACACGTTCGGGCTCGTCCTCGTCATCGTGTGCTCGATCGCCTTCGTTTACATTCCGCAGCTGGCGCGCATCGTCCGCGCGAACGTTATGGCCGCCTACGGCGAGGACTACGTGCGTGCGGTCATCGTGTCGGGCGCCCGCGCCCCGTGGATCCTCGTCAAGCACGTCATGCGCAACACCGCGGCCCCGGTGCTGGTCTTCGCCACGGTCCTCGTCGCCGACGCCATCATCCTCGAGGCCTCCCTGACCTTCATCGGGTCGGGTCTCCAGGCGACCGAGGTCCCCACGTGGGGCAACGTCCTGTCCGAGGCCTCGTCGAACCTGTCGGTCCTGCAGGGTAAGTGGTGGACGGCCTTCTTCCCCGGCCTGTTCATCATGATCACCGTCCTGTGCCTGAACCTCCTGTCCGAGGGCATCACGGACGCGATGGTCGCCGCGCCCTCCTCGGCCGCTGTCGCCCAAGTCGACAAGGACAGCGACCGCGAGGCCGACCGCCTCCTGCTCGACCCCCGCCTGGCCTACGCCGAGCAGGCCGAGTCCCTGCAGGCGCGCCTCGACGACCTCAAGGCCGTCGAAGGGCAGCGCCACGACCGTTTCGTCGCCTCCTTCGAGGCCACCCCGCTGCTCGAGGTCAATGACCTGTGCATCAAGTTCGAGCGTCACGGCGACGTCAACGTCGTCGACCACGTGTCCTTCAAGGTGCGCCCCGGCGAGACCATGGGCCTCGTGGGCGAGTCCGGCTGCGGCAAGTCGATCACCGCCCTGACCATCATGGGCCTCATCGACCCCAAGGCGCAGATCACGGGCGAAATCCTCTACCAGGGCGAGAACCTGCTGGACAAGTCCATCGAGGAACGCCGCGCCCTCCTCGGCCACGAGATGGCCATGATCTACCAGGACGCGCTCTCCTCGCTCAACCCCGCCATGCTGATCAAGGCTCAGATGAAGCAGCTGACCAGCCGCGGTGGCACGCGCAGCGCCGAGGAACTCCTCACGCTGGTGGGCCTGGATCCCAAGCGCACCCTCGAGTCCTACCCGCACGAGCTCTCCGGCGGCCAGCGCCAGCGTGTCCTCATCGCCATGGCCCTGACCCGCGACCCGAAGCTCATCATCGCGGACGAGCCGACCACCGCCCTGGACGTCACCGTCCAGAAGCAGGTCATCGCGCTGCTCAACGAGCTGCGTGAGAAGCTCGGATTCGCCATGATCTTCGTGTCCCACGACCTGGCGCTCGTCGCCGAGGTGGCTCACCACATCACCGTCATGTACGCCGGTCAGGTCATCGAGCAGGCCCCCACCACGGAGCTGCTCACGCACCCCACCCACGAGTACACGCGCGGCCTGCTGGGCGCCGTCCTCTCGATCGAGTCCGGCTCCGGGCGCCTGCACCAGGTCCCCGGAACGGTGCCCTCGCCTCGCGACTTCCCGGTCGGCGACCGCTTCGCCCCCCGGTCCTCGCACCCCGAGTACGGCCTGGACATCCGTCCGGTCCTCACCGAGGTCGGTCCCGAGCACGTCTACGCGGCCCTGCCACCCCAAGACGAGGCACAGGGCACCTACGGAGTGCCCGAGGAAATGAACGCAAAGGAGGAGACGCGATGAGCGACAACACCCCGATCATCGAGCTCAGGCGCGTTGAGGTCACCTTCAACTCCCGCACCGGCTCCCTGCTCCGGCCCAACAGGGTGCACGCGGTGCGCGGCGTCGACATGTGCATCGAGCGCGGCCAGACGCTCGGCATCGTCGGCGAATCCGGCTGTGGCAAGTCCACGACCGCGAACGTCATGTGCGGCCTCCAGATGCCGACGAAGGGCAAGGTGTTCTTCAACGGCAAGGAAGTCACGAAGCGCAGCGCGGCAGCCCGCCGCGAGATCGGACGCGTCGTCTCCGTGGTCTTCCAGGACCCGGCGACAGCCCTCAACCCCCGCATGCACGTCGCGGACCAGCTCGCTGACCCGCTGCGCGTGCACCGCATCGGCACCGAGGCCTCGCGAGCCAAGCGCGTGCGCGAGCTGATCTCGCTCGTCGGCCTGCCCTCGAGCGCCCTCGACGCGCTGCCCGGCCAGCTCTCGGGCGGCCAGCGTCAGCGCGTGGCCATCGCCCGCGCCCTGTCCATCGGCCCGGATGCGATCATCGCGGACGAGCCCACCTCCGCACTCGACGTGTCGGTGCGCGCACAGATCCTGAACCTGCTCACGGACCTCAAGAAGGAACTGGGCCTGGCGATGGTCTTCATCTCGCACGACATCCAGACCGTCCGCTACGTGTCGGACCGGATCGCGGTCATGAACCGCGGCGTTGTCGTGGAGGAAGGCCCGGCGGCGCAACTGCTGGCCGATCCTTACGAGCCCTACACCCGCGAGCTCCTGGGCGCCGCGCCCTCGCTCCTGCACCCCAACCTTGACCTCGAAGGAGAGTACTAATTATGTCTTCGACGATCCGTGGCGTTGTCCCGCCCCTGGCTATCCCGCTGAAGGACGGCGAGCTCGACGTCCCCTCGCTCGAGCGTCACATCAACCGCATGATCGACGCCGGCCTCGACGGCCTGTTCGTCTCCGGCTCCACCGGTGAGGTCGCGTTCTCGACCGCCGAGCGCCGCGCCCAGATCCAGCGCGAGGCCGTGCGCATCGTCGACGGCCGCGTCCCGCTCCTGGTCGGCGTCATCGACACCGAGACCGAGCGAGTCATCGAGAACATCATGGCCGTCGAAGAGATTGGCGGCGCCACCGGCGTCGTCGCGACCGCCCCGTTCTACGCCCTCGGCGGCGAGACCGAGGTCGAGCGCCACTTCCGCCTCCTCAAGGAGAACACCAGCCTGGAGCTGTGGGCCTACGACATCCCCGTGTGCGTGCACACGAAGCTCTCGCCCGACCTGCTCATGCGCCTGGGCCGCGACGGCGTCATCGACGGCGTCAAGGACTCCTCCGGCGACGACGTCGCGTTCCGCTGGCTGTGCCGCGCCAACGAGGCAGCCGGCCACCCGCTCCAGCTCCTCACCGGCCACGAGGTCGTCGTCGACGGCGCCTACATGTCCGGGGCGGACGGGTCCGTGCCCGGCCTGGCCAACGTGGACCCCGAGGGCTACGTGCGCCAGTGGCAGGCCTACGAGAGGCGCGACTGGGAGGCCGTGCGCAGCGAGCAGGACCGCCTCGCGGACCTCATGCGCATCGTCCAGGTGAAGGGCGTGCAGGGCTTCGGTGCGGGCGTCGGTGCCTTCAAGGCCGCCCTGCACCTGCTCGGCGTCTTCGATTCGCCCGAGATGCCGCGCCCGGTTGCCGCCCTCGAGGGTGACAATGTCGAGCACGTCGCCTCCGTGCTGCGCTCGGTCGGCCTGCTCTCCTGATACGTCGACGAGGCCGGGGCATTCCCTTCCGTGCATGCGCCGCCGCGTCGCGCACCCCCGCCCCGGCCTCGTCGATTTTTCTGATACCCCGCACTTTTCGTAAGGATCCTCATGACTACGCTCCTTGCCCTCGATATCGGTGGCACCAAAGTCGGGTGGGGCATCGCCTGGGCCGGTGACACCTACGAGGTCACCGAGCGCGGATCGATCCCCACCGACGCGATGCGCGGCGGGGCCGACGTGGCGGCTCGCATCTGCGCTCTCGCGGCCTCCCTGGCCGCCTCGCACCCTGCCGTGTCGGGTGTTGCCGTCGCCAGCGCTGGCGTCGTCGACCCGGCCACCGGCGACATCGTCTCCGCCACGGGCACGATGCCCGGCTGGGGAGGCACTCACCTCGGTGCTCAGCTTCAGGCAGCGACGGGCCTGCCCGTGCGCGTCCTCAACGACGTGCACGCCCACGGCCTGGGCGAGGCGACGCTTGGCGCCGGACGCCCCTACCGCGCTGTCCTGTCCATCGCCGTGGGAACCGGAATCGGCGGCGCCCTGGTCGAAGACGGCCGCGTGGCCTTCGGGTCGCGCGGCATCGCCGGGCACGTGGGCCACATTCACCACCACTTCGCTCCCGACCTGACGTGCTCGTGCGGCCGCAAGGGTCACATCGAGGCCTTCTGTTCCGGCTCGGGTATCACGGCCTGGTACGACTCTCTGCGCAGCGAGTCCGACCCCGAGGTCGACGGCGGGCGCGCCCTGCAGGAGCTCGCCGAATCCGGCAACGCCCTGGCCGCCGCCTGCTTCTCCCGCTCCGCGTTCGCGCTCGGCGAGGCCACGGCCTCGTTGGTCAACTGCGTGGACCCGGGAGTCGTCATCCTCTCCGGGTCCATGACCCGCTCCGGGGACATCTGGTGGGACGCCCTGCGCGAAGGCTTCGCGGCCTCCGCGATGACACCCGTCGCCGACACACCCATCCTCGTTGGTTCCCTCGGCGGCGACGCGCCGCTGCTCGGAGCCGTTTCCTTCTTCCTGCACGCATAGGAGTTCACCATGCACCCGCTCATTGCTTCCCTGAAGGGCAAGCTCATCGTCTCCGTCCAGGCCTACCCGGGCGAGCCCATGCGCCACCCCGAGACGATGGCGCAGATCGCCCGTGCCGCCGAGATCGGCGGTGCCGCGGCGATTCGCTGCCAGGGCCTGTCCGACATTTCCGCAACCAAGGGCCGCGTCGACGTGCCCGTCATCGGCCTGTGGAAGGAAGGCCACGAGGGCGTCTACATTACGCCCTCGCTGCGCCACGCCCGCGCCTGCGTCATGGCCGGCTCCGACATCGTCGCCCTCGATGCGACGGACCGCCCGCGCCTCGACGGCCTGAGCTTCGCGCAGACCGTTGCGGCCCTGCGCGAGGACGGCACCCTCGTCATGGCCGACTGCGGCTCCTTCGAGGACGCCCAGCGTGCCGTCGATGCCGGAGTGGACATCGTGTCCACGACCCTGGCCGGCTACACGGGCGACCGCGTCAAGACCGACGGGCCCGACCTGGAGCTGCTGCGCGAAGTCGTCGCCGCGTTCCCGGACGTCCCCGTGATCTGCGAGGGTCGCGTCCATACGCCCGAGCAGGCCGCCGCGGCCATCGAGGCCGGCGCCTTCGCCGTCATCGTCGGCACCGCCATCACGCATCCGACGTCGATCACGACGTGGTTCAAGGCGGCCGTGGAGGGCTGATCCTGTCGCTGCTGGGACAGTGCGCGGGCGGGAGCTTTGGCTCCCGCCCGCGCTTCGTTGCTGGGGGGTGCGCCAGTGGCGCGTTGGGGCACAAATGCATTGGGACTGTGCTGCATTGGGCGTCCAGTTTCGATGTGGGGAGATTCGTTGTGGCGATGGGGACGTTCGCGCGCCCTACGCCCTTGCATTGCACGAAGCGGAACTGGTCTGGGAGGTCGGCCACGGCCTTGTGCCTGTCGTCTGGGGCGGCTTCGTTTCCCGGACAGGCAAACCCGCCACGGCCTCGTGCCTGTCGTATGGGACGGCTTCGTTTTCCGGACAGCCAAACCCGCCACGGCCTCGTGCCTGTCGTCTGGAGCCTTGCGCTCGCGGGGCGAGGCGGGGTTAGGCCGATCGAGCGCCGGGCGACTAGGCTTAGAGGCATGACGACCCTTGCTGATCTGACGACCCTGCGCGTGGGCGGCCCCATCGCCCGCCTCGTGCCCGCCACGTCCGCCGACGCCCTGGTGGAGGCCGTTCGCGCGGCCGATGCCGCCGGTGGCCCGCTCCTCGTTGTCGGCGGCGGGTCGAACCTGCTGGCCTCCGACGCCCCTTTCGAGGGCACGGTCGTGGACGTGCAGCCTTTCGGCGAGATCACCTCCATCATCCACGAGGACCCGGCCGGATCTGTCGTCGTGCGCGCCGGCGCGGGCACGGTCTGGGACGCTTTCGTCTCCTGGACTCTGTCCGAGGGACTCTCCGGCATCGAGGCGCTCTCCGGCATCCCCGGGACCGTCGGTGCCTCCCCGGTGCAGAACGTGGGCGCCTACGGCCACGAGGTGGCCGAGACCATCGAGAGCGTCGAGGCCTACGACCGCCTGACGGGCATCGTCGTGCGCCTGGCGCCCTCCGACCTCGTCTTTGCGTACCGCTCCTCGGCGATCAAGCGCAGCGTCGGCGAGCCCGGCCTGGGCGACCGTCCCTGGGGGCCCACCGGCCGCTGGGTGGTCCTCTCCGTGGACTTCCGCCTCGAGCGCTCGCCCCTGAGCGCCCCCGTCATGTACGCCGAGCTGGCGCGCCGCCTCGGCGTCGAGGCCGGGGAACGCGCCGACGCGTCCCTGGTCCGCTCCACCGTCCTGGAGCTGCGTCGCGGCAAGGGCATGGTCCTGGACCCCGCCGACCACGACACGTGGAGCGCCGGTTCCTTCTTCACCAACCCGATCCTGCCCGAGGCCGCTGCCGCCTCCCTGCCCGAGGGCGCGCCTCGCTTCCGCGCGGGGGAGGGCCTCGTCAAGACGAGCGCCGCCTGGCTCATCGATCACGCGGGCTGCTCCAAGGGCTTCCATCTGCCCGAGGCCGGGGACCCGCCGCGCGCGTCCCTGTCCACCAAGCACGTCCTCGCCCTCACGAACCGCGGCGGCGCGAGCGGCGCCGACATCGAGGCCCTGGCCCGCGCCGTGCGCGAGCGGGTGCGTGAGGCGTTCGGCGTGACCCTGGTGCCCGAGCCGGTCACGGTCGGCATCGCCTGGTAGGGGGCCACCTGGCCGGGTGACGGTGGGCATCACGTGGTAGTGGATTGCGTGATCGTCGCTTCGCCCGTCGTGGGCTGGGTAGCGACGTTGATGTGTGTACCGTCAGGCGCCGGATGTGTCCGCTTTCTGAGTAGCCACGATCCGGATAGGTTGTCACGATCCGGATAGGTTATGCGCATCCGGATAGCTTAATAACCTATCCGGATCTTCATAACCTATCCGCGTGTTCATAACCTATCCGGATGCGAACCGTCGGTCGCCGAGGTGGTCTGCGTTTTGGGCACCGCTGTGGCTGTGGGCCACGGGTGACCGGGCAACGACTGTGTTTGCATCCTCCTGTAAATGCCGTCGATACCGTCGATGCCGTCGATGCCGCAGGTTCCGCTGAGGCCTCCCCAAATTTCGCATGCAATTCCCCGCAGGGTGTCCCGGGACGTGGCCTGAAAACCGCGGAATATCAACGTTCTGGTTTCAATGTTTGAAAGAGGTGTGGGGGAATTGCATGCGAGATTGCGGTGGCGTGGAATCTTGGGAGTGTTGAAGAGAAGCTTGCCTGCGCTCGCGGATCCGTTACTCGGATAGGTTGTCACGATCCGGATAGGTTATGCGCATCCGGATAGCTTAATAACCTATCCATATCTTCATAACCTATCCGCGTGTTCGTAACCTATCCGCGTGACGCTGCGGCGCGCAGGCGCGCGATCATGTCGGGCACGTTGCGGGTGACGGCCGTCCACAGGAGCTGGTCATCCATGTTCTGGTACCCCGAGTGTGCCGCGATGTTGCGGGTCGTGCGCAGGGCGCGCTTCTCCGAGGAAGTCAGGGCATCCATGTAGGGTGCGTACTCTTCGCGTTCCAGGAACGCGGCCAGCCGAATGATCACCATGCAAGCCGAGTCATACTCCGGGCAATCGGCGCTGAAAGCCTCTGCGGGGACAGCGGCAACCCGCTCGATGCGGTGGGCGATGACGTCGAGTTCGTGCAGGAAGTTCTCAGCATCGAAACTGGGCGCGTGTCTGCGCGCCACTCGCGGTCGAGGCGTGAAGGAAACAGACTCGCTCATAGTGCTACGGCCTCATCAACGGCAGTTCGCAGTGCCTCGGGTACGTGAGTGTCCGCGTGAACCTCCGTCGGGAAGCCGGTGAGCTCGCACGCGAACGATGCGATGTCCGCCAACTCGAACAGCGATAGCTCGCGGGTGGGCGTGCCGATCAGGTCAATGTCTGACTCGAATCCGTCCGTTCCCCGGGCAACTGAGCCGAAGACGCGGAGGGAACCGAGGCCTCGTTCCTGTGCGTAGCTGCTGATGGAAGGCGCGTAGCGGGCGAGCGGCACAGAGGGTCGGTAGTCGGCGACGCGGAGGATGCGTTCGAGCAGTTCGGCGGAGACTGCGCGCCTGCCGGACTCGATCTGCGCGAGCGTCGACTGGCTCATCCCGGTCATCGCCGCCAGCTCGGCCTGCGTGAGGGACGCGTCCCGACGTGCAGCGCGCACGAGGGACGGCGCATCGTCACGACGAAACCGGCTCATGCCTCCATGATAGTGCACGCGTGCACTATTGGTGAAACGGTCGTCGGTAGGTACGAGGCCGGGGTCTGTGGTCGTCCCGAGGTGGCCGACTCGGGTGATCGGACGGGAAAGAAGCAACCGGACTGAGAGAGGGATCCCCACATTTCGCATGCAATTCCCCGGAGTGTGTTTTGAATCATGTCCTGAAAACCGCGGAATATCAAGGTTCTGGTTTCAACGTTTGAAAGAGGTGCGGGGGAATTGCATGCGAGATTGTGGGAGAACTGTGCTGATCCTGCGCACGCTGATAGTTCGAGGATGGGCGGGGAGGTGGCGTCGTCAATGAAGTACGCGCCTGTGCTCGCGGATCCGTGACGTGGATAGGTTGTCACGATCCGGATAGGTTATTCGCATCCGGATAGGTTAATAACCTATCCATATCTTCGTAACCTATCCGCGTGTTCATAACCTATCCGCGTGCGAGTCGTCGGTCGCCGCGGTGGTCAGCGATTTGGGCGCCGCTGTGGGCGTGGGCTGCTGCGGGCGACCGAGCAGTGACCGCGTTGGCGTCCCGTTAGATTCCATAGAGACACCTCCACAAATTTCGCATGCAATTCCCCGGAGGGCATCCGGGGGTACGTCCTGAAAACCGCGGAATATCAACGTTCCGATTTCAAAGTTTGAAAGAGGCGCGGGGGAATTGCATGCGAGATTGTCGAGGAACTGTGCGTGGGAGTCCCGTGGCAGCACTACGCCGCGTGCACCCCGTGACAGCGCTACGCCGCGCGCCCCACGCAAGCACTACGCCACAGGCGCCGCGAGCCAGGCGTCGATGTCGGCCTTCCAAGCCGCCTTGTGCGAGGGCGAGGCCAGCGACGCGTCGATCGACGAACGTGCCAGAGACGCCAAGGCTTCGTCGGACAGTCCGAACACGTCGCGCGCGACCTCGTACTGGGCGACCAGGCGCGAGCGGAACAGCAGCGGGTCGTCGGCAGCCAGCGCAACGGTAGCCCCGGCAGACAACAGAATCGGCAGCGGCACCTGCGAAAAGTCCGTGTACACGCCCAGGTGCACGTTCGACGTGGGGCACACCTCCAGGGCGATGCCCGCATCCACGACAGCGCGTAGCAACGCAGGGTCCTCGCTGGTGCGCACCCCGTGCCCGAGGCGGGCGGGCGCCAAAGCTGAGACGACCTCGCGCACGGAGGAAGGCCCCAGGAGCTCGCCGCCGTGCGGAACACCCACGAGCCCGGCGCGGCGCGCGATGCGAAACGCGGGGGCAAATGACGCCGTGGAGCCCACGCGTTCGTCGTTCGACAAGCCAAAACCCACGACGTCACCGGGGCCATCCCCAGCAAACGAGGCGGCCAGGCGCGCGAGGGTGCGCGCGTCCAACGGGTGTTTCATGCGTGAGGCCGCAACGATCACGCCGATGTCGACGCCGGTATCGCGCGAGGCGGCCCGCGCCTCGTCGATGATGATTTCCAGGGCCGGGGTGATGCCGCCGACGTAGGGCGCGTAGGACGTGGGGTCGACCTGGATCTCCATGCGCACCGAGCCCTCGGCGGCGTCGTCCTCGGCTGCCTCGCGGATGAGGCGGCGCATCGCGGCCTCGGAACGCACGAGGTGGCGCGCGGAGTCGTAGGCGCGCTGGAAACGGAACCACCCGCGCCCGTCGGCCGGCATGGACGCCGCGTCGATGTGCAGCAGGTGAGGGGGTAGGCGCACGCCCTGGGTGCGCGCCATCTCGACCATCGTGGAGGGGCGCATGGCCCCTGTGAAATGCAGGTGGAGGTGGGCCTTGGGGAGGGTCGCGAGGTCACGCCTGCCCGGTGGGGTGGGGCGCGGGGCCGTCAGGTGAGGGACAGCGGGCGCTTCCACGACCTAGTGCTCCCCGAGCCAGATGATGATGTCGCGGATCAGGCCGGGACCCTCAGGCTCGTTGAGGAGCTCGTGGTAGGCGCCGTCGACGATGCGCAGGTGGATGTCGGCGTCCGGGTGCGCCGCGCGTGCCCCGCGCACGAGCTCGCGCGAGCCCCGCAGGTCCGCCATGAGGTCGCCGGAGCCGTGCATGACCAGCGTCGGCGTGTGCAGGCGCGCGGCCCTCTGGATGACCTCGTCGCCCTGAATGATCGAGGTCGCGCCCGTCAGGATCGGCACGCCGCCCTTGTAGGTGAGCGGGTCGGCGTCGAAGTCGCGCTGAACCTCGGGGTCTCGCGACAGGGGGGAGACCTCCATGTCGGATGCGCCCTTCGCCACGACGAGGCCGGGGCTGATTCGCGCGACTGGCAGCAGTTTGCGGGCGCGGGACGGGGAGACGTGGGGGAGGGGTCGCAGCGCGGGCGCGGACAGGACGGTGCCGCGCAGCCGCGTCGGGTCGAGGAGCGTGGAGGCGGCCGCGATGATGCCGCCCATCGAGTGTCCGAAGAGGAACAGCTCCGGCGTGCGCGCGTGGGCGAGGGCCGCCCGGCGCGCGTCACCGAAGTCCCGGATGAGCGCGCCGACGTCCACGCGGGCGCGGGGGCCCTCGGAGGTCCCGTGGCCCGCGTGGTCGTAGAAGGCGACGTCGTAGCCGGCGCGGGTGAGCGCGGAGCGCAGGTGGGTGTAGCGTCCGGAGTGCTCCGCGTACCCGTGGGCGAGGAGGACCGTCCCGAGGGGGGTCTCCTCGTCTGTCCGTTCGAACGAGACGTGCATCAGGCGAAGAGCTCCTGAACGCGGGTGATGCCCTCGACGAGGTCGTCGTCGGACAGGGCGTAGGAGAAGCGCAGGAAGCCGGAGCGGCCGAAGGCCTCGCCCGGGACCGCCGCGACCTCGACCTCGTCGAGGATCAGGTCGGCGAGTTCGCCCGACGTGTTGGCGACGCGGCCGCGGATGTCGCGTCCCAGCAGGCGCTCGACGGAGGGGTAGACGTAGAACGCGCCCTTGGGCGTGGGGACGTCGAAGCCGTCGATCTGGCGCAGCATGTCAACGATCGTGCGGCGGCGACGGTCGAAGGCGACGCGCATCTCGTTCACGGCGTCCAGGGAGCCGGACACGGCGGCGCGCGCGGCCTCCTGGGCGATGTTGTTGACGTTGGAGGTCAGGTGCGACTGGAAGGACAGGGCGGCCTTGATGACGTCGGAGGGGCCGATCATCCAGCCCACTCGCCAGCCGGTCATGGCGTAGGTCTTGGCCACGCCGTTGAGGATGACGGCCTGGTCTGCCAGTTCGGGCACGAGCTTGACGATGTGCGCGCTCTGCGCGTCCTCGTACAGCAGGTGCTCGTAGATCTCATCCGAGATGACCCAGATGCCGTGCTCGAGGGCCCACTGGCCGATCGCGGTCAGTTCCTCGGGCGTGTAGACGCTGCCCGTCGGGTTGGACGGCGAGCACATGAGCAGGACCTTCGTGCGGGGGGTGCGGGCGGCCTCGAGCTGCTCGACGCTCACCTTGTAGTCCTGGTCGGCGCCCGCGAACACCTCGACGGGGGTGGCGCCGGCGAGCTTGACGACCTCAGGGTAGGTGGTCCAGTAGGGGGTCGGCAGGATGGCCTCGTCGCCGGGGCCCAGCAGTGCGGCGAAGGCCTGGAAGACGGCCTGCTTGCCGCCGTTGGTGACGACGATGTCGGAGGGGGAGACCTCGTAGCCGGAGTCGCGCAGGGTCTTGGCGGCGATGGCCTCGCGTAGCGCGGGCAGGCCCGCGGCGGGCGTGTAGCGGTGCATCGCGGGGTTGCGCGCGGCCTTGACGGCGGCCTCGACAATGTAGTCGGGCGTAGCGAAGTCGGGTTCGCCGGCGCCGAAGCCGATCACCGGGCGGCCGGCGGCCTTGAGGGCCTTGGCCTTCGCGTCCACGGCCAGGGTCGCGGACGGCGTGATGGCGTTGAAACGATCAGAGACACGGGTGCGAGGAGTATTGGTCACCCCTCCATGGTCCCACGTCGCGCGCCCGCGCGGGTTTTCGGCCCCGCAATGTGCGCGTGGGCTACCTCTCATTTACGAGGTGTGGGCTGGTATTTCGGGGATTGTCGGGGCGTCGCATGGTTCTCAGTTGGACAAGCGCATGTCCATCCATTAATGTTTCTCAGGCAGGTTTTCCTGCGTAGGGCAGTGGCGCAATTGGTAGCGCACCGGTCTCCAAAACCGGCGGTTGTGGGTTCGAGTCCCGCCTGCCCTGCGGATAAGGCTGATATTTTCGCAGGAGGGTTCCAATGGCCGCAGAAAAAGCCTCGGACGTCGAATCCTCGCGCCGAGATCGTACCAAGACGAGCGCAACACGTAAGCGCGGTGATGCCGACAAGGGGCAGATCAAGAAGGTCGGCTTCTTCGGCCGCATCTTCCTCTTCTTCAAGCAGGTCATCGACGAGATGAAGAAGGTGACCTATCCGACCGGATCGGAAACCTGGACGTACTTCGTCGTCGTCGTTGTGTTTGTTGCCGCAATCATGCTTTTCGCTGGTCTCTTGGACTTCGGATTCGGTAAGCTAAGTGCATTGATCTTCGGCTGACACCGACGAACCCGCCCGCAGGACACTGCAGGCGGGTTTCTTTCACGGTGTGGCCCCATTCGCAGGAGGAATAGTCGTGACCGACGAAAACTACACCGAGGCCCAGTCCTTCGAGGCTTCCCACGAGGCCGTCGAGCAAGAAACCGCCGAGGCGCTGGCCGACGGCCAGGCCCTGGAGGTCGTTGAGGAAGTCGTCGAGGAGGTCGCCGCCCAGGAGGCCGCTAAGGACGAGGCCGCTCAGGACGAGGCCGCCGCTGCAGACGCCCCCGCCGGGGATGGCGCTCAGGACGAGGCCGCCCCGGCCTCGGTCGAAGAAGAGGCGATCGCCAAGCTGCGCCGCAAGCTCTACATGTCCCCCGGCGACTGGTACGTCATCCACACCTACTCCGGCCACGAGCGCAAGGTGAAGGCGAACCTCGAGCAGCGCATCACCACGCAGAACATGGAAGACTACATCTTCGCGGTCGAGGTCCCGGACGAGTACGTCATGGAGTACCGCGGCAACGCGAAGAAGCGCGTGCGCCACGTGCGCATCCCTGGCTACGCCATCGTCTGCATGGACTTCAACGAGGCCTCGTACCGCGTCGTCAAGGAGACCCCGGCCGTCACCGGCTTCGTGGGCGACCAGCACAACCCCGTGCCGCTCTCGATTGACGAGGTCGTCATGCTCCTGACGCCCAACGTCCTCGAGGAGGCCGCCGAGGCCGCCAAGGACCAGCCCGCGCCCGTCCAGGTCGTTCAGACCCAGTTCGAGGTCGGCGAGATCGTCACCGTCACCGACGGCCCCTTCGAGACCATGTCGGCCACGATCTCCGAGATCATGCCCGAAACGCAGAAGCTCAAGGTGCTCGTCACCATCTTCGAGCGCGAAACCCCGCTGGAGCTCGGCTTCGACCAGGTGGAGAAGCTCGAGCAGTGATGTCACCCACCCGGACTTGGGGACAGGCCCGGGTTGGAGTTATCATGCATATTTGTGTGCGTTGGGTGCACTGTGCCCACTGACTCCCAGTGGGACCGCCCCCGACGCTCCGCCCTGGTCGGCACCCGTCGGCCAGCACTTCAGTAGAAAGACCCGCATTCATGGCAAAGAAGAAGAAGGTCACCGGCCTGATCAAGCTTCAGATCGCAGCCGGTGCCGCCACCCCCGCACCCCCCGTCGGCCCTGCTCTGGGCCAGCACGGTGTGAACATTGTCGAGTTCACCAAGGCGTACAACGCGGCCACCGAATCGCAGCGCGGGAACATCATCCCCGTTGAGATCACCGTCTACGAGGATCGTTCCTTCACGTTCGTCCTCAAGACTCCGCCCGCCGCTGAGCTCATCAAGAAGGCTGCTGGCGTCCAGAAGGGCTCCGGCACCCCGAACACCGCCAAGGTTGGTTCGATCACCATGGCTCAGGCGCGCGAGATCGGCGAGGCCAAGATGGCCGACCTGAACGCAAACGACATCGAGGCCGCCGCCAAGATCATCGCCGGCACCGCCCGTTCCATGGGCATTACGGTCGAGGACTGACACTAACCAACCCCCCGTGGTAGGGCAGGCGCTGCCCGACACCCACGACTGCAAGGAGAAGAAGCAGAATGACCAAGCGCTCCAAGAGCTACCGCGCAGCGGCCGAGAAGGTCCACGCGGACGTGCTGTACACCCCCTTCGAGGCCATGAAGCTGGCCAAGGAGACCACCGTCACCAAGTTCGATTCGACCGTTGAGGTTGTCTTCCGACTCGGTGTCGATCCCCGCCAGGCGGACCAGATGGTCCGTGGCACCGTTTCCCTGCCGCACGGCACCGGCAAGACCGCCCGGGTCTTGGTCTTCGCCGTTGGTCCGCGCGCTCAGGAAGCGATCGACGCAGGCGCCGACGAGGTCGGCGGCGACGAGCTCATCGAGAAGGTCGCCAAGGGCTACACCGACTTCGATGTCGCCGTTGCTACCCCCGACCTCATGGGCAAGGTTGGCCGCCTCGGTCGCGTCCTCGGCCCCCGTGGCCTCATGCCTAACCCCAAGACCGGCACTGTGACCATGGACGTCGCGAAGGCCGTCAAGGAGATCAAGGGTGGTCGTATTGAGTTCCGCGTCGACAAGCACGCCAACCTGGCGTTCATCGTCGGCAAGGCCTCCTTCACTGCCGAGCAGCTGACCGAGAACTACGCCGCCGTCCTGGACGAGGTGCTGCGTCTCAAGCCGTCCTCCTCGAAGGGCCGTTACCTGATCAAGGGCTCCGTCGCCACGACGATGGGCCCCGGCATCCCGCTGGATGTCACCAAGGTCAAGGACCTGCTGGAGAAGTGAGCCTCGCTCGCTGACGAAGCAATTCGGGTCCCCGCGCAGCGCTGCTGCGCGGGGCCCGGCTTTATCTGATGTGCGGCGATACGTATGCGTGCTCATGTCTCAAGGCGTGTAGCAATGCTGCGAGCATGACGGGTGCCTCGTAGATGTACGAGAGTGGTGTGAGCGGCTTTCGTCAGCGGATGCAACCCCGGCCTCGTCTGTGAAACGCGCCGCCATGCTTGCGCGGCGCTGCCCGCCCTGTTAAGCTGATCCGTGCCGAAGACCGTTGGTGTCCACGCTAGTGGAGGAAAATCCAACGCAGGTGAGTGAGCAGCCCAGCTGCAACCGAGCGTACGCCCGACACGAACCTGCGTGTCGGGTTTTTTCATACCTGCGGTCACGTATCTGGAAGGAGGACCATGGCGAAGTCCGACAAGGTGGCAGCAGTTGCCGAGCTCGTGGAGCGTTTCCGCGCAGCCGACGCTGTCCTGCTGACCGAGTACCGCGGCCTGACCGTCGGCCAGCTCAAGCAGCTGCGTCGCGGCCTGGGCGAGAACGCGACCTACGCCGTGGCAAAGAACACGCTGGCGCGCCTGGCGGCCAAGGAGGTCGGCCTCGACTTCCTGGCTGAGGACCTCAAGGGTCCCACGGCCATCGCTTTCGTCTCCGGCGAGCCCGTTGAGGCCGCCAAGACCCTGCGTGATTTTGCTAAGGACAACCCCGCCCTCGTGCTGAAGTCCGGCGCGATGGACGGCGCTCCCCTGAGCGCCGAGGGTGTCAAGAAGCTTGCCGATCTCGAGTCCCGCGAGGTCCTGCTGGCCAAGGCCGCAGGCGTCCTCAAGGCCAAGATTGGTCAGGCGGCGTTCGCATTCAACGCTCTGCCCGTCAAGGCAGTGCGCACCATCGATGCTCTGCGCGAAAAGCAGAGCGAGGCGGCCTGACGAGACAGGCCATGTTCCACGCCGCCACCGGCTGCGTGAAACAAACCAACAATCTGCACTCGTGCAGGCCAATTAGGAAGGATGCCACTCATGGCTAAGCTCTCCAATGACGAGCTCATCGCAGCTTTCAAGGAAATGACCCTCATCGAGCTCTCCGACTTCGTGAAGCTCTTCGAGGAGACCTTCGACGTTGAGGCCGCTGCCCCCGCAGCCGTCGCCGTTGCCGCCCCGGCCGCCGACGCCCCCGCCGCCGAAGAGAAGGACGAGTTCGAGGTCGTCCTCGAGTCCGCCGGTGACAAGAAGATCGCCGTCGTCAAGGTCGTCAAGAACCTGGCCGGCCTGGGCCTCAAGGAAGCCAAGGACTTGGTTGACTCCGCGCCCTCCACCATCTTCCCCGCCGCGAAGAAGGAAGACGCCGAGAAGGCCAAGGCTGAGATCGAAGAGGCCGGCGGCAAGGTCACCCTTAAGTGACTTTCCCCGTCTGAATCGTTCAGACTCTTCCACCCGACTGGGTGGGCGAAACCCCGTCCCGCATCCGCGGGGCGGGGTTTGTGCATGTCTGGGCGCGTTGCTTGCGGCGCTGCGGGTGTTCCGGGCGCTGCTGGTGTGCTGTCGGGCCGGGCTGCGCCATGGGCGGCGGCCCGCCCGCGAGACGTCCGCGCCGCGAGCTTCGCTCGGTGCGTCGGCTCGAAGCCCGGACAGGCCCCGCTGTCGCCCACGGGCACTGCAGTCAGGCCCGGCCGCTGCCCATGGGCACTGCAGTCAGGCCCTCCGGTCCCTCCGGCGCCCTCCACACCAGTGGCGCCCGGTGTGCTGGCGTGTGGCTTGGCGCGTCGGCTCATTGTCCGGCCATACCCCGCCACCGCCCACGGGCACCGCAGTTAGGCCCGCCTTCGCCCTCCATACCGATGGTGATGGGGGTTTGGCAGCATTAGGAGCCGACTGTCGGCGTGTCGGCGGCGTGTCGCGGTTCTAATGGTGCGATTTCCCCAATTGGCGGCGGTGAGGCCGCGACTTGAGGCGGTGTAGTCATCAAACTGCAGACCGATTGAGTGGAAACGCCCAACATCAGCCTTTTGCCTGAATCAGGCTGCGTAAGTGGATAGGTTGTTGCTATCTGGATAGGTTGTGAGCATCCGGATAGCTTATTAACCTATCCGGATCGTCGTATCCTATCCGGATCGTCGTATCCTATCCGGATCGTCAGCTGCCAGGTCGGGGACATCTGCGTGCCCGAACGGCAGGCCTCGTGCTTCGGTGTGTTATCCACGCTGATGCCTGTCTGATATTCGTGTGTAGCTGGGGCTGTGGACTTTTGCTGGCTGCACTGCCTGCCCATGCAACGGCCTCCGGCCGTAGTGATCGGCTTCTGGTCCTCCGCCTTCGGGAAAATGCTTGTTGCGGTGAGGCGTGCACCCGATTGGGAAGATTCCACCTCTTCTGATCGGGTTGAATCTTCCTGATCTGGTTGAACGGAGCTGATCGGCTCAAACTTTTTGGGATGAGGTACGAGTGTTGGGGAATGCGAGGAACAACAGGACGCTCGCAGGGGTGGCTTTTCTATGCCGTGGTGCGTTTTTCGTGGGGCTGTGACGTGGACACGGTGTGTCGCGTGGCTGCGATGCTGGCGTGTTTTTCACGTGACCGCGACACGGGAACTTTCTTCCGCTTGACCATGACGCGACGTCAGGGGTCAGAATCAATGTCATGAGTAACGACACCACTGCCTACACGGTCGGGGAGGTCGCTGAGCGGTTCTCGCTGACGGTGCGAACGTTGCACCACTGGGAGGCGCAGGGCCTTCTCGATCCCGCCGCGCGGAGCTGGTCGAACTACCGGCTCTATTCGCGCGAGGACTGCGTGCGTGTCCAGAGGATTGTCATCTACCGGGCGACGGGGATGAAGCTGATCGATATCAAGGCTCTCCTCGACTGTGGAGACTCTGAGATCGAACACCTCAAGAGGCAAAGAGAGAGCCTTCTTGCTCAGCGTCGCGAAACAGACGCAATGATCGAAGCACTGGACACACTGTTGGAGGACGCAATGAATGACAACGAGCTCACCCTGGAAGACGTCGGGAAGATCCTGGGAGACGCCGACTTTTCGGCGCACCAGAGTGAGGCCGAAGAACGCTACGGAGATACCGATGACTGGCGTGAATCGCGAGAACGCACCGCTTCGTGGCAATCCGCCGACTGGAGGCAGAATGCCGAGCGATTCCACGACATCGAACGCAGGATGATCGATGCGATTCGTGATGGTGTCGCTCCTGACAGTGAGAGGGCCGTCGGCCTCGTCGAGGAGCATAGGGAAGCGCTCAGCGAGTTCTTTCCTGTCACGCCCGCCAAGCACTACATCGTGTCTCGCGGCTACATCGACGACGAGCGATTCCGCGAGCACTACGATTCGCAGCAGGTTGGCTTCGCACAGTGGCTTGCCGACGCGATCGAGTGCGTCGCGAGGCGGCAGGGGCTGGATCTCCAGAATCCCACGTGGGAGTGAACGCCCCAGACAGGGAAATCGGATGGCAGTGACGCGCAGCATAGCTGGAGGCCCGTATCTGGCTTGCCAGTTTCGAATAGTCTCTGCTAATATCTTCTCTTGTCGCAATCCTGCGTAGCTCAACGGCAGAGCATCCGACTGTTAATCGGACGGTTACTGGTTCGAATCCAGTCGCAGGAGCAGACGCCCCGAGTTCTCACGAACTCGGGGCTTTTCGTTTATCCCTGAACCGGTGCAGGGGAGGAGTGCACCCGCGCGCACGCGGGCCCGCTGACTCGCACGTGGGCCCGACACCTCGCACGTGGGCCCGCTGATCCGCACGTGGGCCCGATGACTTGCGCGTGGGCAGCGCCGCCCACGCGCATTTCGAGAGGTTGACGTGCGTATCAAAGGCGTTAACGCGCATATTCAGCGGTTCCTTGCGAGCTCCACGCGAGGCCAGGCGCCGTTGTGCCCAGATCGCAGACCACCTCGCCCGCGACGGCCCATTGTTGGCGTTTGTCGCCGAGGTGGTCGGCACTTTGGGCGCCACGCCACCTCGAACCGCGACCTCACCACCCTGAACCGCGACCTCAACGCCCTGAACCTCGACATCACCGCTACCAAACGGGGGGACTTGCGCTGTGAGAGGTGCACGGTTGAGCTTGGCCCACGTCGAGGGCGCCACCAAACGGGGGGAATTGCACCATGAGAGGCGCATGGTCGAGCTCGGCCCATGTCGAGGGCGCCACCAAACGGGGGAATTGCGCTGTGAGAGGTACACGGTTGAGCTTGGCCCATGTCGAGGGCGCCACCAAACGGGGGAAATTGCACCAATAGAGCCACGACACGCCGGCGACACGCCGGCAGGATGCTTCTAATGGTGCAAAACCCCCACCATTAACCCCGGCGTCATGCGCCCTCACTGGCGTCGTGCTCCTTCACCAATGCAGGGCTGCCCGGCGGGGCGCCGATGAACGCCTGTCGGGCGTCGCCGACAGAACCGGGGCAGCGGCACGATCGACCAGCTCCGCGACGGGGCTTGTGTCCGATGGGGCGAAACACCCCATCGGTGATCATCCAACCCGTTCTGATCGGGCGCAATACTCTCGATCAGGTGGAATCTTCCCTCACGGGTCGAATGCCCCCAAACGGGTTGAACGCTCCCGATCAGGTGTATTCCTTCCGATGGAGCGCATCCTGTTTGAAGCGCTGCGGCGCGGGCGTTCGAGCGCAGGCATCCTCCCTCGACGATGTCTGGGACCGAGCCGCGACCAACACGCCTTGTCCTATATCCCCAGTAGTGATACGATGCTCGAGAGGGTGGCAGCCAGCCCACCAGGGAGTGATCCCCGGGCAGGTGGGCCACCCTTTTCTTATAATGCGCAAGCTCGCCGACCGGGGGCGCAATGCCCGGGTCAGAACCGTGATGTCCGATCAGTCCCTAGCTGCAACGGTGGGGCTATAGGGAGGGCTCATTCCGCGTGGGGCGTCAGCTCCAGGTGATCGGCCTGTTGCTCGTCATAGGTGCGGTTACCGTGTGATCCTTCGGGAAAGCCCTCTATTTCTCACTCGAATTATTATCAAGGTGCCGCGATGTCCGCTCCCTCTCATCATCGGCCCTGCTGGCGTTTCTTGGCGGGTCTTGTCTCGCACGTCCCGGTTCGGATGCGCCCGCTGCCAAGGCATGATCAATACCCCGCTCTCACGTGACGCGGACGCCGAACGGGCTGCCAGGTCACGCGGCAACCTGACGTCCAGTGGGGCAGGTGGCAACACGCCAGCACGAAATGTCCTATATCCCTCCTGTCGCGCGAGAACACCGACGCGGGAAATGAAGGGAAAAGTGGGGAGCGGGGTCCATTGCCCGGGCCTTCCGACGGTCGATTATTCCACGACTAGCCCAGGGGGGATTCCCGCTCCGCATCAAATCTATCACGGGCTCGCTTGCATTCGTAGGGGAGAGTTGGGATCGGTGTGCAGTGCTGTGGCTTGCACGCTGGCATGAGCGTGCGCGTGCGCGGGTGGTGAGGGTGGGGTGCCTGGCTGGCACGGGCGTTGTCGGCGTGTGCTGGCGTCGACGTGCGCAGGTGCCTGGCTTGCACCGGGCTGGCACGTGCGGGTTGCGAGGACGTGGCTCGCATGTGGATAGGTTACGCTCATGTGGATAGGTTATGAGGATGTGGATAGCTTAATAACCTATCCGGATGTTCATAACCTATCCGGATGTCGATAACCTATACGCGTGCGGGGTGGCGCTGGCTGGCGTGCACGGGCGCGGGTGGCGAGGGTGTGGACGTCGGAGCTGGCGTGCACGGACGAGCGGGTGAGGCTGCTGGCGCGGGTGGCGAGGGTGTGGACGTCGGAGCTGGCGTGCTCGGGCGAAGGGGCGAGGCTGCGGGCGCGGGTTGCGAGGGCGTGGCTCGCATGTGGATAGGTTATGAGGATGTGGATAGCTTAATAACCTATCCGGATGTTCATAACCTATCCGGATGTCGATAACCTATCCGCGTGCGGGGTGGGCTCCGGCTGGCGTGCGTGTGCGCGGCTGGTGTGCGCGTGTGGTGAGGATGTGGGCGGCTGGCGTGGGTGTGGGGCGGCTGGCGTGCGCGTGCGCGGGTGTGGGGCGGCTGACGTGCGCGGACGAGGGGGGGTGAGGATGCGGGCCGCTGGCGGGCGCGTGCACGTGTGGTGAGGACGCAGGCGCCTGGCGTGCGTGGGTGGTGAGGAGGCCTGCGGATTGAATAGCAACCTGAGAATCGAAAAGGAATGGAGCTGTGCGAGAAGAACTGGTCGAAGCGGTCCTGCGCGTCGTGGAGTCAATTCCGGCCGGGCATGCAGCCACGTACGGCATGATCGCCCGTGCGGTTGGCACCGGTCCGCGCGTCGTGGGGCGGATCATGCACGATTGGGGCGGTAGCGTCCCGTGGTGGCGCGTCGTGAACGTTCACGGAACTTTTCCAACAACTGTGCGAGGGGACGGTTTGTCTCACTGGGAGCAGGAGGGGATGCGTCACGATCCGGCTCGCGGAAAACTTGCGCTCAGCGCCTGCCTCGTCGATCAGGACTGGCTCGACACTGTCGCGCAAACCATCCTAGAGAACCTGCGAAATAGTGCGGAAATGTCAGACTTGTAGCTGCGGAAGTCTATTACGATTTGGTTACGCGTTCGCCGATTTGGCTGGCGCGCGCACCTGTGATGCCTTACTCTTAAAGGGACGCCGAAGAGGGCGTTTCCCTGGATGCGTTTCCGTTAGCGTTAACGATAGCCGGGGAAGCAAACTCCAGAAACAGAGAAGTTACTGGTACCCAAGGGGTGAGAAGTGACGAACTTACTAGAGCTAAAGGGGATCTCGAAGACGTTCCCCGGCGTGAAGGCGCTGTCCGACGTGGACCTCGACCTTCGCCCCGGTGAAGTCTTGGGTCTCTGCGGTGAGAACGGAGCGGGCAAGTCCACGCTCATGAAGGTGCTCACCGGTATCCATAAGGCCGATCCCGGTGGTGAAATCTGGCTGCAGGGCGAGAAAGTCGACATTCAGTCGCCTGAACACGCTCGTTCCCTCGGCCTGTCGATCATCCACCAGGAACTCAACATCGTTCCCGACCTGACGGTCGCCCAGAACCTGTACCTGGGTCGGCCCGGGTCCTCGAAGTGGTCCTACATTGACGACCGCAAGATGATCCGCGACGCGCACAAGCTGTTCGAGCGCCTCAATATGAACATCGATCCGACCGCCCACTGCCGCGACCTGCCGGTCGCTCGCCTACAGATGGTCGAGATCGCCCGCGCGCTGTCCTTCGATTCGAAGATCCTGGTCATGGACGAGCCGACGGCCCCCCTGACCACGACCGAGACGGAATCGCTGTTCGAGCTGGTGCGCGACTTCGTGTGCCCGCAGACGGGCCTGATCTTCATTACGCACCGCATGCCGGAGCTGACCGAGCTGACCGACCGCATCTCGGTGCTGCGCGACGGCAAGTACATCGGCACGGTGGAGACGGCGACGACGCCTATGAGCGAGGTCGTCAAGATGATGGTCGGTCGCGAGGTTCCCGCCGACGCACGTCCCACCACGAAGCCGCTGTCTGACGAGGTTGTTCTGCGCGTCGAGAATCTCTCGACCGTCAAGGCCGTCCACGACGTGTCTTTCGAGGTCAAGAAGGGCGAGATCTTCGGTTTCGCCGGCCTGGTCGGTGCCGGTCGTACCGAGGTCGCCCGCGCCCTCTTCGGCGCGGACCCCCACACGGCGGGCTCGATCTACGTCCACGGCAAGAAGGTCTCGATCAAGAACGCGACGGACGCCGTGAAGAACGGCATCGGCTACCTGTCCGAGGACCGCAAGCAGTTCGGCCTGCTCCTGGACAAGGATATTTCCTTCAACACGGGCATGGCGGCCATGGACCACTTCACCAAGGCCTCGGTCGTCGACACCGTCAAGCTGCGCAAGATCGCCCGGGAATACGTGTCCAAGCTGCGCACGCGCACCCCCAGCGTCGACGTCGAGGTCCGCAGCCTCTCCGGTGGCAACCAGCAGAAGGTTGTCGTGGCCAAGTGGCTGGAGCGTGATTCCGAGGTCCTGATCTTCGACGAGCCGACCCGCGGCATCGACGTGGGCGCGAAGGATGAGATCTACACGCTGCTCGAAAACCTGGCGCAGCAGGGCAAGGCGATCATCGTGATCTCCTCGGAGCTGCCCGAGGTCCTGCGCCTGGCGAACCGCATCGCCGTCATGGCCCACGGCCGCATCATTGGCACCCTCAACAACGAGGACGCCACCCAAGAAAACATCATGGAACTGGCCACCGTCGGCCAGGAAGAAGCGAACGGAGTAGACGCGTGAGCACCGTCGTCGACAACAAGGGCCTACAGGCGCCGTCGCCTGCAGCGGCCTTCCTGAAGAAGAACATGCAGCTGCTGCTCGTCACGGTTGCCCTGGTCGTTATTCTTGCGTTCTTCAGTGTTGCAGCCAGCGGCTTTGCCAAGCCCGGCATTTACCTCGACATCGTCCTGCAGTCGGCCTACACGGGAGTCATGGCGCTGGGTGCGACCTTCGTGATCGCCACCTCGGGCATCGACCTGTCCGTCGGCACGGGCATGAGTCTCGTGGCCGTCATGGCGGGCATCTTCCTGGCGGGCGACAAGATGAACCTGCCGCTGGGCCTGGGCCTCGTCCTGACTCTCCTGGTCGGCATGGCGATCGGCCTCGTCAACGGCCTGAACGTCTCGATCCTGGGGCTTCCTCCATTCATCGCGACGCTCGCGATGATGATGGTCGCGCGAGGCCTGGCGCTGATTATCTCGGACAAGGCCTCCATCTCGATCGCCAACCCGGGCTACAAGTTCATCGCCCGCGGCGAGATCATCCCGCACGTTGCCAACGCCGTCCTCATCTTCGTGGTGCTGACCATCCTGGCGACCTTCCTCATGAACAAGACGCTGCTGGGCCGCTACTCGCTGGCGATTGGCTCCAACGAGGAGGCCACCCGCCTCTCCGGCGTCAACGTTCGCCTGTGGAAGATCATCATCTACGTTGTTGCCGGCGCCTTCATGGCCATCGGCGCGGTCCTCTACTCCTCGCGCGGCGGCCTCGTCCAGCCGGCTGAGGGCGTGGGCATGGAGCTCAACGTCATCGCGGCGGCCGTCATCGGCGGCACCTCCCTGTCGGGTGGCCGCGCCTCGATCCCCGGCGCACTGGTCGGTGCGATCCTCATGGAGACCCTGAAGAAGGGCCTGACCATGATGAGCATCGCGGCCGAATGGCAGTTCGTCGTCACCGGTATTGTCCTGCTCCTCGCGGTCGTCATCGACAACATCCGTCGCATCCGCGAAAACGCAGCCTGATCGTATTCCATCTCATATCAACCCGTGAACCGACGTCGGTTCACTTCCCTCAGGCGGGAACGATCCCGCCGCCCCACGAAAGGAACACCAATGCGCCCCATCGGACGTATCATCGCCGCCGCCGCTGTCGGCTCCATGGCCCTGGGCATGGCTGCTTGCACGACCTCGACGGATGCAAGCGGAGGCTCCTCCTCCGACACCAGCACCACCAAGAGCGACTCCTCCGGCGCCTCGAAGGTGGACACCTCCGGCGAGCAGCAGGACTGGGAAAAGGCCGCTGTGAAGGGTGATGGCACCAAGACCATCTACCTGGTCTCCAAGGGCTTCCAGCACCGCTTCTGGCAGGCCGTGAAGGAAGGCGCTGAGCAGGCTGGCGAGGAGCTGGGCTACAAGGTCAGCTTCGTCGGCCCGCAGGACGAGACCAAGGTCACCGAGCAGACCGACCAGCTGAAGTCCGCCCTCGACTCGGGCCCCGCGGCCATCGGCTTCGCGGCGCTGGACTCCAAGGCCGCTGAGGACATCCTCAAGGAGATTGAGGCCAAGAACATCCCCGTCGTCGCCTTCGACTCCGGTGTCGAGTCCGATATCCCGGTGACCACCGTCCAGACGGACAACAAGAAGGCCGCCGAGGAAGCCGCCAAGCACATGATCGAGCTGCTCGATGGCAAGTCGGGCTCGGTCGGCATGGTCTGCCACGACTCGACCTCCACCACCGGCAAGCAGCGCTGCGAGGGCTTCAAGGAGTACTTCATGGCCAACGCTCCGTCTAACCTGAAGCTCCTGGACGAGCAGATCGCCGGTGAGGTCACGAAGGCCGCCGACACCTCCAAGTCCATCATCCAGGCCAACGACGACATCGTCGGCATGTACGGCTCCAACGAGGCCGCGGCCTCGGGCATCGTGCAGGGTGCCGAGGAGACCGGCAAGGACGTCACCATCGTCGGCTTCGACTCGGGCAAGACCCAGATCGACGCCATCAAGTCCGGCAAGGAGGCTGGCGCCGTCACCCAGTCGCCCGTCAAGATCGGCTACTACACGGTGAAGGCCGCGGTTGCCGCGCTCAACGGCGCCGAGCTGCCCACGGTCATCGACTCGGGCTTCGCCTGGTACGACAAGTCCAACATCGACACCGACGCCATCAAGGCCAACCTGTACGAGTGAGACACTAGGCCCATAGGGCACGAGGCCGGGTCCGGGGAGGCGCACGTCGAACCGGTGGCCCGCCGCAGGTCCCGCCCCGAACGGTCGGGGCGGGACCTGCGGACCCGGCACTCACTGAATCCAAGGATCCGAGGGGGCGAGCGCCCCCGCGCTCCGACATCGACGTCTTCATGAGGGATGAAGGAATAATGACTGAACACCCCCGCATCGGAATCCGCCCCACGATTGATGGCCGCCGCAAGGGCGTGCGTGAGTCGCTCGAAGAGCAGACCATGAACATGGCGAAGTCTGTCGCCGACCTCTTTACTTCCAACCTGCGCTACCCGGATGGCGCCCCGGTCGAGGTCGTCATCGCCGACACCACGATCGGCCGCGTCCACGAGGCACAGGCCTGCGCGGCGAAGTTCCGCGCCAACAACGTGGGTCTGACCGTGACGGTGACCCCGTGCTGGTGCTACGGCACCGAGACCACGGACATGGACCCGGCGATGCCGCACGCGATCTGGGGCTTCAACGGCACCGAGCGCCCCGGCGCCGTGTACCTGGCCGCCGCCCTGGCCGGCCACGCCCAGATCGGCATCCCCGCCTTCGGCATCTACGGCGAGCACGTGCAGG
The DNA here is from genome assembly GCF_030644365.1 of Schaalia sp. HMT-172. Classification (NCBI taxonomy): domain Bacteria; kingdom Bacillati; phylum Actinomycetota; class Actinomycetes; order Actinomycetales; family Actinomycetaceae; genus Schaalia; species Schaalia sp. HMT-172. The sequence continues at coordinate 513,165 of NZ_CP130058.1, forward strand.
ACGCCGACGACACCTCGATCCCCGAGGACGTGCGTACCCGCCTCCTCGACTACGCGACCGCCGGCCTGGCAGTCGCTCAGATGAAGGGCGAGGCTTACCTGTCCATGGGCTCGGTCTCCATGGGCATCGCCGGCTCCGTCGTTAACCCCGACTTCTTCGGCTCCTACCTGGGCATGCGCAACGAGTACATCGACATGAGCGAGTTCACGCGCCGTATCGACGAGGGCATCTACGATCCCGAGGAGTACGAGCAGGCCTACCAGTGGATCCGCGAGAACTTCAAGCAGGGTAAGGACTGGAACCCGCCGGAGTGGCGCTACCCCGAGAAGCACGAGGACTGGTGGAAGTTCGTCACCAAGATGACGCTCATCGCCCGCGACCTCATGCACGGCAACCCGCGCCTGGCCGAGCTGGGCTTCGAGGAAGAGGCGGGCGGCCACGGTGCCATCGCCGCCGGCTTCCAGGGCCAGCGCCAGTGGACGGACCACTTCCCGAACGGCGACGTCCTGGAGACTATCCTCAACACGAACTTTGACTGGACCGGCATCCGTCAGCCCTCCGTCGTGGCCACCGAGAACGACTCGCTCAACGGCGCGTCGATGCTCTTCGGCTACCTGCTGACCAACACGCCGCAGATCTTCTCCGACGTGCGCACCTACTGGAGCCCCGAGTCCATCGAGAAGGCGACCGGCTGGAAGCCTGAGGGCCGCGCAGCCGCCGGCCTGCTCGACCTACGTAACTCCGGCTCCACCACGCTGGACGGCGCCGGCAAGGCCGTGCGTGACGGCAAGAACGTCATCAAGCCCTGGTACGAGCTCACCGAGGAGGACCGCGAGGCCACGCTGGAGGCCACGACCTTCCACCCAGCCTCGACCGGCTACTTCCGTGGCGGCGGCTTCTCGACGCACTTCCGCACCTCGGGCGAGATGCCCGTGACGATGTGCCGCATCAACCTGGTCCGAGGCCTCGGCCCGGTCCTGCAGATCGCGGAGGGCTACACGGTCGAGCTGCCCGACGAGGTTGCCTTCACCATCGAGGAGCGCACCAACATCGAGTGGCCGACCACCTGGTTCGTCCCGAACCTGACGGGCGAAGGCGCCTTCAAGAGCGTCTACGACGTCATGAACAACTGGGGTGCGAACCACGGCGCGATCTCCTACGGCCACATCGGCGGCCAGCTCATCACGCTGGCGTCGATGCTGCGTATCCCGGTCAACATGCACAACGTCCCCGAGGAGCGGATCTTCCGTCCCAAGGCGTGGTCGCTGTTCGGTACCGAGTCCCTGGAGGCCGCGGACTTCCGCGCCTGCCAGACCTTCGGCCCGATGTACCGCTGATGCACGTTCCGTTCGGGCTCGGGTTCCTCTCTCCCCGAGCCCGAACGGAGCACCTTCCCGGGTAAGCCCGGTCCCGGAACGCGGCCCCGGCCTCGCCGATGAGGACAGCCGTATTACTATCCCAATGACGGGACACGCCGAGCGAGGGCGTTTTGAGCAGGAGACTTCAATGACCACCGTACTTGCTGTTGACCTTGGATCCGCGTCCGGGCGAGTTCTCGCCGGAACTCTCACTGACGGCCGCCTGGAAGTCACGGACATTCACCGCTTCAAGCACCAGGCCCGCCGCCGCGAGGACGGGACGCTGACGTGGGACGTGGCGACGATGGAGGCCGAGACGATCAACGGCCTGACGAAGGCTCTCGAGCAGTTCCCGGACGCCCGCGCGGTCTCGATCGACACGTGGGGCGTGGATTGGGCCCCCCTCGACGAGGACGGACGCCTCGTCGGCGACGTCATCGCCTACCGTGACGAGCGCACGTCGCGCACCCTTGACGCTTTCCGTGAGCGCATCGCGGACCGAGAGTTTTTCGACCTGACCGGCAACCAGCCCGCGACCATTAACACCGCGAACCAGCTGTTCGCCTACCTGCGCGAGGAACCCGAGGCCGCTAGCCGCGTGGCCGCCGCGCTCTTCCTGCCCGACTATTTTGCCTACCGGCTCACCGGGGTCGTCGGATGGTCGCGCACGATCGCCTCGACGTCCGGCCTGCTCACCCCCGGCGGCGGCGGCTTCAACGACGAGGTCTTCACTCGCCTCGGCATCCCGCGCGGCTGGTTCGGCGAGCTGTCCGCCGACCGCACCGTTGTCGGCCCGTGCACGGTCCCCGGCCTTCAGACCCTGACCGTCGTGCGTGGCGGCGCCCACGACTCGGCCTGTGCCGTCCACGGCCTGCCCATCGAAGCGGGCAAGCGCGCGTATTTCCTGTCCTGCGGCTCCTGGTCGGTGCTCGGAGCAATCGAGGACGAGCCCCTCATGAGCGACGTCGCCTTCGACATGGGGATCACCAACGAGGGCCGCACCGACGGGGGAGTGCGCCCCCTGTTCAACATCACCGGCATGTGGATCCTTCAGGAGATTCAGCGCCAGTGGGAGCGCGAGGGCACTCCCACCGACACCGACGAACTCGTCGCCCAGGCGCGCGAGCTGCCTGAAGCCCCGGGCGTCTTCGACCCGGACGGCGAGGCCTTCGCGAGCCCCGGAGACATGCAACGCAAGATCGACGAGGCCCTGGATGCCCAGGGAGTCGCCCGCCCCGATTCGATGGCCGGCTACGTGCGCGTCATCATCGAGTCCTTCGCCCGCCGCTACGCTCGGGGGATCGGCGAGCTGACCGAGGCCACGGGCAAGGCCCCCGACCAGCTCAACCTCGTCGGCGGCGGCGCCCGCAATCGCCTGCTGTGCGACCTGACCGCTCAGATCGCGGGGGTGACCGTCGTGCGCGGCCCCATCGAGGCCTCGACCTTCGGTTCCCTCCTGGCCCAGCTCGAGACCATCGGCGCCCTGGATCCCCAGGACCGTGCCTCCGTCATCGCAGCCAGCACATCGACTCATGTCCACACGCCGACCCGCGCCTAAGAAGGTGTCGCTGGCCGATATCGCGCGCAAGGCTGGCGTGTCCACCAACACCGTCTCTCGCGTCGTGCGCGGCGACCCGGAAGTCTCGGAGAAGACGCGGGCGAGGATCGCCAAGCTCGTCGAGGAGCTGGGCTACGTGCCCAACTACGCGGCGCGGGCGCTCGCGGCCAAGCGGACGAACGTGTTGCAGGTCGTGCTGGCCGCGCCCATGTTCCACGGTCACGGCACGGTGCTCCTGTCGATCCTCAATGCCTCGGCGCAGGCCGGGTATCACGTGTCCCTGTCCTACGCGTATGGGCCGGACGGGCAGTTGCGCTCCGATTTTGCGCCCTTCGACGTGGATGGCGTCATCATCCTGGGTGGCCAGGATCCGACGATCGACGTCGCGATCGAGTCGGGGAAGCGTTTCCCGACGGTCCTCGTTCTGACGAGCGAGCAGGGGCTTGACGGTATTTCGACGGTCGCGGTGGATAACGTGCGCGGGGCGCGACTGGCGACCGAGCACCTGCTCGGGCAGGGGCTCACCGACGTCGTTCACATCGCTGGTCCCTCCGGCTGGTCGGACGCGCAGATGCGTCGCCGCGGTTACGTCCAGGCGTGCGAGGCCTACGGGATTACCCCGGCGATCCTGCAACCCGACTCGTGGGATTCACGCGACGGCTACGACGTCATGCGTGCGGCGGGCCGACTGCCGCAGGGCATTCAGACGGCGAACGATCAGCTCGCTTTGGGCGCGATGCGTTACATCTACGAGTGCGGGGGAGTGGTTCCTCGCGACGTGCGGGTCGTCGGTTTCGATGACATCGACGGGGCGGATTCCTACGCGCCGCCGCTGACGACGATCCATCAGCCCTTCGATCGCCTCGGCCGCACGGCGGTTCGGCTGGTTCGCTCGCTGATGGACGGTGGCCCCTCTCAAGACATTGTGATCGATCCCGAACTGGTCATCCGGGCCAGTTCTCACCTGTAAGGAAGGTACGTTCATGCTCTACGGTCCTATGACTCATCCTCAGTTCCTGCGCGCGCTGGCTGCGGCCGGTCACGGGTCGAAGATCCTGCTGGCTGACGCGAACTACCCGCACACGACGGGTGTGAACCCGCGCTGCGAACTCGTGTCGCTCAACCTGGCTCCGGGCCTGTTGGACGTCAGTCAGGTCCTTGACGTGCTCAAGCGGACGATTCCGATCGAGCGCGCCGAGATTATGACTCCCGCCCCCGACGCTGATCCGGTGGAGATTCCGATTCACGACGAGTTCCGGGCGGCTCTGCCGGGCGTCGAGTTCGGCGAGCTGTCGCGCTGGGACTTCTACGATGCTGCGCGCGACGAGAACGTCGGCATCATCGTTGCGACGGGGGAGCAGCGCCTGTACGGCAACCTGCTGCTGACGGTGGGCGTGCGTATGCCTGGGGAGTAAAACACCTCGTCGGTACGAGGCCGGGGCTTCTGTGCCCGGTAGCGTACGCTTTCGTTTCATTTTCGTTTGAGCGTGCGGCGTGAGTGCCAAGCGTCGTCGCGTTGGCGAGTGGGAGGGCGGTCCGAGTGGGACCGCCCTCCCGGCCGTTAATCCGCGAAATGTTAGGCCAATAGGCCTTTTGTCCGCCGCTTTGGTGAACGTTTGTTCGGGGGGTGTGCACGGGTGGGCGACACTATCGCGTGATGTTGCATACTTTCGTTTAAATGACTATTCTTTCCTTAACGAAAGTGAAAGCGACAAAGATTGTTGCTTCGACATGAGGAGGTGAACCCATGGGACGTGCAGAAGAACGCACGAACTACATCCTGGATCGCCTCGCCCGCGAGGGTGAGGTGAGCGTCGCTCAGCTCGCCTCCGACCTGGGTGTCTCGCCCGTGACCGTTCGGGCCTCCCTCAAGGTCCTCGATGAACAGGGCTACCTCGTGCGCACCCACGGCGGGGCGCGCCCCACCACCTTCCGTAACATCCATCTGCGTCAAAACGACCGCGTGGATCAGAAGGAACGCATCGCCCGGGCCGCCGCTGACATGATCCACGACGACGACCGGATCATGATCGAGGCCGGCACCACCTGCGCCCTGATCGTCAAGTACCTCACCGGCAAGCGAGGAGTCCAGGTCCTGACCAACTCCGTCCTCGTCTTCGCCAACGCCCGCTCCAACCCGAACCTGAACATCACGCTGACGGGTGGGCACTTCCGCGCCGAGTCCGAGTCCCTCGTGGGGCCGGTCGCCGAGCGCGCCATCAATGACTTCAACGCGCGCGTTGCGTTCCTTGGAACCGACGGTTTTAGCGTTGATCGCGGCCTGACCACCCAACTCGTTGAGGGCGGACAGGTCGGTTCTATCATGCGCACACGCGCACAAGAGACGTGGCTGCTCGCAGACTCCTCCAAGTACGGGGAAGCCGGCTTCGTCACCTTCATGGGGATCGACCAGGTCACCGGAATCATCACCGACGATGAGATCCCCGAAGAATCCATCAAGGAATTGGCCGAGCGCACGAAGCTGCGCATCGTCTAGGAGGAATTACATGGCCACCATCGTGGTGATGCCCCAGCTGGGCAACTCTGTTGAGTCGTGCATCATCGTCGAGTGGATGATCGCCGAAGGCGACACCGTCGCCGTCGACCAGACCCTCGCGTCCATCGAAACGGACAAGTCGACGATGGAGGTTCCCTCCACCGCCGCTGGAACTGTCCTCAAGCTCCTGTGGGAGGAGGGCGACGAGGTCCCCGTGAAGGATCCGCTCATCATCGTCGGTGAGCCCGGGGAGGACATCTCCGGCCTCGTGCCCGGCGCTGACGCCGCTCCCGCCGACGCTGCTCCCGCCGAGCAGGCCGCCGCCCCCGAGCAGGCGGCCGCCCCCGCGTTCGCGACCGAGCGCGCCACCGGCGCCGTCTCCCCGCGCGCCCGCGCGCTCGCCGCCTCCCGCGGCGTCGATACCTCGGCTATCTCCGAGGGATCGGGCCCCCACGGCCGCGTCATCGAGCGCGACGTCGCCGCCGCGATCGCCGCCGGCCCCGTCCTGACCTCCGCCGCGCGCGCCGCCGGCGTGAGCGCCACCGAGGGCACCGGCATCGGCGGACGCGTGAGCGTCGCCGACGCGGGCCGCGCCGCCGAGGCCGCTCCCGCCGCCGCCGTCGCAGCCCCCGCGGGTGCCGACTACCCGGGTGCCTCGACCTCCACCCCGCTCAAGGGCGTGCGCAAGGTCGTCGCCAAGCGCATGATGGAGTCCCTGACCTCCACCGCGCAGCTGACCCTCAACACGACCGCGAACGCCGCGGGCATCCTCGCGCTGCGCAAGAAGGTCAAGAACGCGGACGGCTCCCTGGGTCTGAACAAGATCACGCTCAACGACCTGGTCTGCTTCGCCGTCTCGCGCACCCTGCCCAAGTACCCCGTGTTCAACGCCCACCTTGAGGACGGCGTCTTGACCGAGTTCGAGCAGGTCCACCTCGGCTTCGCGTGCGACACCCCGCGCGGCCTCCTGGTCCCCGTCATCCGCTCCGCGCAGGCCCTGGGCCTCAAGGCCTTCTCCGACGAGGCCAAGCGCCTGGCCGGCGGCGCCATCGACGGCACCATCGCCCCCGACTTCCTGAGCGGCGGCACCTTCACGGTCTCCAACATCGGCTCCTTCGGCATCGAGACCTTCACCCCCGTCATCAACCTGCCCCAGACGGCCATCCTCGGCGTCGGCGCGATCACCCCGCGCCCGACCGTGGCAGCCGACGGCACGATCGGCGTGGAGCAGCGCCTCAACCTGTCGCTGACGATCGACCACCAGGTCATCGACGGCGCGGACGGCGCCCGCTTCCTGCGCGACCTGGTCGCCGCCATCGAGAACATCGACGTGACCGTCCTGGCCTGAGGAAAGAGGAACACTCATGAGTGACACGCATTTTGACGTCATCGTCCTCGGTGCGGGCCCCGGCGGCTACCTGGCCGCTGAGCGCCTCGGACACGCGGGCAAGAAGGTTGCCCTCGTCGAGGAGCAGTACCTGGGCGGCACCTGCCTGAACGTGGGCTGCATCCCCACCAAGACCCTGCTCAACGGCGCGAAGAACTACCTGCACGCCAAGGAAGCCAGCCAGTTCGGCGTGGACGCCAGCGGCGTCGCCGTCAACTGGACGCAGATGCAGGCCTGGAAGGACCAGGTTGTCAAGGGTCTGGTCGCCGGCGTCGCAGCCACCGAGCGCAAGGCGGGCGTCACCGTCATCAACGGCCGAGGCCACCTCGACGCCCCCGGTCGCGTGACCGTCGAGGGCACGACCTACACCTCGGACCACGTCATCATCGCCACGGGCTCCGTGCCGGCCATGCCCCCGCTGCCCGGTACCCAGGACAACCCGGCGCTGGTCGATTCCACGGGCATCCTGTCCCTGCCCGAGGTCCCCGCCCGCCTCGCCATCATCGGCGGCGGCGTCATCGGCGTCGAGTTTGCCTCCCTGTACTCCACCCTCGGCTCCCAGGTGACCGTCATCGAGATGGCCCCCGAGATCCTGCCGTTCATGGACGACGACCTGGCCGCCAAGGCCCGCGCCGCCATGAAGGATGTGACCTTCGAGCTGGGCTGCCGCGTCGAGTCCCTCGACGGGGGCACCGTCCATTACTCCAAGGGCGCGGAGAAGCTCAGCGTCGAGGCCGACGTGGTCCTCATGGCAGTGGGCCGCCGTCCCGCGACGGAGGGCTGGGGCGCCAAGGAAGCCGGCCTCGAGATCAACCGCGGCATCGTCGTCGACGACACGATGCGCACCAACCTGCCCAACGTGTGGGCCATCGGCGACGTCACCGGACGCTCGCTCCTGGCGCACGCCGCCTACCGCATGGCGGAGATCGCCTCGGCGAACATCCTCGACCCCACCGCCAAGAAACGCGGCGAGGTCATGCGCTGGCACACCGTCCCGTGGGCCGTCTTCTCGATCCCCGAGGCCGCCGGCGTGGGCCTGACCGAGTCCGCCGCCAAGCGCGAGGGTCGCGACGTCCTCGTCGCCAAGGTCCCCGCCCTCATGTCGGGCCGCTTCATCGCCGAGAACGGCTTCAAGGCCCCCGGCGAGGCGAAGATTCTCGTCGATCCCGCGACCCACCAGGTGCTCGGCATTCACGTCCTGGGCGCCTACGCGGCGGAAATGATCTGGGGCGCGCAGGCCGTCCTCGAGATGGAACTGACCGTCGAGGACCTGCGCCAGGTCGTCTTCCCTCACCCCACCGTGTCCGAGGTTATCCGCGAAGCCGCGTGGGCCGTCAAGCTCTAACGAACCCCCTACGTCAAGGAAGAGTAGAACAATGACTCAGTCTCTTATCATCGACCCCAACGAGGTGCGTCGCCCCGGGCACGTGAAGTTCCCCGACGTGCCCGTCAACCAGTACACCTTCGACCGTGAGACCGAACTCGCCCGCTACGGCGAAAAGGGCATGGTCCAGATGCTCCACGACATGATCGTCGTGCGCACCTTCGAGTCGATGCTCGACTCCATCAAGAAGACCGGCCAGTGGGAAGGCGTCGAGTACAACCACCGCGGCCCCGCCCACCTGGGCATCGGCCAGGAGAGCGCCTACGTCGGTCAGAGCTTTGTGCTCAAACCCGAGGACTTCATCTTCGGCTCCCACCGCTCCCACGGCGAGATCCTCGCCAAGTGCTACTCGGCCATGCACCAGATGGACGAGGGCCAGCTCGAGGGCATCATGAAGGGCTTCCTCGGCGGCGAGACCCTCTCCTACGCTGAAAAGATCGACTACAAGGACACGAAGGACCTCACCGAGAACTTCATCCTCTTCGGCGCCCTCGCCGAGATCTTTGCCCGCAAGTCCGGCTTCAACCGCGGCCTGGGCGGCTCGATGCACACCTTCTTCCTGCCCTTTGGCTCCTACCCGAACAACGCGATCGTCGGCGGCTCCGCCCCGATCGCCAACGGCGCGGCCCTGTTCAAGCGCATCAACCGCAAGCCCGGCATCGTCATCTCCAACGTCGGTGACGCCGCCCTGGCCTGTGGCCCCGTGTGGGAGGCCATGAACTTCGCGGCCATGGACCAGTTCCGCTCGCTGTGGCGCGAGGAGGACGGCGGCAACCCGCCGATCCTGTTCAACTTCTTCAACAACTTCTACGGCATGGGCGGCCAGACCTTCGGCGAGACCATGGGATATGAGATCCTCGCCCGTGTGGGCGCGGCCCTCAACCCCGAGGCCATGCACGCCGAGCGCGTCGACGGCCTCAACCCGCTGGCCGTCGCGGATGCGACCACCCGCAAGAAGAAGATCCTCGAGGAGGGCCGCGGCCCCGTCCTCATGGACACCATCACCTACCGCTTCTCCGGCCACTCCCCGTCGGACGCTTCCTCGTACCGCACGAAGGAAGAGGTCGAGCTGTGGGAGCAGGTCGACTGCATCAAGGAATACTCGAACCTGCTGATCTCCAACGGCCTGACCACGCAGGACGAGATCGACGGCTACGCGGCCTCGCTGACCGACAAGCTGGTCAAGGTCCTCAAGCTGGCCATCGACGACGAGGCCACCCCGCGCGTCGCGGACGGCTACATCGACACCGTCATGTTCTCCAACGAGAAGGTCGAGGCCTTCGACGACGCGACCCCCGAGATCGACCTCGAGGACAACCCGCGCGTCAAGGCCCTGGCCAAGAAGGTGCGCTCCTCCGTCGATGAGAACGGCAAGCCCGTCTCCAAGATGCGCATGTACCAGTTCCGTGACGGCCTCTTCGAGGCGATGCTGCACCGCTTCAAGACCGACCCGACGATGGCCGCATGGGGCGAGGAAAACCGCGACTGGGGCGGCGCCTTCGCCGTCTACCGCGGCCTGACCGAGGCCCTGCCCTACCGTCGCCTCTTCAACTCGCCCATCGCCGAGGCCTCGATCGTGGGCGCCGGCGTCGGCTACGCGATGGCCGGTGGCCGCGCGGTCGTCGAGCTCATGTACTGCGACTTCCTGGGCCGCTCCGGTGACGAGGTCTTCAACCAGATGGCCAAGTGGCAGTCGATGAGCGCCGGTCTGCTCAAGATGCCCCTCGTCCTGCGCGTGTCGGTGGGCGCCAAGTACGGCGCGCAGCACTCCCAGGACTGGAGCGCGCTCGTCGCCCACATCCCGGGTCTCAAGGTCTACTTCCCGACGACCCCGACCGACGCCAAGGGCATGCTCAACCTCGCCCTGGCCGGAACCGACCCCGTCGTCTTCCTCGAGAGCCAGAAGCTCTACGACAAGGGCGAGGACTTCGAGCCCGGCGGCGTGCCCGAGGGCTACTACGAGACCGAAGAGGGCGAGCCGGCGATCCGCCGCGAGGGCACCGACATCACGATCGCTGCCTACGGCGCGACCGTGTACAAGGCCCTGGAAGCCGCGGACGTCCTGGCCGAGAAGTACGGCCTGAGCGCCGAGGTCATCGACCTGCGCTTCGTCGCCCCGCTGAACTACGACAAGCTCATCGCGTCCGTGAAGAAGACCGGTCGCCTCGTCCTCACCTCGGACGCGGTCGAGCGCGGATCCTTCCTCAACACGGTTGCCGCCAACGTGCAGACCCTCGCCTTCGACGCCCTCGACGCGCCGATCGCGGTCGTCGGCTCGCGCAACGGCATCACGCCCGGACCCGAGCTTGAGTCGTACTTCTTCCCGCAGGTCTCCTGGATCCTCGACTCGATCCACGAGCGCATCCTGCCGCTGCCCGGCCACGTGCCCACCACGAAGCACGCGACCGAGGCCGAGATCGCTCGCCTGAACCGCGAGGGTCTGTAAAGCACTGGGGGCGGGCCGCTCCTCCCCCCCTTTCCGGCCCGCCCCCGTCCGAGGCTCGCATTCCCTGATGCGAGCCGCGCGAGGCCGGGGCAAACCTCCTCCTCACCTGTGCCCCGGCCTCGCGCCCCCTTCCCCCGTGCCCACCCCAACGAAGAGATGGCAAAACCCATGGACATCACCAACGACCCGGCTGCAACCCCGGCCCAGCGCATCGAGGCGCTGCGCGCGCTAGCCGCCGACGAGCACTTCCCGACCTGGGTGCCCGAGTCGAACAACCACATCCACACCTGCTTCTCCTTCAGCCCCTATACGCCCACGCACGCCGCCCTGCTGGCGCGCCGGGCCGGCCTGCGCGTCGTCGGCTCGGTCGACCACGACTCGATCGGCGCCGCCGCTGAGATGAGCGAGGCGACCCGCATCCTGGGCATGGGTTCCGTCACCGGCTTCGAGATCCGCGCCCGCTTCGGCGAGGGCACGCCTCTGGCGCAGCGCAAGCTCAACAACCCCGACTCCGTGGGCGTGGCCTACATGACCGTCCAGGGCGTGCCCGCCCCGGCACGCGAGACGGTCGCGAAGTGGCTTGCCCCGAGGCGCGCCGCCCGCCTGGAGCGCACCCTCGCGATGGCCGAGCGCGCCAACGCGATCCTCACCGACCTCGGCCTGGAGCCCTTCGATCCTCAGGCCGATATGGTCGACATCTCCCAGTACGCCAACGGCGGCGGGATCACCGAGCGGCACCTGCTGGCCGCCATGGCCTCGGCCCTGATCCGCGGTTTCGGCCGTGGTCCCGCCCTGGTCCAGGGCCTGGACTCGATGGGCGTCGAGATTCCCGCCTCCCTCGCGCACGTCCTGTCCGACGCCGACAACCCGCACCTCATGTACGACCTGCTGGGCGTCCTCAAAGCCAACTACCTGGATCGCATCTACATCCAGCCCACCGACGAGCTGCCGAGCGCCGCCGAGGTCGTCGCCTTCGCCGACTCGGTCGGCGCGATCGCCACCTACGCCTACCTGGGCGACGTGTCCGCCTCGCCGACCGGTGACAAGAAGGCCGAAAAGTTCGAGGACGACTTCCTCGACGAGCTCTTCGAGTACATGGAGTCCATCGGCCTGCGCGCCGTGACCTACATGCCCCCGCGCAACACCCCCGAGCAGCTGGCGCGCATCCACGCGCTCGCGGCCGCCCACGGCATGCTCGAGATCTCGGGTGTCGATATCAACCAGCCCCGCCAGCGCTTCACGTGCGAGGAGCTGCGCCGCCCCGAATTCGCGGACCTCAACGAGGCCACGTGGGCCCTCGTCGCGCACGAGGCCCTGTCTTCCCTGGACCCCGACCTGCACCTGCTGGGCCGCACCGGCCGCCTGAGCCCCGAGGCGCTCGCCCAGCGCATCGCGCAGTATGCGCCCCTGGGGCGCGCGATCGCGGACGGCGAGGACGCCGCCGACGTCGCCGCCCGAGCAACATCCATCAACTGACGAACGCGCAGAGAAAAGAGAACCATCATGAGTAACGCTCCCGAGGTACGCGGGCTTTTCCTCAAGGCCCTGGGTCGCCCGGTCATCGTGGCGCCCTCCACCGCCGAGCCCACCGTCACCTTCGACGGCCCCCTCACCGAGGTGTGCCCCTGCTCCCTGAAGGAGACGGAGCTTCCCGTCGTCGTGCGGGCGGGGGAGGAGACCTACGAGGTGCGCCCCACGCGCACCGGCGAGCGCACCATCAACGGCCGCGTCGCCCTGGTCACGGGCGGCGCGCAGGGATTCGGCGCGGAGATCGCCCGAGGCCTCGTCGAGGCCGGCTGCTTCGTGTACGTCGCCGACCTCAACGGTGAGGGCGCCGCAGCCAAGGCCGCCGAGCTCGGCGGCGAAGGCGTCGCCCACCCGATCACCGTCAACGTCGCCGACGAGGACTCCGTGGCCGCGATGGCCGCCGAGATCGAGCGCGTCACCGGCGGCCTCGACCTGGTCGTCTCCAACGCGGGCATCGTGCGCGCCGGCTCCGTCCTCGAGCAGGACGCCTCGGCATTCCGCCTGTCCACGGACATCAACTACGTGGCTTTCTTCCTGGTCACTAAGCACCTGGGACAGCTCCTGGCCCGCCAGCACTCCACCGCCCCCGAGTGGCTCACCGACATCATCCAGATCAACTCCAAGTCCGGCCTGGTTGGCTCGAACAAGAACGCCGCATACGCGGGCTCGAAGTTCGGCGGCATCGGCCTGGTCCAGTCCTTCGCCCTCGAGATGGTCGCCCACGGCGTCAAGGTCAACGCGATCTGCCCCGGCAACTTCTACGACGGCCCCCTCTGGTCCGACCCGGACCGCGGCCTCTTCGTCCAGTACCTGAACTCCGGGAAGGTTCCCGGCGCCAAGACCGTCGCCGACGTCAAGGAGTTCTACGAGGCCAAGGTGCCCATGCGGCGCGGCGCCCAGGGCATCGACGTCCTGCGCGCGATCTTCTACATCGTCGAGCAAGAGTACGAAACCGGTCAGGCCGTGCCCGTCACGGGTGGCCAGGTCATGCTCTCCTGACACCGTCTCGAGGCCGGGGCCCCAGGGTGGTCACGGTCCCCTCCGCGGGTGCCCCGGCCTCGTCCCTCCCGTTCCCATCGTCGTTTTCCCAGTGAAGGAGTCAGTCATGACCCAGGTTCCCTCCACCCAGTACGCCATCCAAATCGTCGGCAAGGAGGAGTTCGTCGTTAACCCGGCGAAGCCCGTTGACCCCGTTGGCCCCACGCAGATCCTGCTCGAGGTCGAAGCCTGCGGCATCTGCTTCTCCGATACGAAGCTGCTCCACCAGTTCGACAGCCACCCGCGCAAGTCCGACGTGGTGGCGGGCATCGACCTGGACGCCCTCAAGGACATTCCGTCCTACCACCCCAACCAGGAGGCGGTGACTCCCGGCCACGAGCCCGTCGTGCGCGTCGTGCAGGTCGGCGAGAAGGTTACGCACTTCAAGGTTGGTGACCGTCTGCTGGTCCAGGCGGACTGGAAGCACCTGCGCACCGCGAAGTCCAACGGTGCCTTCGGCTACAACTTCGACGGTGCGCTCGAGGAATACGTCGTCGTCGACGAGCGCTGCGTCGTGTCCCCGGATGGCGAAGAGTACCTGATCCACGTGTCTGAGGGCCCCTCGGCCGCAGCCGTCGGCCTCATCGAGCCGTGGGCGACCGTCGAAGGCTCCTACGCGTGGGCCGAGCGTAATCACGTCGCCGACGGCGGGCGCCTGCTGGTCGTCGGCGAGGGCGACATCGATGCGCTGACCGCCGAGCACAAGCCCGCCGAGGTCGTGCGCGTTGCCGCCGACCAGGTCGAGGGCGTCGACGGAGAGTTCGACGACGTCGTGTTCTTCGGCTCGGACGCCAACGCGATCGAGAAGGCCGCGCTCCTGATCGGCACCCGCGGCACTATGTGCGTCGTCCTGGGTGGCGGATCGATCGAGCGCAAGGTGTCCCTGGACATCGGCCGCGTCCACTACGACTTCATTCGCTTCTGCGGCACGACCGGATCGGATCCGCGGCAGGGATACGCCTGGATTCCCGCTAACGGCGATCTGCGCGAGAACGACCGTTGCGTCTTCGTCGGCGCCGCCGGCCCGATGGGCGTCATGCACACGATGCGCGCCGTCACCTCGGGTGTCCCCGGCATCTCCGTGGTCGGCACCGACCTGTCGGATGAACGCCTGGCGAACCTCGCGGCCGTCGTCGGCCCGACCGCGCAGAAGAACGGCGTGCCGCTGGACATCATCAACACCGCCTCGACGCCCCTCGAGCACGGCTACACCTACGCGACGTGCCTCGTGCCCGTCCCCGCGCTGGTCTCCCAGGCCGTCGACCTGCTGGCCCAGGGCGGCATCCTCAACGCGTTCGCGGGCATCCCGGCCGGCACGTTCGGTGACTTCGACCTGCAGGGCATCATCGAACGCCAGATCTTCATGCTGGGAACCTCCGGCTCTGACGTGTCCGACATGCGCACGGTTCTGCGCAAGATCGAGGACGGCGTCATCGACACCACGATCTCGCTGTGGGCGGTCACCGGCATGGCGGGCTTCGGCGACGCCATCAACTCGGTCATCAACCGCACGTCGGGCGGTAAGATCATGGTCTTCCCGTCGCTGCACGACCTGGGCCTCACGCCGCTGAGCGAACTGGCCGAGAAGTTCCCGCAGGTCGCGGCCGCCATGAAGGACGGCCTGTGGACCAAGGAGTCCGAGGAAGCGCTGCTCGCCACGGAGTAAGCGCACGCTCGTGCGATAGGGCCCCGGCCTCGTTCGTGTTCCTGGGACGAGGTCGGGGCCCCCTTGTGCCGCGTGTGCCCTGTGCGCCGCTTGGGAGGGGCCGTCGGCGGATGCGTTGTCTGTGTCGGCGTTGGTGGCGCCCGATGGAGGGGAAGACTCTTGCGAAAAGGGCCCGCGCCTGCCAGGTTTCTGTCATCATGGGTGTCATAAGCGTTGCGAGGCGGAACGAGGAGGTTACCGTGAGATTCGACGATAGTGTGACAAGCGAGCGCTACGTGGCGCTGCAGGCGTGGCTGTACGGGCAGATGTCCCCGCGCGCGCCTCACGCGACGCGGTGTTTCGCAGAGGATTCGCTGTGCCTCTACGACGCGTTTCTGTCAGTGCTTGTCGGCACGGGGTTGGGGTTCGCCCAGTTCGACGATAATCGCGCCCATCACGGGCTCTACGCCTTCGACTTTTTCGTGGGAGACATCAAGGTGCCGTCGCTCGGCAAGGGCGTTGATGGGCAGAGGGCGACCGGCATGGCGGGGGAGTATGCGACGGACGCCACCGGCCGTGCGATGTGCCATGCCCTCGTCGACACGTGGCTCGGGGAAACGGGCAGGCGCATCCCGTTCGTGGCCTCCGTGATCGCCTCCGTGGACACCCTCGAGCTCGTCGCCGATGTGAGCGTCGACGAGTGCGTCTTCGAGTGTGACCTGCCGCCCGGATACGCGCGCTCCACCGCGAACTGCCCGTGGGAGGACGGGAGCCTGCCGATCGGCGCGCTCGATTCGTCTCTGGTGATCCCCGGTCCACTCATCTACGTGGAGGCGGGCGTGCGATATGAGGGACAGGTTATGTCCTGCTTGGGCTTCGACGAGGTCGTGGCCTCGTGGGTGCAGATGGGGCTCTCTGTGGAGTCCTCCACGGCCTCCGGCACCGGAGCGACTGCCGTTCTGCGCGCCCCGCACGGGGGCCCTGAGATGCTCGGGTGGGCTGCCGACGCAGTGGCTCGCGCCCTGTCCGCGTGCGGGTACACCGGGGTAGTGCAGATCCGAGCGCGCTTCGCTCACGCGCCGGCGTAGTATCCGATCGCCACGCCGTCGCGCATAACGAAGCCCCGGCCTCGTCGATGCGAGGCCGGGGCAAGGCGTGTGGAGCAGTGCTCGCTTAGACGGCCGCCTTCTCGGCAGCGTCCTTGGTGGAGGCCGGAGCCTTATCCTGCCAGTAATCCAGTTCGGAGGGGTCCAAGCCAATCGAGGAGGCCCTGAACTTCGGGTCGAGGCCCGCCTTACGCTGCGCCGTGTAGTCGTCAGCGCAGTCGACGGCGATCTTGCCGAGGAACACGATGACGGGCAGGTTGATGAGCGCCATGAGGCCCATCAGGATGTCGCCCAGGTTCCACGCGACCTCAAACTTCAGGAGCGCGCCGCAGAACACCAGGGCAGCGGCCGCGAGGCGGAAAACGGTGAGCATCCAGTGCTTGATCTCGATCTTGCCCAGCAGGAAGCGGAAGTTGACCTCGGCGTAGTAGAAGTTGCCGACCAGCGTGGTGAACGCGAAGAGGAACAGTGCAACCGAGATGAAGACCTGCGCGACCGGCTGACCCAGAACGGTGGCCATCGCGTCCTTGACGAGGGGAGCACCCGTCACGCCGTTGTCAGAGCCGACGCCCGAGGACAGGACGACGAACGCGGTGAAGGTACAGATGATCATCGTGTCGATAAAGACGGAGAGCATCTGGACGAGGCCCTGCTTGGCGGGGTGCGACACGGAGGCGGAGGCCGCAGCGTTAGGAGCCGAACCGACACCGGCCTCGTTCGAGTAGAGGCCACGCTTGATGCCGTACATCATGGCCGATCCCGCGAAACCGCCGAAGATAGCGTCGAAGTCGAAGGCGCCGTGGAAAATCGCGGAGAACATCGCGGGAATGTTCTGGTAGTTGACGGCGATGACGACCGCGCCCACACCCAGGTAGATAATCGCCATGATCGGGACCATGTAGCCCGTCACGTCGGTGAGGCGGCGAGTGCCGCCCAGAATCGACGCGGCCATGAGGACCGCGAGGATCGCGCCGACAAACCACGGCGTCCAGGCATTCGCCCAGCTGTAGTGCATGAAGGTGTCAGCCACGTTGTAGGAGGCCAGCAAGTTGAAGCCACCCATGTAGGTCAGAATTAAGACGATTGCGAAGAGGTAGGCAAGCCAGCTCGCCTTCAAAGCAGTCTGGATGTAGTAGGCCGGGCCACCGTAGGAGTGGTGGGGGCCCCGCTTCTTGTAGATCTGCGCGAGCGTCGACTCGATGAAGGCCGAGGCGCCGCCGAGCGTGGCAATGACCCACATCCAGAAAACAGAGCCGGCACCGCCGAGAGTCACGGCGGTGGCGACGCCCGCAATGTTACCGACGCCGACGCGCGAGGCCGTGGAAACCATCAGCGCGCGGAAGGAGGACACGCCGCCTTCCTTCTTCGGGGGCTCCATGACGACGCGGAGCGCTTCGATAAACATGCGCAGCGGAAGCGCGCGAGTGAAGAGGAAGAAGAAGAGGCCAACCGCGATCAGAAGCGCGACGAGCAGGTACGTATACATGAAGCCTGAAATCGTATCCAGGGTCCCGGCGAGATCAAAGTCCGGGGGCAGGAGTCCATTCATCGTTGTTCCTAGTGTTGACGGAAGCGGCGAGACCGCTCGGATAACGGGAGTATAGCCGCAAGGTCAACGGTTGGTAAAGTTTTGGGCAAAAAATGTGATGGTTCGGGTACGGGTGTAGGTTGCGGGCTGATAGGGGCCAAAATCTTCGCGGCGTAGGGCACATTCTGTTTGATATTCTGTGTGCTGCAACATGAAATCGGGCGATTTTGGGCCGTTTGTAGCGCACGAACGTGAAGAAAGTGGCGGAATTCTGCGGAAAGGCTCGGAGAGGGACGTGTGGGTGTCATGATTTGACGGTCCGCTTGGAAGTGCGTATTGTTTTCCTTGTTGCGCCGAACGGCAGCGAACAAAGCGAAGAGCTGAGATCGCGGAAACATGGCGCAGAACGCCTTTCGAAAACATGCGAGTTTTCGTGTGTGCTTGATCGTGTGGGTGTTGTTTGTGAACTCGATAGTGTGTTTGTTTGTTTTGTTTATGCCTGTTTTTTGTTTTTGAGTGTTTTTGGTTGGGATTGCTGGCCGGGCTTTGTGTTTGGTTGGTTTTTCTGGGCTTTAACGTTTTTGTTTTTGTTCGGAGAGTTTGATCCTGGCTCAGGACGAACGCTGGCGGCGTGCTTAACACATGCAAGTCGAACGCTGAAGACCTGGCTTTTGTTGGGTTGGATGAGTGGCGAACGGGTGAGTAACACGTGAGTAACCTGCCCCCTTCTTTGGGATAACGCCCGGAAACGGGTGCTAATACTGGATATTCACTGGCCTTCGCATGGGGGTTGGTGGAAAGGTTTTTTCTGGTGGGGGATGGGCTCGCGGCCTATCAGCTTGTTGGTGGGGTGATGGCCTACCAAGGCTTTGACGGGTAGCCGGCCTGAGAGGGTGACCGGTCACATTGGGACTGAGATACGGCCCAGACTCCTACGGGAGGCAGCAGTGGGGAATATTGCACAATGGGCGAAAGCCTGATGCAGCGACGCCGCGTGAGGGATGGAGGCCTTCGGGTTGTAAACCTCTTTCGCTCATGGTCAAGCCGCAACTTGGGTTGTGGTGAGGGTAGTGGGTAAAGAAGCGCCGGCTAACTACGTGCCAGCAGCCGCGGTAATACGTAGGGCGCGAGCGTTGTCCGGAATTATTGGGCGTAAAGGGCTTGTAGGCGGTTGGTCGCGTCTGCCGTGAAATCCTCTGGCTTAACTGGGGGCGTGCGGTGGGTACGGGCTGACTTGAGTGCGGTAGGGGAGACTGGAACTCCTGGTGTAGCGGTGGAATGCGCAGATATCAGGAAGAACACCGGTGGCGAAGGCGGGTCTCTGGGCCGTTACTGACGCTGAGGAGCGAAAGCGTGGGGAGCGAACAGGATTAGATACCCTGGTAGTCCACGCTGTAAACGTTGGGCACTAGGTGTGGGGGCCACCCGTGGTTTCTGCGCCGTAGCTAACGCTTTAAGTGCCCCGCCTGGGGAGTACGGCCGCAAGGCTAAAACTCAAAGGAATTGACGGGGGCCCGCACAAGCGGCGGAGCATGCGGATTAATTCGATGCAACGCGAAGAACCTTACCAAGGCTTGACATGCACGGCGGCACTGCAGAGATGTGGTGGCATTTAGTTGGTCGTGTGCAGGTGGTGCATGGTTGTCGTCAGCTCGTGTCGTGAGATGTTGGGTTAAGTCCCGCAACGAGCGCAACCCTTGCCCTATGTTGCCAGCACGTGATGGTGGGGACTCGTGGGGGACTGCCGGGGTTAACTCGGAGGAAGGTGGGGATGACGTCAAATCATCATGCCCCTTATGTCTTGGGCTTCACGCATGCTACAATGGTTGGTACAGAGGGTTGCGAAATCGTGAGGTGGAGCGAATCCCTTAAAGCCAGTCTCAGTTCGGATTGGGGTCTGCAACTCGACCCCATGAAGGTGGAGTCGCTAGTAATCGCAGATCAGCAACGCTGCGGTGAATACGTTCTCGGGCCTTGTACACACCGCCCGTCACGTCACGAAAGTTGGTAACACCCGAAGCCCATGGCCTAACCACGTTGGTGGGGGGAGTGGTCGAAGGTGGGATTGGCGATTGGGACGAAGTCGTAACAAGGTAGCCGTACCGGAAGGTGCGGCTGGATCACCTCCTTTCTAGGGAGCCCAGTTTTGTGGGGAACAGTTAGTGTGTCTGCCCGTTGTGGTGGGTGTTCTGGTTGTTTTCTTGTGCCTGCATGTGTTTACTGCCCCGGTAGTGGGGTGGTGGGTGTGGGTGCGTTTTTGGGTTGGGCATAAGCGTTTGATAGCAGATGAGCACACTGTCGGGTTCACGTTCAACACCGTGTGAGCGTCTACTGCCCTGGTGGGTGGTGGTTGCCTGCGCAGCCGGCCGGTGGCCTGTGTGTTGTTGGTGTGGGTTGTGTGTGGTGGGTTGTTTGTGATTTGTATAGTGGTTGCGAGCATATTTGTTCTGTACTGTTTTTTGTGTTTTGTTTAGTTTTGTTGGGCATTCGGTGGATGCCTTGGCATCAAGAGCTGATGAAGGACGTTGCGGCCTGCGATATGCCTCGGGGAGCTGGCGAGCGAGCGTTATTATCCGAGGGTGTCCGAATGGGGGAACCTAACCTGGGTTGTGCTGGGTTACCATCATCTGAACGTGTATAGGGTGGTGGGGGGAACGCGGGGAAGTGAAACATCTCAGTACCCGTAGGAGAAGATATTCCGTGAGTAGTGGCGAGCGAAAGCGGAGGAGGCTAAACCAGATGCGTGTGATAGGCGGCGGCCGTTGCGTGTTTGGTGTTGTGGGGCCATGTTGGATCCTTCTGCCGGGGGGTCGCACCGCGTGTTGTTGGGAGTTGAACAGTCTGGGATGGCTGACCGTAGAGCGTGATAGTCGTGTAGGTGGACCGGTGGTGTGTGGTGTGGATGTGGTGCCCGAGTAGTGCGGGACTCGTGAAATCTCGTGTGAATCTGCCAAGACCACTTGGTAAGCCTAAATACTACTTGATGACCGATAGTGCATAGTACCGTGAGGGAATGGTGAAAAGTACCCCGGGAGGGGAGTGAAATAGTACCTGAAACCGTGTGCCTGTAAGCCGTCAGAGCCTTGTGGGGTGATGGCGTGCCTTTTGAAGAATGAGCCTGCGAGTTAGTGATACGTGGCGTGCTTAACCCGTGTGGGGTATGCGTAGCGAAAGCGAGTCTGAAAGATGGCGTTTGTCGCGTGTTCTAGACCCGAAGCGGGGTGATCTACCCATGGTCAGGTTGAAGCAGAGGTAAGACTGTGTGGAGGACCGAACCCACCAGGGTTGAAAACCTGGGGGATGAACTGTGGGTAGGGGTGAAAGGCCAATCAAACTCCGTGATAGCTGGTTCTCCCCGAAATGCATTTAGGTGCAGCGTTGCGTGGTCCCTGGTGGAGGTAGAGCTACTGGATGGCCGATGGGCCCTGTGGGTTACTGACGTCAGCCAAACTCCGAATGCCATTAGGTGTAGCGTGGCAGTGAGACTGCGGGGGATAAGCTTCGTAGTCGAGAGGGAAACAGCCCAGATCATCAGCTAAGGCCCCTAAGCGTGCGCTAAGTGGGAAAGGATGTGGAGTCGCGGTGACAACCAGGAGGTTGGCTTAGAAGCAGCCATCCTTGAAAGAGTGCGTAATAGCTCACTGGTCAAGTGGTTCTGCGCCGACAATGTAGCGGGGCTCAAGCGTACCGCCGAAGCTGTGGCAGCAACACGCGTGCTGGCGCCAGGAACTGGATTGTTGGTGTGTTGTTGGGTAGGGGAGCGTCCTGCATGAGGTGAAGCCTGGAGGTGACTTCTGGTGGATTGTGTGGGAGTGAGAATGCAGGCATGAGTAACGAATCTGCGGTGAGAATCCGCAGCGCCGATTGACTAAGGGTTCCAGGGCTAGGTTTATCCGCCCTGGGTTAGTCGGGTCCTAAGGCGAGGCCGACAGGCGTAGTCGATGGACAACCAGTTGATATTCTGGTACCGCGTTGTGACCGTCCATGCTGAAGTCATTGTGCTAACCAATTTGCTCACACCACCACGTAACCTTCGGGTTTGTTGGTGTGTGTGGGTCTTGGGGTCCCGGTGATTGTAGGCAAGCGTGTTAACAGGGGTGACGCAGACAGGTAGCTGCAGTGCGCCGATGGTTGTGCGTATTTAAGGTTGTGGCCCGTCCCTCAGGTAAATCCGGGGGGCATGAAGGGTGAGAACTGATGAGGGTGACACGATAGTGTTGTCTTGTGGTGATCCTATGCTGCCGAGAAAAGCCTCGACGTGAGGGCATGACGCGCCCGTACCCTAAACCGACTCAGGTGGTCAGGTAGAGTATACCGAGGCGTTCGAGTGAATCGTGGTTAAGGAACTCGGCAAAATTCCTCCGTAACTTCGGGATAAGGAGGACCCCGTGACTTCCCCGCGCCAAGCGCGTGGGTGGGGTTGTGGGGTCGCAGAGAATAGGGAGAAGCGACTGTTTATCAAAAACACAGGTGCGTGCGAAGCCGTAAGGCGATGTATACGCACTGACGCCTGCCCGGTGCTGGAAGGTTAAGAGGAACTGTTAACACCCCCCGGGGTGTGAAGCGGTGAATTTAAGCCCCAGTAAACGGCGGTGGTAACTATAACCATCCTAAGGTAGCGAAATTCCTTGTCGGGTAAGTTCCGACCTGCACGAATGGCGTAACGACTTCTCCGCTGTCTCGACCGCGAACTCGGTGAAATTGCAGTACGAGTAAAGATGCTCGTTTCGCGCAGAAGGACGGAAAGACCCCGGGACCTTTACTATAGCTTGGTATTGGTGTTCGCTTGGACTTGTGTAGGATAGGTGGGAGACTGTGAAGGCGCCGCGCCAGCGGTGGTGGAGTCGTCGTTGAAATACCATTCTGGTTCAAGCGGTCACCTCAACCTTGGCCCGTGATCCGGGTTGGGGACAGTGCCTGGTGGGTAGTTTAACTGGGGCGGTTGCCTCCTAAAATGTAACGGAGGCGCTCAAAGGTTCCCTCAGCCTGGTTGGTAATCAGGTGGCGAGTGCAAGTGTACAAGGGAGCTTGACTGTGAGACCGACGGGTCGAGCAGGTGCGAAAGCAGGAACTAGTGATCCGGCCATGGCACGTGGGTGCGTGGTCGCTCAACGGATAAAAGGTACCCCGGGGATAACAGGCTGATCTTGCCCAAGAGTCCATATCGACGGCATGGTTTGGCACCTCGATGTCGGCTCGTCGCATCCTGGGGCTGGAGTTGGTCCCAAGGGTTGGGCTGTTCGCCCATTAAAGCGGTACGCGAGCTGGGTTCAGAACGTCGTGAGACAGTTCGGTCCCTATCCTCTGTGCGCGTAGGAAATTTGAGAAGGGCCGTCCCTAGTACGAGAGGACCGGGATGGACGAACCTCTGGTGTGCCAGTTGTACCGCCAGGTGCATGGCTGGTTGGCTACGTTCGGAAGGGATAACCGCTGAAAGCATCTAAGCGGGAAGCCTGCTTCAAGATGAGGTTTCCGCGCCCCCCCTGTGGGGTGAGAGGCCCCCGCTAGACTAGCGGGTTGATAGGCCAGAGGTGGAAGCACCGCGAGGTGCTCGTGAGCCGACTGGTACTAATGGGCCAACACTAAACAACACCCACACAACGTGCGGGTAACAAGAACAACGGACAACAACACTGCCGCAACCACTATACAAATCACGATCAACCCACCCCCCCAAACACACAGCCGGGGGGACAGTGTTGAACAAATAATCTTGTGGTGGTCATAGCACCGGGGAAACGCCCAGCAACATTCCGAACCTGGAAGCTAAGCCCGGCAGCGCCAATGGTACTGCAACCGACAGGTTGTGGGAGAGTAGGACACCGCCACAACACACTTTAGGCAAGCGGCCAGGAACCCAACGGTTCCTGGCCGCTTTGCTTTGCCGCACTGGAAAGCTGCTGTTGTCAATCGACTTGCATGCGAAACTGCTCCGAGCGAGCGCACCCGCGCGCATGTGGGCCCGCTCAATTGCAGGGTTATAGGACACTACGTGTTGCTGGAGGGCGGAGGTCTGCCCCGCTCGCCTTTCGCCCCGCGAGCTTTGGTCGGCGCATCGGCTCGAAGCTCGGCCAGGCCCTGCCACCACACCTGGGACTAACCCCAGCAACACGAAATGTCCTATAACCCAAATGTCCTATAACCCTCATCCTCTAGCACCTATACTCAGTAATTTCGCATGCAATTCCTCTGCGACTCCTTCAAACATTGAATTTGCATCGTTGGAATTGCAACGTTTTCCCGCGGGCTCGAAAAATTACCGTCTTAAATTATATGCGAAATTTGTCTGGGCCAGGCCTGCCATCGCCCGCCGTCGTCGCGACCGGGCCCTGCCACCACACCTGGGACTAACCCCAGCAACGCGAAATGTCCCATAACCCGCCCTTTCAACAATTTGTGGGACCTGTGTCCTATTTGATAGCGGCCGGGGTTGTCCTGCAATGATGCAGGCTGTAAAGTACTTGATGTTTCAACAAACTTGCGAAAGGAAAATCCATGGCTTCCGTTGCCGTCGTTCTCGGTTCTATCCGCCCCGGTCGTGCGGGCGAGCAGGTCGTCCGTTGGATCGAGGAGCAGTCGCTCCAGGTCGAGGGCGTCACCCCCATCTTCATCGATCTTCGCGACTACGACCTTCCTCTCTTCGCCGAAGAGATGCCCCCGTCGATGCAGGCCCCGACCCTGCCCGAGGCCGTGCGCCTGCGCGCGAACATCGAGGCCCTCGATGCCGTCGTCTTCGTGACCCCCGAGTACAACCACTCGATCTCCGGTGTCCTGAAGAACGCCATCGACTACCTGCCCCCGGCTACGCTGAAGGACAAGGCGACGGCTCTGGTCGGCTACTCCTACTACGGCGGCGTCACCCCGCGCGCACACCTGCGCGAGATTCTCTCCACCTTCGGCGCCGACGTTTGCGATCAGGAGATCGGCATCAACCTCGGTTCTGACTTCGTCGACGGTGCCTTCACGCCGTCGGAGGAGCTGAGCGCCCAGCTCCGCGAGCTTCTCGCCTCCCTGGCCTGAGAACGGACATCCCGCGAAGCTGAGAGCCATCTGTGGAGTTTCTCGGGCTTCGTTGGGACTGTGAGGATAGGCGGGTGGCCCGGCAGTAACTGCCGTGTCACCCGCCCTTTGTGGTGGTTGTGTCGCTTGGTGGTGATTGTGTCGCTTGCTTGGTGGCCGTGCTGCTTGCTTGGTGATGCGCCGCTAGATCCACGTGGGGAGCCACATGTGGGCTCGCCAGAAGTCGTAGTCGACGACGTCCGCGCGCCACAGGGGGAGGAACCACAGGGCGCACGCGAGGATCGTGAGGGTCAGGCCGACCGCCATGACGCGCCCCGTGATCTCGGTTCTGCGCGGCATGGGGACGACGGTCGGTTGGCCGTCCGGGGCGACGGCGCCGGCGAGTAGGCCGATCATCCACGCGACGGCGAGGGCCACGAAGGGCGCGAAGGCCACCGTGTAGAAGGTGAAGATCGTCCGGTGCGCGTAGCCCAGCCATGGCACGTAGAGGGCGAGGTAGCCCGTCAGGATGACGCCCGCGCGCCAGTTGCGGTAGTAGAACGTCCCCCACACGACGAGCATGAGTGCGCCGATGCCGATCCACCACAGGATCGGGTTGCCCAGGGCGACGACGTTTGTCGCGCAGTTGCCGGAGGGGCATCCGGTGACGGCCTCCCCGTTGGCCCAGTGGAAGGAGGTCGGTCGGATCTGTGCGAGCCACGTGTAGGGGTTCGACTGGTAGGTGTGCGGCGTCTCGAGGCCGTTGTGGAACTTCCACATCTCTCGGTGGTAGAGCCACAGGTCGACCAGAGCACCCCCGAAGCCGGAGATGCCGGAGCGGCCGTGCCCGTATGCGCGTGGGTGTATGAACCATCCGAACCAGGAGGCGATGTACGTCAGGATCGCGGGGGGCACCATGAGGATGAAGGCCCACCACACGTCGGCCAGGAGGGCGCCGCGAACGGGGGAGGGGTGTCCCGCCGCCCAGCGGGCGGTGATCTCGCGGATGACGACGAACAGGCCGAGGAGGGCGAGGACGTAGATGCCGGACCATTTCACCGAGCCCGCGAGGCCGCACAGGACGCCGGCTGCGAGCAGCCAGGGGCGGTTGCCCGCGTTGGGTCCGACGGCGAAGCCGCGGCGGTCGCGCAGGAGGAGGAAGGTGCCCAGGTCTCGCCATCCCGAGCGCGGCGCGGTGACTCGGTCCCATTCGCGCAGTGTGCGCATCAGGCGCGGACGGGCGGACTGCTGGTCCTTGACGACGCAGAGGAAGGCGGCGAGCGCGAACATCGTGAGGAAGCCGTCGAGGATGGACGTGCGGCTCATGACGATGGCTTGGCCGTCGGTGGCCAGGAAGAGCCCCGCGATGAGCGTGAGCGCAGGGTTGCGGAAGAGGTTGTACGCGAGGCGGCACAGGAGTAGCACGGTGATGACGCCGCAGATCGCGGTGGTGATGCGCCAGCCGACGGGGTCGGCCTGTCCGAAGATCTTCATGCCCAGGGCGATGATCCACTTCCCGGTGGGCGGGTGGACGGCGTAGGAGGCCGTCGCTGAAAGCCTCGACGTGTCGCCGGCGGCGAAGGTGGGGTCGTAGTTCTGCGGCCACGTCCCCTCGTAGCCGAGGGTGAGGAGGGACCACGCGTCCTTGACGTAGTACGTCTCGTCGAAGATGAGCGTGCGGACGTTGTCCAGGCCGGTCAGGCGGATGACGGCGGCGATCAGAGTGGCGATCGCTGTTGCGACCCAGCCGGCGGCGGGGGTACTCAGGAGGGTGTCCCATTGGCGGGGTTTACTCGGGGACGAGGCCGGGGTGGCCGAGGCGGGTTCCGTGGCCGCGGGTGGCGGGTCCTGGGCATCTCGTGACGGGGGCGTTGTCGCGTCGCAGTCGGCGGGCGCCGAAGCGCTGGCGGGCGCCGAGGTGTCGACGTGTTCCTCGGAGGAGACCGTGTCGTCGTGCGTCTGCGTCTGGGCGCCTCGAGGGGTGTTGTGGTTCGTGTTCGTCGTGTCCATCACCTAGTGAGTGTAGCGGGCGGCGTCGCGTGGGCAAATAGCGGCTGCACATCTGGCGAGGTGCGATGGGAAGATGTGCGCGCCGATGGAGTTGAGAAGCGTTCTCGAATGACCCTATAATTTTCGGGTACCCGAAAAGTTTGTAGGAGCGAAGATGAACCCACCAACACGCCTCGCAAGCCTCGCCGTCCTCGGCCTCGCCCTCGCGCCGCTGGCGGCGTGCGCCCCCGCCTCCTCGGCCCACGGCCTGACGATCGTCGCCACGACCACGCAGATCTGCGACTACGTCACGCAGATCGCGGCGGCCTCCAGCGACATCTCCCTCGACAAGACCGACGCCTCCGGCACACAGACCCACGTCGGGGCCGCCCCCGAGGGCGCCGCGCTCACCATGAGCCTGACGTGCCTCCTCGCCCCCAACGCCTCGGCCCACGAGCATGAGATGACCCCCTCCCAGACCGCCGCCCTGGCCGACGCCGACGTCATGGCCGTCTCCGGCGTCGACCTCGAGCACTTCCTCGACGACGCGGTCGCCTCCTCCGGATTCCACGGGCGCATGGTCGTCACCTCCGGCGTCCTGACGGCATCGGACGTCGACAACCCCGGCGCGCCCGACCCGCAGACCCCCTACATGATCGACCGAGGAGACCAACGAATCGAGGTGGCGCCCTGGCCCTTCCCGCCCGAGACCGCCGGCGAGGAACCCGAGTTCCGTTTCGACCCGCACGTGTGGACCTCGCCGGCGCGCGCCCGCATCCAGGTCGCCAACCTGGGGGCCGGACTGGCCGCCGCTGCGCCCGATGCCGCCTCCTCGATCAACGAGGCCACGGCCTCGTACCTGGAGGACCTCGACGCCCTCGACGCCTGGGCGAGGGAGGCGATCACCACCGTCCCCGAGGCCCAGCGCGTCCTGTTCACCTCCCACGACGCGTTCGGCTACTTCTCGGCCGACTACGGGATCCGCTTCATCGGCGCCGCCCTGTCCGACTTCAACGACCAGCAGGACGCGACCGCGGACCACATCGCCTCGGC
This sequence comes from Schaalia sp. HMT-172, assembly GCF_030644365.1. Classification (NCBI taxonomy): domain Bacteria; kingdom Bacillati; phylum Actinomycetota; class Actinomycetes; order Actinomycetales; family Actinomycetaceae; genus Schaalia; species Schaalia sp. HMT-172. The sequence continues at coordinate 540,680 of NZ_CP130058.1, forward strand.
CGTGCAGGCCGTGAAGGACTCCGGAGCGGTCGCCATCTTCGCCGAAAACTCCAACAACTCCAAGTCCATCGAGGCGATCGCGCGAGGCGCGGGCGTCACCCCCATCGTCGGGGACGACGCCCTCTACGGCGACTCGCTCGGCCCGGACGGCTCAGAGGGGGCGACCTACGTCGGTTCGATTATCCACAACACGCGCGCGGTGACCCAGGCCTGGGGCGGCACCGTCCCGGCCCTGCCCGAGCGACTGGCGGCCCGCTGATGGCGACTCTCGTGTCCTTCCGGGACGCGACGCTGGGGTACGGGGGCACCCCGGCGCTGTCCGGCCTGACTCTCGACGTCGTCGGGGGAGGGGCCCTCGCCCTCGTCGGCCCCAACGGCGGCGGAAAGACCACGCTCATGCGTGCCGTCGTCGGCGGCTGCCAGGTCCTGTCGGGGCGCGTGTCCGTCACCGCGTCGCGCATCGGCCTGGTCCCGCAGAGCGCCGACCTCGACCTCACCTTCCCCGTCAGCGCCGCCGAGGTGGTCACCATGGGCCTGATCGGCGAGGCCGGCTGGGGCAAGCGCATCACCGCGGACATGCGGCGCCGGGTGAGCGCCGCCCTCGAGCGCGTCAACCTCGCCGACCGGGCGAGCCGTCGCTTCGGCACGCTCAGCGGCGGCCAGCGCCAGCGCGTCCTCGTCGCGCGCGCACTCGTCGCCCGCCCCGAGCTGGTCATGATGGACGAACCCTTCAACGGCCTGGACGCCCCCAGCCGCGACATCATCACGCGCCTCATCGCCTCTCTCACCGAGGACGGGGTGGGCGTCGTCGTCTCCACACACGACCTCTCCCTCGCGCGCGACGTGTGCTCGCGCGCGTGCGTGCTCGCCTCGCGCCTCGTCGCCCTCGGGCCCACGAACGAAGCCCTGGCCCCCGAAATCCTCGCGCGCGCCTACGGGTCGAGCGCGGATGAAGCGATCGCGTCCCTGTCATGATCGCCCCCTACCTGCTGCGCCCGATCATCGTCCTGGGCCTGCTCGCGCTCGCGTCGGGCCCGGCCTCGACGCTCGTTAACCTGCGCCGGGCCGAGTTCAGCGCGGAAACCATGGTGCACGGCGTCTTCCCCGGCATCGTCGTGGGCATGGCCGTCGGCGGGCGGGGTGCCATCATTCCCGGCGGTGCCGTGTGCGCGGCCCTCATTGCGGCCGCCCTGACGGCCGCGTCGCGGCGCCCGCGCTCCAGTGAGGCGACGACCGCGGTCCTGCTCACCGCCTTCTTTTCCCTCGGCATCGTCATCTCGCTGCGCATCGGCGACATGTCCGGACAGCTCGAATCCCTCATGTTCGGCCGACTCCTGGACATCACGCCCTCCCGAATGTGGACGAGCGGAGCGGTTCTCGTGGCGGCCTTCCTGCTCCTGCTGGCGACCTGGCGCGCCCAGGTCGCCGTCGCCTTCGACCGAGAGTCCGCCGCCGTGTCGGGGATTCCCCTCACCTGGATCGACGTCGCCTTCAACGCGGCCCTCGGCGCAATCGTCGTCGCCGCCTCGACGGCCGTGGGCGTGCTCCTCGTCGTCGGCTACCTCGTCGTGCCCGGGGCCTGCGGGCGCCTCCTCGCCGCCGGGACGCGCTCGATGGCGGTGTGGGCGGGTGCCTGCGCGCTCGCGGGCGGCTGGCTCGGATTCGGGGCCGCCTTGGCGCGCACCTCCCGTCCCCTGTCCCCGCAGGCGTGCGTCGCCCTCGGCGTGCTCGCGTGCTTCGCGCTCGCGTGCGCGGCGCGGGCCCTGCGCGAGCGGAGCGCGGGGCACGACGAGGCCTCGGGCGGCCCTCGGGGCGCCGTGGACCCGCGTGAAACAGGGCGTGAAACAGGTGCTGTCGTGGGACCAGATCTGAACTCCGCGCGTGAAACAGCGCGTGAAACGCGGGCGTCGGAGCTGCTGACGGCGGGGGAGGCATCGTGATCCTCAGCCTCCTCATGATTCCCGCCCTCCACGTCGCGCTCATCGGCGGGCTGTGCGGGCTCGTCGGCGCCTTCGCCTACCTGGACCGGCGCATCTTTTTCGCCGAATCCGTCACCCACGGGACCTTCCCCGGCGCGGTCCTCGGCGTCGTCGTCGCCTCCGGCCTCGGCCTCGGACACTCGGGCATGTCTGCGGCGCTCTACGTCGGTGCCTTCCTGGGGACTCTCCCTCTGGTCGCCCTCATGCGTCGCCTCGCCTCCATCCCCGGGATCTCCAGCCAGGGGGCCGCGGGCATCGTCCTCACCGCCGGCTTTGCCGCCGGCTACTTCCTGGCGACCTGGTTCAAACCCCTTCCCCTCGCGGTCAGCTCGTTCCTCACCGGATCCGTCATGACCGTCTCGCCCGCGGACGTCGCGTGGGCGGGCGCCGTCCTGCTCCTCGCCGTCGGTGTCGTCGCCGCGGGGCACCGACAGCTCCTGGCCCATTGCTTCGACCCCGCCGACCCCGCGGCGGCGCGCGGCGCCTCGCGCGACGAACGCATCATCCTTGGCCTCATCCTCGCCGCCGTCACCGTCGCGATCCCAGCCGTCGGCACGATTCTGTCGATCGCCCTCATCGCCGCCCCCGCCGCCGCGCTCGCGCCCCTCGTGCGAAGCTCGCGCGCCTTCCTCATCGGATGCCCGCTGCTCGGCGCGGCCCTAGGAATCGCCGGCCTTGCGATCGCGGTCCCCGCACGCCTGAGCGCCGGCGGCACCATCGCGCTGGTGAGCGCGGGCGCAGTCCTCGCCTCGCGCGTGCCCGGCTGGATCCGCTCGCGAGGCCTCGGCACCGCACGCGGGGCAGGGGCGGGGAACCGCTGAAGAAACCCGGGCCTTGGGCCGCCACGAAACGGACACCCGACGGCGCTGTCCGCGCGAAGGCAGCCCGGGCCTCGTCCCTGAGCGCGGAGTATGACAACAGTCAGTCATCGCCCCTCCAAAAACCCGAACAATCACTATTCTCGCGCGCACAGTGCGTGTCGATGTGTCCTCCACTCACCATGCCGCTCACAAGAAGATCCGCGCGGTTATCGCGACTTGAAAAGCCACCTGACCAGCGGTGTTGGAAAAAGCCTTCCTGGGCAATTAGACTGAGAAAAAATACGTCTAAGCCCGGTCAATGAGACCCAGAAGCGCGGGGAGGTACGAAGATGAAAAACAGTGCACAGATCGTCGTCATTGACGACCACCGCGTCGTCGGCCTCGGCGTGACAGCCGCGTTCGAGAACCGGGGCGTCGACGCCTCAATCAGCTGGGCCCCGACCGCTCGCGAAGCGCGGTGGAAGCGCGGGCAGGTCGCCGTCCTCGACCTGCGCCTCGCCGACGGCTCCGCCCCCGACACGAACATCGCCTACATCAACGGATACGGGGTCCCCGTCGTCGTCTACACCTCCGGCGACGACCCGTACCTGGTGCGCCGAGCGATCGCCGGGGGAGCACTGTCCATCATCCGCAAGTCCGCTCCCCCCGAAGACCTCGTCGAAGCCGTCCTCGCCGCCGCAGACGGCGCCACCTTCCCCACCCCCGACTGGGCCGCCGCGCTCGACGCCGACGAAGATTTCCTCGCCGATCACCTGTCTGACCTCGAGGCGCGAATCCTCACCCACTATGCCTCCGGCGAGAGTTCTGCTTGCGTCGCGCGCACCCTGAACGTCTCCAAAAACACCGTCAACACCTACATCGCCCGAATCCGCGACAAATACAGGGAAGCGGGACGCCACGCCGAATCCCGCGTCGACCTTTTCCGACGCGCAGCTGAAGACGGCCTCGTCAGTTACTTCGAGTGATGCACCCGCGCACGCTCGGCCCCTACGCGCTGCAGATGCAGCGCCTGATAGTCCTCATCGCGGTTCTGGCGGCTGTATCCATATCGATCGTCAGCGGTCCCCAGCTGATCCCGACGTGGAGCTCACCGACTGACGTCGCCCAATGGCTGGTCTATTCGCCGAACCTGATCGTGCCGACGTGCGCTGGGATGTGCGCGCTCGCGGCGACCATCACGACGGTGAGGAGACGCCGGCACACGCCGACCCCCGCCGATGCCGGGTGGTTCGTGCTGATACGCCTCTACCTGGTGTGTTACCTGGCCCTCATGATCGCGTGCGTGGCGATGCCCGCAGTCCAGCTCGCTTCGCCGATCCCGCCGGTCTACTACCAGGCGGTCGTCTCCGACACCAGCCCCATCCTGGCTCTGAACCTGCCGGCCGCGATCTGTTGCATCGCCGTCCTGCGTGGCCGTCACACGGCCGTCTACCTCAGTGGCATCGCGCTCCTGCAGGTCATGGCCCTCATACCGGCCAACCCCACCGACACGGTGTTCGAGACGGCGGTCGGCCCCCTCTACTTCCTACTTGTCGCTGTGACTCACGCGGGAATGCTTGAGTGGACGTTGACGACCGTTCGAGGCCTCGACCAGTCGCGTCGCAGCGCCCGTGACGCCGAGCGGGCCCTGTCCGTCGAGCGTGCCCGGGGCCGCGCGCGGGCACGCAGCAATGGACTCATCCACGACTACGTGCTCTCCGCGCTGATTCTCGCGTTCAAACCGGGGATCGCCCGCTCCGATGCGCGCGCGGGTGCCGATGCCGCTCTGCGCGCGCTGGTTCCCGATCCTCCTTCCAGCGCCACCATGGATGCCGAGCAGCTGTGCGGTGTGTTCGACGCGCTCGTCGCACCCGGGCAGCCGCATTGGAGCGTGACGTTGGACCTTCCCTCTGACCAGTGGCGGATTCCTTGCGACGTGGGACGGGCTCTGAGCGCGGCGACCCACGAAGCGCTCAACAACGTCCGCGTGCACGCCGGTTCCGATGCCTCGAATCCGAGCAAGCCCGCCCAGTGCCGTGTTGAGGTCGTCGGACGCCGGGACTGTGTGCGCGTCACGATTACCGATACGGGGTGTGGTTTCGACGTGTCGCGTGGTACCGAGGGACGCCACGGAGTGTCGCAGTCCATCGTCGAGCGGATGCGCGCGATCGGGGGGTCGGCCACCCTGGCCTCCCGTCCCGGCGATGGGACGCGGGTGACGCTCGAGTGGAGCGCCCCGCGCCGCCACGTGACGAGCCGTCAGGTGGTCCGCTCGGCTATCGCCTGGAGGCCGCGCGTGGGGCAGGGCGATAAGGACCCGTCGCGCACGCAGTGGGACACGAAGGTCCGTGGCGCGGCGGAATCGCACGGTGCTCGCCTGCTCGTTCTCGCCGGCGTTGTCTTTCACACGTACATGGTGGCGATCGAATTCAGTCACGGAGCCTACACGCACACGGTTCCCGTCGTCCTGGCGCTGGCCCTCATGGCGGTATCGGGTGGCGCGCTCGTGGCGCCGTGGCCGGGCCGCGTGGTGCCGACGCCGGTGGCGTGGGGGAGCGCCGCGACGGTTGGCGTCACGAACTTGGCGGTGCTCGTCATGATCAGGAACATGTCGGGATGGCCGGGTTGGTCGTCGTGGAGTGCGGGCGCCTCGATGCTCCTGCTTGCTCTCCTGCTCATCCGCCAGTGCACGCTCGAGGCGGTCGTCGGATTCGCCGGGCTCGAAGCTGCCATCGTCGCGTGGGTCGTGATCCAAGGGCGGCCACCCTTCCTGATCGTTTCCTTCTCGATCGGTCACGTCCTCACGTTCATCTTCTGGTTTGCCCTCGTGCGTTGGTCGGGTATCGCGACATCCGCGATCAAGCGGTCCCTGAAAGCCGAAAGCCGGGCGCGCTTGGACAAAGAGCTGCATGTCAGCGCGAATAGGGCCATGGCGGTCAAGCTCGCCGACGTGTCCGTGCGCGTGCGAGGAACGCTGGAGGCGATCAGGGATCAGGAGCTGACGCCGGAGCTCTCCATGAAGGCGCTCCTGTTGGAGGCTGAACTGCGCGATGAGATCCGCGCGCCTTACTTCACGGGGACCGAGGTCGTGGCGGCTGCGAGGCGCGCGCGGAGCCGTGGCGTCGAGGTTGTGCTGTTCGACGACCGCGGTGATGCTTCCCGCGGTGGGAGTACGGAATACGAGGAGCGTTTGCGCACGCGCATCGTCGAGCGTGCCGTCGCTGCCCTCGACGAGGCCGGGGCTGGGCGTGTGGTTGTGCGCGCCTGTCCTGCGGGCAGGCCGTGGGCGGCGACGATCCTCACCGATGCGGGGCTGGCTGTCGTGGAGGCCAAGGAGGGCGCCGTCGAGGTGGGCCAGGCGGGCGACTAGCGTCCGGTGCCTGGGGCGCTGTGGGGGCCGCCCATCTGGGCGGCCCCCACAGTCGTCGGGCCTCGCGCGTTGGCCCTACTCGTTGGTGATATGGCGATCGAGCCAGGCCCGAAGATCCGGGTACAGGGACGGGTTCTTCGACAGGGGCACCCACAGGTCCGGCCTCATGCGGGCGATCTCCGCCTGAACGTCCCACGGGGTTGCTGGGTCGATGGCGTCGGTAATCGTGAACCTGCTGGCGGGGGAGGGCGTCGCTCGCGTCATGTCCGGGTCGTTATCCGGCGCGGCGGCCCCGTCGGCTCCTGACGGGGGGTGCGACTCCTGTGAAGGAGGCTGCGGGGCCGGGGGTTCCGTTGCCTGTTGCGGGTCGGGTGCAGCATCGGGCTCGGGGGCGACGAGTGGGCCGATTGAGATCGGCTGGTTCACCGGTGCGGCGTCAGTGGACGGTGGCAGCGGGCCGATCGAGACAGGGCGGTTGGCCTCTTCTGCGGCGCCCTGCTGCGGCGCGGGCGGTTGCGTCCCAGCCGGCGCGGAAGGGGGCATGGACGCCTGGGGTGCCCCGGCCTCGTTCATGCGAGCCTGCGTCCCGCCCATCGGTGGGTTCTGCGCCATCATGGGCGCGGTCGGCATCCCCGGCGGCTGTTGCGTGGCGGCGAAGGCCTGCTCGACCCACGCCCGGTATGCCTGCGCCTCCTGTTCGTTGGTGGCCGGCACGGTCCTCCACGGCTCGGGGTCGACGGCGGCGAGCGGATCGGGCAGCAAAGCGGGACCGAAGTACGGGTACAGGTACGCTAGGCCGGCTCCCACGAGTATGAGGAGCAGGGGGAGTATTTTCGTCGCGTCGTTGTCTGTGGTGAAGAACCAGAGGGCGCCGATGGCAATCAGGCCGGCGCCGGCGAGAATCGGAATGTTGTGTTTTACTGACGCTTCCATTGTGTCTTACTTTCTTCGCTCGTTATGACGCAGTAGGGATCGCGCAACCGTAGCGCTCTGATGACTCGTCGCTCCAAATTGGCCAGGCTCTTTGCTTCGGGTACCAGACCGTTGAGTTGTCTCGCTTGGGGGACGCTCCACGACAGTGACCCGTCGTCTTCGAGAGACAGCATGGCGATCCAGTTGGGGGAGCCGTACTTCCATTTCAGGGTGAAGAAGATCGTGCTCTGGTCGTCGCTTCGCACCTTGAATATGGTGGCCCCCAACCAGTTGAGCGACTCTGTGCCTTCCGGAACGTCGATCGCCGCCCACGCGGCGTCGAGGAGTTCTGTCGCCGACGCCGACCGTGGCGTCACGCGGTGTGAGCGCGCCACGGCGCCTTCGCCCTCACGGTGGCTTTTCCGGAAGATGAGCTGACGGGCCTTCGCCTCGGCTTCCTGTCGCAGCCGGAGCCACCCGTAATAGAGGAAGCCGAGCGCGACGAGAATGAGGAGTGCTATCGCAAGTTCCATGAATTGTTCTCCTATGAATCAAACAATGGTACGAAAGAGTGGTGAGGAGTCAACAAAGACCGGACTCTGTTTCCTCACAACGTGCGGGGCTGCGCGTCGCTCTTGTCCGCGCCCGCCGACGACTAGCGTCACAGCGGTCCCCGGCCTCGCGGCTCTCAACTGGAGGGTTCCTCCACGGTCGCGTTCTCGGACTCGGTCACGGTCTCTGCGTCGTCCTGGTCGGTCGAATCCGTGACGAAACGAGACGCCGCGATGAACAGGTCGAAGAGTTCGAGCATGAGGTGCTTGATCATGGCCATCTGCGTCACGAAAGAGACGATTACGATCTGCTTCGTGTCGGGCACGTGCGCCCAATAATCGACGCGCATCCGCTCGAATTGAAGCTTCTCCGCCTCGGCGCGCAAGGCCGCCTCCTCCGGCGTCTCGTCCTCGGGGGCCTCGACGTGGAACGAATCATCCTTCTCGATGAGCACGCGGCGCAGTGCCCGGAAGTTCGCGCCCTCAACTTCCACGAACTCGTCGTCGGCGTCCTCGAAGCCCATTCGGAGGATGCCAAACACCTCCTCGCTCTCGGTGCCAATCGCGGGGCTCATGCGCAGCCCCGGCGGCTGATAGACCGTGATGTTCACAGGGAAAGGTGCATCCTTTTCCAGCTCCTTGCCGAAATACATAGCGACGGCGCCGCCTTCCATGGCCTCGGCGCACGCATCGACCACCTGATCGTGCATCTGGCGACGCAGCACGGCCGCGTCGTCCGCCGGGCCGACAATGCCCTGGACCATGCGCTCGACGTCCTGTTCCGAGGCCCCCTCATCCGTGATCGCCACGGGGTACCAGGTGCCCGGAAGCGTGAAGATCAGGCGAGGTTCATCGCGGGTGTTGTTATCGCTTGTCATCGTTGATTCTGCTTTCTCGCATGGAGGTCAGATGCCGGTTGGGACGGTGCGTGGGTTCACGAGCGGAGGGCCACCGAGGTAGATGGGCACTTCCTGATCCTGGTTTTGAGCCTTCTGAGCACCATACAAGTGCCCATATCTTTCGTCATACCTCTCTTTCATGATGTCGAGTCCGTGTCCCATGGAAGAAAATGGGTGTCTTAACCAGTCAATGGGTTTACCCTGTACCTCTCTCTGTTTTCCATAAGCAGACGGAAGGGGGAGACTCCTTTGTGTGTTCGTGAGAATATCGGTGGTGAAGTGATAGTTTTCAACGCGCGCTCGAGCATCGACCTCAGATGTGAAATATCCGTTTTGTTTTGCTACTTTCATGGCTTCGTTTATGCTTGAGTGGCTTAATCCTGCTGCGTCGAAAGTCGTTGCCTTCGTCCCCGTTGCGATCGAACCCGCTGCTGCCAGTTCGCCGCCCAAGGAGTGCCCTGTAAGGGAGAAGTTCCCGTCGGCAATTCCCTGGCTCATCAGACGTTCCTTGACACTTGTCGCTGCGGTGATAGCTTGACGAACTTGTGGTGAGATACCTGCTGCTCCTTCAATGTCATTTGCTACGTCGCCTGTTAGATCGCCGAAATTGGTTCCCTCGTAGGACAGGACGTAGCGCCCGTTGTCGTCACGGAAGAGCGTCGCGTGGAAGCCGGTTCTCTTGTCTTCGAGGATCGCCGGATCGATGCCCAGCTTCCGCAGCTCCGCGGGTCCCACCTCGTGCCAGCCGGGAGGCTCCTTCCAGTCTCCGCGGGGGTGGGGCCTGCCTGCGAGGTCCATCTTGTCCCGGATGAGGCCCTCCTTGCCCGGGCGCGTGTTGATGGTGTCCGTCGTCTCGCCGTTATCGCCATATCGGACTTTCGATTGGCCGTGTTTGCGTTCTTCTTCGTCAAGTTGCTTGTTGTACTGATCCAGCGCCTCTCGTTGTCGTGAAGCTGAAATGAGCTTTACGCATATGTGGAACACGGCAGCAGCAGCGGCGATCTTGAGAAATAGGATGAATAGAGGCCAGAAAAAAATGATCGCGAGGACTGCGCTTAGGAGTACTGCGGTAACTGCGAGAACTAGGGTGACAAAATTGACAACTGCCTGAATGATTGTCTTGAGTTTCTCTATCAGTTTCTTGAGGGCATTGTTTACCCAGTTGCTAATGTCCGCAAGGGCCTTGCCGACGTTTTTGATGAACTGAGAAATCTTGTCGATCAGGTTGTCATTGGTGCTGGATATCGCCGTGTCGATCTTGGAGATGGTTGCGTTTGCAACAGCATCCACGATCATTTGTTCTTTTTTGATATCCGACGCAGCCCCGGTCATAGCACCGGCAGCACGCTTTTCGTTGGCGCACGCCTGTTTATAGGCGTTTTGCGCGTTTGTGACGTTGGTAGAGGGGGCGTGCGAATCTTTCAGTGCCTCAAGCTGACGCTTGGTCTTTTTCACGGATTCCTGGGCGGCGCTGTGCTGTCGCTTGGCGGTCTCTCCTCGGGCCGCCGCTGCGTCGGCTCGCTTGTGGCAGTCGGCGAGCACCGTCTGGTACTCGCGCAGCGCCAGGCCCGTATTCAGGTAGCGACCGTGCGCTGCCTCCAAGTTTTTCTTGGCGTTCTTCACCTGCCCGTACGTTGCTGCGACAGCGAGCGAATTTGAGGTCGTCACAAACTTGCTGAGGCCATCGATCGCGGACTGGATGCTGTTCGCGGAGGTGATCAGCCCCTCGACCTTCGTTTTCAGGGCGGTGGGTTCTCCCGGCAGAGTACTCATTACTTCTTTCTCCTCAGCGCGTTCTCGAGGTCTCTGTCCAGATCCTCGAAGGTTTCGGCGATGGCGTCGAAGGTCTTCGCCAGTGCCTCCAGGTGCTCGCGGAAACGCCCCCGGGTGGTGTCCCAGTTATTGCCGAACTCCCTGACCTTTCCCGCGAGTTTGTCGTGGCCGACAACAGAGGCAACGTCCAAGGCGTCGATCCTCGCATCGTCCAACAGCGATGCCGTCGCGCGCAGGGACTTCGACCGGTTACGCAACTCGGTCGTGTCGAGTGACAGGTTCACCATGGCGTTTCCTTTCTGCATCATCTCCTGGGGCGCGGGCGCTCGCCCGCGCCCCAGGAGATGATGACCTTACTTGCCGATGGACTGCGCCAGCTGTTCGTCGGTCTGCTGAAGTGCCTGAGCGGCCTTGTTCAGGTAGTCGGCCATGCCGTCGATTCCCTGGATCGTGCGGGTCGCGCCCTGGGTGAACTCCTGGTAGGCGGTGTCGAAGGCGCCCGAGGCGCGCGACGTCGTAAAGCCGTTCTGAACCAGCTGCTGGACCAGCGAGCGCAGCTCGTTGAGCTTGGTCTGCAGATCGTTCTGACCGTTGCGCAGACGAGTCGCCGCGGACTGCATCTGGTCGTAGGTGACATTCAGGTTTGCCATTGTGTTCCTCCGTTGAGAATGGGATACCCGGGGTGGGTATCGAGGTCTGGTGTGTTCGGGCCGACGGTTCCCACGTCGGATAGGGTGATTAGCCCGTAACCTCAAACTATCATTCGGTCTTGTCATGGGCGATGGGGACTAGTCCCCATCGGGTCTTGTCATACTCGGGGCACCTGCACTTTCCACTGCTTACCGGACTGGACAAAGTACCCGCGGCCCGGCACGGCCTCGCGCCCAGAGACGCCAGGCACGGCGACGCCGACAGCGTTCTCGCCCTCACCGGGCGAGGGACACAGGACGATCCCGGTTCGCCCGCTGCGCACGCCCGATGCCAGGGAGCCGCCGAACGACCAACCCGACACGTCGGCCTCGGCAACGACCAGATGACCGTTGGCCTTCGACGAGGCGATGGCGTCCTGTAGCTGCTGATCGCACGCGGAGAAGGAGAACTCTCCGATGCCCTCGACGAAGAGGACGACTCCCGGCGTGTTGTCCGGCGCCTCCTCCTCGAACAGGTGGGCGTGCTTGATCAGCATGGACGCGATCTTGTCCGCCCCCTGCGCCGTCTCCGCCCACAGCGGTTCCCTCGCCACCAGGGAGCGGCGTGCGCTCGCGTGCAGCATGACCGCGTTCGGGAATGCGCGGTGGACGCTGCGGGCCAGCCACCGGACCATGTTGGTCCTGCCCGACTGGGCGGGGCCGGTGATGGCGACAGTGCCCGCAGGGCGCAGCGGCATCGGAGCGAGCGAACCAGCCTCGACACCGATGACCGGGCGTCCATCGACAGTGAGGTCGACCTCGCGCGCCGGTATATCGAGCGGCAGGGAACGGATCGGTGCCGGCCGCGTGCGTTGACGCATGTACCTGGTCCCGGCGAGCGACTCGATTTCCCTGGCCTGAGCGAAGTCTGTGACGTTCGTGCCCAGGATCGGCAGCTGCAAGAGGTTCGGGTTACCCACCTGCATCGCGCGACCGGGCGCGCTCGACGCGCTCAGGACATCGCGTGGAAGATTGAAATAGAGGTAGGCGTCCTCGTCGGTCAGTCGCAGGACCACTTTTCGTTGGAAAGACGCGGTGATCGAGTTCGGAATGGCCTGCGGTCGATCGGCCGACACCGCGAAGTGAACGCCGACTTCGCGCCCATCCGACAGGACCTGCTGGAAGCGGCTCCAGATCGCCGCGTAGCGTCCAGTGAGCTGGTACGTCTCGGCGAACGCTGCGATCCCGTCGATGAGCACCAGGTATCGGGGTTCGTCCTTGTGCCCCGACAGCTCGCGGTAGGAGGTCAAGTGGTTGGCGTTGATCGCCTTGTAGGAGACTGAGCGCTCCTCGACGATGTCGCCGAGCATGGTGATGAGCTTCGCGATTCGCTCGTCGTCGTCGCCGACGATGACGTCGCCGACGTTGGGGAGCTTCTTGAGCATGTCGAGGCCGCCGCCAGCGAAGTCGAGGGCGTAGACGTTGACGGGACCGGAGCGAGGCGTGATGCTTGCTGCGATCGCGAGTGAGCGCAGCGCTGTCGTCTTTCCGGAACCCGACGCCCCGTAGTAGGCGATATGTCCGTCCTGATCGGGGCGGAAATACTCGACTTCCTGCGTCTGTTCCTCGGGATCGTCCAAGACTCCGAGGACGATCTTATCGTCGGAGCGTTGGGGCAAATGCGCGAGGTTGTAGGTCTGCGCGAGTTCGGGCAGCCACGGTTTGCGAGGCGGGCGAATCTGCGCTTTCTCGGCGGCCGCACGAATCGTGCCAACGACGCGGGAAATGTCAGTGGGGACATCGTCGCGAGGCTTGGGGGGTTCGGGCGTCTTCCACGGTTGAGGCATGCCGAAGCCCAGTGCTTCGATGTCAACCTGCGTGGTCTTGAGACCCTCGGTCGTGCGGGCGCCGGGGTAGGCCGACTGGAACACCGAAATCCTGCCGGGTCCCGTTTTCGCAGCGGCACGGCCGGGCGTGTTCTGCGGGAAGTGGGCGGCCATGTGGTCGCCGAGCACGTCCTGGGAATCATCGATGTCAGCCATACGCAGGGCGACGCGCAGGTTCGTGTTCGCACGGAGGTTGTCCTTGATGACACCAGCGGGGCGCTGCGTCGCAAGGATAAGGTGGAGGCCGAGGGACCGTCCCCGCTGCGCAACGTCCACGACGCCGTCGATGAACTCCGGGACCTCGTTCACGAGCGCCGCGAACTCGTCGACAACGATGACGAGCGAGGGGGGACAGTCGGGATCCCCGGACTTCTCCAGGGTGACGAGGTCCTTCGCCCGTTTCTCGCTCAGCAGTCGCTCGCGGTAGCGCAGCTCTGCGCGCAGTGAGGTCAGGGCGCGGCGCACCAGGTAGGGCGACAGGTCGGTGACCAAGCCGACGGTGTGCGGCAACTCCGTGCACTGCTCGAAGGCGGAACCACCCTTGTAATCGACGAACAGGAAAGTCAGCCTGTCAGGCGAGACCGATTGAGCCATGCCGAGGACCCACGCCTGCAAAAACTCGGATTTGCCGGCGCCAGTGGTGCCGCCGACCAGCGCGTGCGGGCCGTGCACGCGCAGGTCCAGCTGCATGGGTTCGCTCGCGCCCTGGCCAACGAGGGCGGCCAGAGGAACGGCGGGGATCTTCTTGTGTGGGCGCCCGGAAGCGCGGTCGATGATCGAGTGCGAGGCCCTCCAACGCTCGATGAGCGCATTGGGATCGTCCGCCAGTTCCTGGCCCGTCAGGTCCACGTAGGAGATCGAGCCGGGCAGGTCCGAGTCGTCGTCGACGGGGACGCCCGCGTCAAAGAGAGGCGAGAGCGACCTGCCTAGGCAAGCCAACTCCTCGTCGGACACGCGGTCCACGGACACGTCCTGGAGCGCGCGCGAGGCCCGGACATCGCCGATGGACGCCTGAGCGCCATTGAAGGCGATGAACGAGCGGCACGCCGCTGGCAGCTCGGCGAACGTCGGGGCCATCCACACGACATAGATTCCCCTGTCGGGGCCGAGCTCAGCAATGCGGTTCAGACGCGCTCGGTCCACCAGCACGTCGTCGACGAAGACGACCACTGCGGGAATGGGATTCGGATACTCCTTGGTTGAATCCTCGCCCGATGCCTCCTCCTTCGGTGCGGAAGAAACGTCGGGGCCTCGGTCGCAGACCTCGCTGGGATCCCCTTGGCTGCGTGCTTCGAGGAGTCCCTCAAGCTGCGAGAGCACAACCTTGCCCGAGGTGGAGTCGGAGGCCAGGTGGATGCCGGAGCCGAAGGGGGAGTGCGGGGAGGAGGAATGGGGAAGCCACTTCATCCACTCCCAGCCATCCACCCGTTCAGCGGAGGTCAGGCACGTGACGATGACTTCTGCGGGGGAGTACTGCGCCGCCAACTGCGCCGCAATCGCGCCGCGCGCCTGCCTGAGAATGTCAGCCGGGCCGCACAGGCCCAAGCCGCCGGAGGCCCGAAGATCCGCAACGAGAGGAACGTGTGCGACCCGGGAATACTCGTCAGCGAGCGCACGCACCCTGGCGATGGCCTCCGGAAGCCCAGAGCGCTGATCCGCCCCTTCGATGGTGACCCTCGCGACGTCCGTGCCCTGACCGAGCCGAAACCTGAGGAACTCCGGGTGTTCCGGCCGCCGCATCCACAATGAACCGTCGCGACGCAGGGCCCCCGCAATGACCTGGTCGATCGGAGGATACTGCGCGTGGCGTGATTCCATGTCCTCGCGTCGGCTCTCCTCCAGGTCCTGGTGCGTGATGCGCAGGGCATCCTCGAAGTGTTCCATGGCCTCGGCGAACTCGGTTTTCGCCTGCCTGCGCTGATCCCACCACGAGCCGAGCATGATGACCGGGCTGAGGACGACGAACAACAGGCTCGTCAGCTGTCGGGTCATGAGGAACATGCTCACGCCCATAATCAGCGGCGCGATGAGGCCGATGATCGGGAAACGCGAGGGCTTGGGACGCGTGGGCGCCTCGGGGAGCTTGACGGTCCGAGCGCTCGTGTGAGGGATGACCTGGGGCGACCTGATGAAACCAATGTCAGTCGATTCCCCCGTCGACTCGGGCATCTTCGTCTGAACCAGCTGGATTTGCGTGTCCCCGAGGAGAATCACGTCTCCGGGGGTCACCGTGGCATGCTGGACGCGATGGTTGCCGACGAGAACGCCGTTGGCGGAATTAAGGTCATGAATCTCGATACAGGAGCCAACGGTAATACGCGCGTGAGTCTTTGACACTCGCCGATCGTTGAGCATCACCGTACAGGAGGGCGCGCGGCCCACGGTGGTGCCGCCGAAGTACAAGGGCACGCACATGCCCCTGTCATTTCCATCCAAGACGCGCAGCTCGCCGGCGACGCCGCCCGCTGTGATCGCGTCCTTCGTCGACACGATGTCGACGAGAGACCCCGATTGAAGTCCCGTCTCGGTGACGAAAGCAGACGAGGGGAGAACCGAAGCGATGCGCCCGTCCGTAGGATCCAGAACACGAAGGGTCAGAGAATCCGGAGAAGCGAGTGTTCCCGCGCTCTTAGACGGACCCGAGGATGCGAGGGCAGCCGCGACATCGCCGACAGTCGCAGTTGAGTCGGTGGTGACCAGCAGGTCGTTGTCACTGTGTCCGCGCCCGCGCAGCGTCAGTTTGATTTTCATCTCCGGTCCTTCCCGGTGGGCGCTTGGCAGGCGCGGTTACGTTGTTTCTCTTCGTCGAGAAGCTGCAGGTCGGCGCTGGAGACCAGCCGCGCGGCGACCGCGTATTCGACCAGTCGGACGCGCCGGTGCGTCGCCAAGGACCCGGGCCGGCCGCGCATGCCGGGAACACCCATCCGATCGAGCTTGTCGGCGACGTTGTCGAGTTTTCGGTTGAAACGGGTGATCGACCACCCCAGCCGGGCCGCCGCCTCGACGTTACGAGGAATGTCGGTGGGACCCGACCCAGCCTGCGTCAGCCAGGGTTCGCACAGCGCCAGAATCAGCAGATATTGTGACGGCGTGAAACGTGCTTCCCCGACGGTGACTTCGCCGGAGTCAACGGCCGGGGCGCTGTAGCTGCGGAACGTCGTCCCCTTCACGGTGACGGAGAACTCATAGGTTGTGGGACCGGCCGCGAACACGACGACGACCGAGTCGAACACAAGCGGGATACGAGCCCCGGGACCGACCCGCGCCTGCATAGACCCGGACTCGTCGGCGACGGTGACCGCGATGCGCGACCCGACGTTATCCAGCCACCACATGCCGTCGTGACAGCTGATGCGCACGAGGCGCCGATGCAGGAACGGATTGTCGTCGATACACAGGTCGGCTTCGCGTCCGATCAGGAATTCCTGATCCGCGCGGATCGGGTAGATCTCGCCGCAGTAGTCGACAACCGCCGACTCCTCCACGATCGCCTCGTGCTCGTTGCCCGCGGTGCTCATGGCGTCTCCACGCATTCGATGGCCTCGTTCGAGGAGCGCCCGTCCGAGTTGCGCACAGCGACGGACAGACACGTGCGCCCAGGCACGGCGGGCACGGTGACCGAGGTTTCTTTCGTCTGGCGTACCGCGTGCTCTTCCTTGGGGTCCTCGACGTGGTACAGGTACGTGGTTCCCGCCCCCGCCGAGTCCCACGTGAAGGTCACGCCATCGGGGGTGAGCGTCCCCGACAGGCCGGTGACCGACGCGTTCGCGTTGGCCGACGGAAGCCCGTCAAGCGGAGGAGCGTCGGCCGCGGACTGGGTGGGAGCCTTCGTGGTTCCCTCACCGCGCAGCACCGTCCACACGCCGAAGGCGATGCCTCCGAGGAGCAGAACCACGAGCAAGAACCCCGCCACGACCGCGCCGAAGCCCTTGGATGAGCGTTCCTCGTCCTCGGCCCCTGACGCGTCCCCCGACGCGGGCGCGGAAGCACTCGCGGGCGCGTGCACAGAGGCGTGCGCAGCGGCGGGTGCGTGCGCAGCGACGGGCGCGGGTGCGCTCGCGGGCGCCGGGGCGGGGTCCACCTTCGTCAAGACGGTGACGGTTCGGTCGTCCTCGTCCGCGATGGACGAGGCCGGGGTCGGGACATGCGAGGAGAAAACGGCGATCGGCGCGGCGCTGGTTTCATCCCCCTCGTCGTCCTCGTAGGCGGTGGTGGGGGCCTCCACGCCCATGGCCTCGAAGGGAGTGGGGGTCAGGCGCAGCGAGGACTGGACGTGCTGCAGGGCGAGGGCAAATTCGCGTGCCGACTGGTAGCGCCGCTTGTGGTCTTTCGACATGGCGATCGCGAGGATACGCTCAAGTTCCGCGGGCACATCGCTTCGACCGATGGCGGGAACAGGGGAGCGCAGCACCCGGTTGAGCACGGAGAGTTCGCGGTTGTCTCCTCCGGGAACCTCGAAGGGCGAGTGGCCCGTCAGGATGCCGTGCACGGTGGCAGCCAGGGAGTAGACGTCGATCGTGGGCCCGAAGGGGCCTGTCCCGTCCTGCTGTTCGGGAGGCGCCCACGCGACGGAGAACCCGCCGGCTGTTTCCTCGTCCGTTCCTGTCTGCGCGGCGATGCCGAAGTCAGTGAGGACGGGGTGCCCGAACTGTGTGAACAGGATATTCATGGGCTTCACGTCGCGGTGAATGATCCCGCGCTGGTGAAGTGTCTCGACCGCTCCGGCGATGCGCACGCCGATGTCGAGCGCTTGCGACACGGGGATCCGGTGCTCTTTGGAGCGCTGGCCCAAGTGTGGGGGAGGACAGTATTCCATGACCAGGTAGTGGCGGCCGTCGTCCGTGATTCCCGCCGTGTAAAAGGACACGATGGACGGGTGGTTGGAGACGCGGGCCATCAGGTTGACTTCCGCGTCGAAGGCGGCCGAGGCCTGGGCATTGGAGTCCGGTCGCAGGACCTTGACCGCCACGTCACGCTGGGGCATCAGCTGGCGGAACAGGTAGACGTCGGCGAAGCCGCCCGAACCGAGGTGCCGGACGAACGTCGCGTTGGGAATCGCTGGGGGGTCAAGTGGCCGTCGCATTACTCCTCCATCCGGAACGAGATCTCTTCACCCAGTTCGACGACGTCTCCCGGTTTGAGCACCGTGGGAACGTTCTCGTCCAGGCGCACGGGGGCCTGCCCGGGGCGCGTCAGGTACGTTCCGTTATTGGAACCCAGGTCGTGCAGGCGTACGTCCCAGTCGTCGATCCGTAGCTCGCAGTGGCTGCGTGAGATCTGCTTGCGGGGGCTTGGGACGATGACCAGGCGCGCGGGTTGCCGACCGGCCCCTGCGCTCGATCGCGGGCGACGCCCGATGATGATGTCCTGCTCCAGTGCCACTTCTTCCCCCGTTGACAAGACGATCCTGCCCAGGCTGGGGCGCGGGACGGTGACGGAGCTGCTACTCAGCGGAGACGAGCAGATCCGACACGACGAGGCATGGGTCGCGTTCGGGTGCCCCTTCTCGCACAAGACGGCCAGGACCTGCGGACCGACCGCGGCGGGGGAGGCCTGTGCGGATGACGAGACCTGCACGGACGCGGACTGCGATGACTCGTCGGGTTCAGAGTTGACGTGGCGGGCATAGTCGCGTAGCTCGCGGGCGCGCTGAGGGAGCGTCGTCATCCCATCGTGGTCGCCGTCGGCTGTGGCCTCCATGAAGCGGCGGTAGGTCGCGCTCGGCTTCGCAGTGGGGGTCGAGTGCGCGTCCGAGGAGACCCCGGGGACGGAGTCGATGAAGAAGCCGCCGGGTGGCACGTCGAGCGGGGGTTCAGGTTGCGCGGGCGTGGCCGGGAGCGGAACGCTCGAGATGGGCAGGGACGGGGAGAGGGCGGGGGTGGGTTCCTGGTGAGCCTCCTGCGCGTTACCGGTGAACGGGCCGTGGGGTGGGGGAACGGGAACGGGGTCGTCGTCGATGACATCGGAGTTTCGAACGTGGCGAACGGCCGCGTCTTCGACGGTTCCCGCACGGGTCACGTCGTCGTAGAGGTACTCGTAGGGGGAGACGCGATCCTCGCTGCCCTGCTCCCCGGGCGCGTACCCCGGCTCCGCGTCGATGGCGGGGGATAATGCCTGTTCCTCTTCGGGTTCGGGGTCCGGTTGCGCGTCACCGGAGGAGACGCGGTCGTCACCCGGCGAGGATTCCTCCGCTTCCTCCTCGCGATCGTACCAGGGGATTTGCGTTTCCTCCCCCGTGCTCTCGGCCTGGGCCAACGCTTCGGCTGCGGGAGCCTCGCAGTCGTGGAGGGGCGCCGACGGGTGCGCGTCGGGTTCGTCAGATTCGTCGTCCGCGAGGGGGGCGGGCACCTCAGAGTCAAGGGGCTCCTCCTCGAAGAAGGGGGCCGCAGCCGCCGCGAAGAAGGCCGCGGCGGGGGAATCGTCATCCTCGGCAAAGAAGGAAGCATCGTCGGCGTCACCCGTCGGTTCGTCAGACCCGGACGAGGCCTCCGCGAGCCAGGAGAGATCGGCGGAGGAACCCTCGCCGTCGGCAGGCGCGTCGCCCGAATCGGCGGGGGCGGGATCAGGAGTCAACGACACCTCGGGGGTCGCTTGCGCGCCCGCAGAGGGAACGGGTGCACCGAGAGCGGGGGAGACCTCGTCCGGAGTGACGACGGCGCTCGCGGAGGACACAGGCTCGGAGGACAGAGTCTCGGAAGAAGCGGGGGTGGCCTCGTCCCAGCCCACGGACTTGACGGGAGAATCGGCGGGCGTGCCGCACGCTACCTCGCCGACCGTGCCCGACGCGAGCGTGGACACGGGCAGAACCGCGCTGAGCGCCTGCCACGGCGTTTCTTCTGGCCCGAGGTCGTCCACCGGCGTGGCAACCCGCCACCCCGAGTGCGTCCGGAAACGATACTCGGACCACGTGATGACGTTGCCTCCGGCCACGGACGTCGGCCCCTCGGGTCCATCGACGACGACCTCGAACGCGCCGCGCACCGCGATGTGCGCGCCACCGGCCTCGTCGATGATTGCGACAAAACTGGGCAGCGACGCCAGGTTGGCGGCGAACGCGGACGTCAGTTCCTGTAACAGGACAGGCAGGTCTGCGCCGTCCACCATGAGTTCCCAGAATCGCTGGGCGAGCGCCTCATGACCCGGCTCCAGAACGAAAATCCCGCGCTCGGTCACAGCGGCAGGGTAGCCGCCGGGCGTCCACGTGCGTCTACGCATGGCATTCCTCCACTCCGTGTGCGTGCGGTCCCTCCTGCGCCGACACCGACGGCAGGCCAGCGTGAGTCGGGCCACTGAGGGTCGCATCGTTATCGACCGTCTCATCGCCGCTGCTCGGCTGCCCCCACTCGGGCGAGGCCTCCACAACATCCACGATGATGACGGTGACGTTGTCTTTTCCTCCGGCGCCCAGCGCCTGAGCGATGAGCTCGTCGGTCGCCTGCTCGCGATCCGTCACGTGTCGCACGATCATCTCGATGAGCGCGTCCGTCACCTCCCCCGACAGCCCGTCGGAGCAGATGACCCACCGGTCGCCGCAGTGGACGGGAACCATGAAAATGTCCGCGGCGACATCGCCGGACATTCCTGCCCCCAACGCGCGTGTGATGACGTTGCGCCGGGGAAGCGCCCGGGCCTCGACGTCGGTGACGCACCCCGCGTCAAGGAGTTCTTGCACCTCGGAGTGGTCCACGGAGATCTGCTCGAAGCTGCCCTCGGAGAGCAAATAGGTACGGGAATCACCGATGTTGAACACGGCCGCGCAGGGCTTGCCGCGATACTCCTGGAAGGCAACACCCGTCAGCGTCGACCCCGGGGCCCGGTGTCCGGCGCCCAGCGCACAAACCGAGGCCGCGGCGCGAGAAACCGCCTCCGACAGCAGGGCTGGCGTCGCGAACGCGCCGAGTTCCAACGAGCCGCACACCGCATCGACCACGGCCCTCGACGCGATGTCGCCCGCGTCGTTGCCGCCCATCCCATCCGCAACGAAGTAGGCGGGGAAGGCCGCACCCCACGAGTCTTCGTTGCGGACGCGCCGACGCCCCACGTCCGTGCGGGCCGCGTGCGCAATGACGAGCCGTGCGCCCGCCGGGCCGACCGCCTCGGCGATTGCGCTATCCATCGATGACCACGCTCCGCTGCCCGTAGCGGACGGTGTCTCCGGCGCGCGCGTGGACGGGAACGCCGGGCAGGACCGGCGTTTCCTCACCGTCGGCACGAACGACGACCGTTCCCCCGGTCGAGTGCAGGTCCTCGACGAGAACACCCTCACGCGTCGCCGTCAGCACGACGTGAGTCTTCGATACCGTCCGATCCGGGTCATCGACGGGAATGGGAGAGGCGGTGGGGTGCGAGGCCGGGGCGACCGGGTTGCGCCCGAGCACGATTGAGCCTCCGAATGGATAGTTCACGCCCGTATCAAAGGTGACCCGAGCCGTGTCGTAGCGCACCCCGAGCTGCGTGCGGTCGTCAGCGTCGTCCTGGGGTAGGGAAGAATCAGGCGCCTGCGCGCTCGTCGAATAGGTGGACGAGGACGGCGAGAAGGACAGCGGCTGCTCGGTCGCCGCGGGTTCGCTGGCAGCCGCATCGGAGTCCGATTTCGACCACGGGGTCGAGCCAATGTAGTCCGAGGATGGCGCCGTGGCCGCCGACGCGGATGCCTGCGCGGAGACCTGCGTGGGTGGCGTCGGCACCGGGTCAGAGGCGGCGCTTGCCCACGGCACGTGCGTCGCTTCTGGCTCCGGGGTGGGAGGCGCGGGCGGCGCGGACAGCAGCGTGGACATCGGCGCGGACGGCGGTGCGGAAGGCACGGACGGTACAGGAGGGAGGGAGGCAGCGGCCGAGGCCGTCGCGTTCCACGGCTGGACCACCGGCTGCGCCGGCGCCTGCGGCTGCGGGGTGACGGGCGTCTTGTATGGGTCGCGTCCGGCCTTCGTGTTAATCGAGACGATACCCAGCGTGCGGTCGAACCACGTCCGGTTTATCTCGTCCATGCTGGCGAAGCAGATGATGATGGAACCGACACCGAAGGTCAGCGTACCGATGACGCTTTGCAGGAGGAGCTTTCCCACGCCCGCCCACCCTGCGGGGGCACCCGTGTCAACGCGCACCCAGCGCACGCCGGTCAGGCTCATGAGAGGAGTCGCCCCTGTTCGCACGAGCCTGATGACCACAAAGCCAAGCCATGCGAAAGCCATCACGCCAGTAACAATGTTCAGTGTGTTGAACGCATCCCGTGACATCCTGTAGATGACCAGCAAGTAGAAGGGGGCGAAGGTCAGCAATACATCGAGCGTGCCGTAGATGATGATGGCGAGAATACGCCACGCCAGTCGGCGCCCGAGGCTGACCGCGACGGTTCCCGCCAGGTGCGGAGGAACCTGAACGGGATACTTGCCCGGAACGATCATTTCATACATTGTCCGTACCTTTCAGGGGTGTGGCCTCGTCGGTGGCCGCCGGTGTCGTCTTCTTCTGGCGCCGCTGGGCGATCAGCTCCGTGAGGCGTTCGAGGCGCACGCGCAGGGGAACCCTGCGCATCCACAGCGACCTCACCGACAGATGCGCCCAGTAGCGCCGATACCAGGGCGTCTTCCCCGAAATCGCGGCCACGACCTCGTCCCTGATCTCCCAGGAACGCTCCGCCGCGCGCCCCCGGGCGCCCGCGTCGGAAAACACGACCGCGTCCATCGAACGGGCCATGAACACCAGGGCGGTGCACTGCTCGTCCCACCGGTGAAAGCCGGTATCCGCTGGGATGTCGGCGCGGCGGTCGATCAGCCTCGCGTCGATCGCGCGCGCCTGCGTGAGCCGGGTCGCCCGAATCGGGACGCGCAGGCCCGTGTCCGTCGCGTAGTCGACCACGTCGTCCCACGCGCCCGCGCTGCGTTCCTCGTCAGTGCCGACCGTGCGCCTGCGTCGCCGACGCAGCGCCTTAAACAGGAGCAGACCCCAGATCGGGGAGAGCACCAGGACGCCCACGGCGCCCCAGCCCAGGATCGCGAGGAGAACGCGGATCCACGCGGGCCAGCCGTCTTCGTCATCGTCCGAATCGTCGAAGGTGTCCGGAGGCAGTTCCGCGGGGTCCTGCGGCGGGTCTGGCGGCTGGAGTACCTGCGGCTTCGGGTCGGGCTTCGGCTTGGGGACCTCCGTCTGGGGGACGTGGTCGCGCGGGGGCGTCGGGTCGAAGGGCACCCAGCCCACGCCCTCGAAGGGGACCTCGACCCACAGGTGCGTGTCCTTACCCGTCAGCGTCAACTGTCCCGAGGCCGGGGTCTCCGGGTGGAAACCCATGACGATCCGGGCGGGGATCTGTCGCGAGCGCAACATGAGGAGCATCGCGACCGCATACTGGTCGTCATCGCCGATGAGCTGATCGGCGCTCAGGAAATCCTCGATGCGCGACGTGCGGTGGCCCGGCAAAGACAGCTGATCGGAGCCGTCGGAGTAGAAGCCCTGATCGTGGAGCGTGCGCTGGATGGCGCGGACCTGGGCGATGCCGGGCGCGGCGTCCCCGATCATCTCGTTGGCCGCGTCGGACACGTCGGAGGGAACACCTTCATCGGAGGGAGGCGCCATTGATGAAAAGGCGCGGCCTTCAAGTTCCTCGTCGCTCCACTGATGGGTCACGATGCCGCTGACACGGTAGGTGTCCCCCTGCGCGAGGCGCACCGTGGACAGCGCCGTCTCTAAGTGGTCGTGGAAGTAGAGCGCGTCCGCGAGCTGCCCCGCGCGATCGGAGGTGTACTCCAGCGACCGGACGCCGTCGACCGTGGGCACCCAGTTCCCCGAATAGCCTTCGACGCGCACGGTCACGTTCGAGGCCTCGGCGCCGGCGGGCAGCGGCGTCTCGTAGAACGAGGGGCCAACGTGGCGGAAACCCGACCCGTTAGCGTTCGCGGCGATCTGGATGACGGTCCCGTCGTAGTAGTCCAGGGTCGCCAGACGGAGCCTGCCGCCCTCGGGCAGCCCGTCCACCGTCAGCAGATCGGTGTCCTTATCGGTCGTGTTGAGGAAGCGGAACTGGGTGGCAGGGGAGTGATACTCCTGGAGGTTGAGCGGCGGCTCGACGTAGTCACGTGCGACCACTCGGTGCGAATCCGTGACGACGATGCGCGTGAGGGGAACGGCGATCGCGAGGGCCAGGATGATCAGCGTGACCGCGCCGATGCCTCGGCGGGCCGTGGGCGTGACCGTAGAATCGTTGAACTCGACGATCCCGCGGCTGCCTTCGCGGCGGGCGCGACTGGTGACGTACGCGGACCAGGCGATGCCCACGACCACGCTGAACAGGCCGATCGGCAGGGCGAGGGGAGCTAGCTGAGAACTCCAGATGATGCCCAGGAGCGCCAGGATCCCGACGGGAGCCAGCGCCCACAGCGGTCGCTTGGTGCGCAACACGATGGTGAGCGCGACGAATGCGGTGACCAGGGCGCTCAGGAACGGCATGATCGCGGGGCCCACGAAGATGCCTGCGGGCGGCTGGACCGTCAGCAGATCCTTCCACGAGGTGATCAGGCCGACGACGAGCATCTGGATGGTTCGCCGCGTGGGCACCACGTGGAAGATCGTCGTCGTCGGGAGGGCCAGCGCCCCGCCGGTCAGCAGATAGGCGGCGGCGAGCGCCAGCGTCGACCCGATGGCGCGCACGCGCGCCGCGGCCGTGAGTGCGGCGACCAGGAGGCCCACGACCAGGCCCCCCAGGGCCGCGACGTAGCCTGCGTGTCCGCCGAAGACCGGCCCGTGAATGAGGGCCGCCGCGACGAGCATCGACACGACTGCGAGGGCGTCGACGCAGCGGCGCAGGGCCGGCGAGGTCGCGCGGGACGTGGGGGAGGGGTGGGACGTCATCCGAGGGCCTTCCACATTCCGATGGCGAAGTCATCCAGGGTCGGGGCGACGACGACCGGCGTGTTGCCGAGGGTGCGCAGCTCGAAGTCCGAGTCGGTGTCGATGCGCACGCCGGTGATCACCATGTCGAGGGGAAGCCGCGTGAGCGCCGCATGCAGGTCGGCCAGGTGCGTGCGCGATCCCGAGATGACGACGGCGGTCGAGGCCTGGGAGGCCTCGGTCCCGGCGCGCTGAGTGAGCGCGCTGATGCGTTCAGCGCCTAGGACGCGCTCCACGCCGGACAGGGAATCCATCGCGTGCATCGGGGTGGGGGTTTTCAGGTGGCCCGCCTGGGTGTGGACCGACACTTCTTTCGCGTCGACCAGGGCCGCGCGCGCCATGGAGGCAGCGGCGGAGACACCGATCTCGAATTCGTCGTCGCTGGCCCACGCGTCGGTGTCGAGGTCGAGGACGATCAGCAGGTGGGAGCGGCGCGTTTCCTCAAATTGGCGGACCATGAGCTTGCCGATGCGTGCCGTGGAGCGCCAGTGGATGGCGCGCCGGTCGTCGCCGGGCACGTACTCGCGCAGGGCGTGGAAGGACACGTCCGCGGAGGACAGGTCCTGCGTGGTCGCGCCCTCGATATCGCGGATGAAACCGACCGTTGAGGCGTTCATGGCGACCGTGCGCGGGTGAATGTAGAGCTCGGTGGCATCCGACCACGTCTGGACGCGGCGGACCAGGCCCAGGCTGTCGCCGCGGATCGTGGAGGCTGGGCCGACGGCCACAATGCCGCGCCTTGTCGTCGCGATCGCGAAGACCTCCTCGTGGCTCTCACCGCGGCCCAGGGGAGGGCACAGGAACGAGTTGGCGCCCGCGCCGACGCACAGCTCGACCTTGGTGGCGCGCAGGCGACGGGACGTGGGGTTGGTGACCGTCAGGGCGCCGAGCGCTCTTTCCCCGACCGTCACACGCGTGTTGGCCAGTCGCAGCGCGACGGTGTGTCCGGCCCGTCCCAGCGACCACAGGAGGGACAGGGCCACCAGGGACAGGCACGTGAAACCGAAGACGGCCGCCTCCACCCACGAGGCCAGGGAGCCCGCCAGGGCGGCGCCCGCGCCCACGAGCGTTGTCCCCCAGCCGAGCGGGGTCACGGAGGACCCGAGCCGCATGAGCGCGCCCACGCCTCGGACGCGGCGCAGCGCGTCGATGACGTGCCGCCAGGAGGATGCGACCGCCGCCGAGGCACGCGCGAGTCCGACGCGTGCGCGAGTGACGGCGTCGAGGCGCTCGCGCAGGTGGCGCTTGTCGGCGACGGAACGCGGTGCCACAGTCCTCAGCCCTTCATGACCGGGGCGGCGATCGCTCCCAGTGCCCGCTCGATGACGCCCTCGCGCGTGGCCCCGCCGAACTCGGCGTCGGGGTCCAGGACCAGCCTGTGCGCCCACACGCGCGAGGCCAGGGCCTGCACGTCGTCGGGGATCACGAAGTTACGGCCCTGGGCGATCGCCCACACGCGGGCCGCGCGCATCATCGCGATCGCGCCTCGCGTGGACACGCCGATGCGGACCTCGGAGTCGGCGCGGCTCGCCTCGCACAGGTCTTGGACGTAAGCGGCGATCGAGCGGTCGACGTAGTTGTTGGCCGCCAGGTCCGCCATGTCGGCGACAGCCTTCGTGGAGATCACGGGGTCCAGGGCGCGCGTGCGGTCGGGGGCGGCCGAGCCGAGGATGACGTCGATGCCGGCTTCACGGCCTGGGTAGCCGATCGACGTCTTCATGAGGAAGCGGTCCAGCTGAGCCTCGGGCAGGCGGTAGGTGCCGGCCTGCTCGACAGGGTTCTGCGTGGCGATGACCATGAAGGGGCGTCCCGTCTCGCGGCGCACGCCGTCGACCGTGACCTGGGCTTCCTCCATGACCTCCAGCAGAGCCGACTGGGTCTTGGGCGAGGCGCGGTTGATCTCGTCGGCCAGGACGATCGAGGCGAAGATGGGGCCCTTGTGGAAGTCCCACGAGCCCGTCCGCTGATCGTAAATGGTCACGCCCGTGATGTCGGAGGGCAGCAGGTCGGGCGTGAACTGGATGCGCGAATGCGTCCCGTGCACGGTGGCGGCGATGGCGCGCGCCAGCGCCGTCTTGCCGGTTCCCGGGGCGTCCTCCAAGAGCAGGTGACCCTCGGCGAACATGCAGGTCAGCGCCAGTCGGATGACGTCTTCCTTGCCCAGGAGGGCCTTGCCGACGTTGTTCGTGATCCTCGTGAAAGAGTCCGCGAACCAGTGAGCATTGTCTTCGGTGACTTCCATTGTTGTCCTTAGTTGTGCTGTGTGAAAGGGTCTTGTTTGTTGTGGTTGCGCGTGCTACTACTGAGTGCAGGTGAACCAGCCGTTGAAATCTTTGTCATTGTTTCCGACCAGGTAGTAAACATATTGTCCGTTCAGGGTCCACCCGCGGATACCATCCGTCCCGGGGACCCCCCTCCAGTTTCCGTTGCCGTCAACCTGCAGGGTCACCGAGGCATTTTTGTTGTCGTAGGTTCCGGAGCACCTGACAGTGGCGTTTGGAGGCCACCCGGACAGGTCCACCCCCACCTTGTCGAAAGGACCGCTTCCACATGAGCCGGACACGCATTTGCCCGAGCCGCCCCTGAATCCGCTGGCGCTGCGGGCGTAGCTGGGGGCCGTGGCGCTGGCGCACTGTGGACTGGACTCGCGTGTTCCCTTTTCGCTCGAGGTCTGGACGGCCTTGATGCACAGCTGCGCGCTGCCGCCTTCGCCGGGGTTGAACTCGCGGTGTCCGTCGCGTGTCAGCTCAATGGTCGTATTCTCAGCTCCCGTGAGGACCAGGCTTGCGCTCCTGCCGCCGTTGTCTGCATTGCTCCAGGAACAATTGACCCACCCGGGTCCGCCGGGCTGACACGATACGGATGGTGTCGCGGGGGGACCGAAGGAACTCACGGTGCCGCCGGTGGCCACCGCTTCGGATGTTTTATCGGTGCCGGCCTTGCGGACGGTCACCTTGACTTGGAGCGTTGCGTCGACACCATCCGTGAGCGCCGGGCTGGTGACGGTGTGAACGCCATCCCTGGACAGGGAGTCCCAGTGGCCCCCGTTGTCGGTCGTCCACTGGTAGTCGACGACGTCGTTCTTGCTCCATCCGTTGCCCGGCTGGAACTGGACGTTGAACGCGATCTCCTTCGAGTTACCCGTGGCCTTCAGTGACGTGATCGTGGGGGCGTTGACTTGGTCGACGGCCCACACGGTGGTCGTCGCCGCGGGCGAGGTGTGTGCGTCGGGATCCTTTGTGTCGTTGACGGCGGTGACGCTGATGGAGACCTGCTGTTCGTGGTAACCGACCTTGACGGACGCGGAGGTGGACGGAGCATCGACCTCAACCGGGTCGGCGCCGGTCGCGCTCACCGTGTAGCGCTCGATGTTACGACCGTTCGTATTGGACGGTTCGTTCCACCTGACCTGCGCGGTGCCATTCGAGAAGGTGGCGCTGACTCCCGACGGGGCTCCCGGCGCGCCGTAGGGCGTCACGCCCTGGGAGAAGGACGACCACTCGGACGTGTAGTTCCTATTGCGAGCCCTGATCCGAACCCTGTACTCGTGGCCATTCGACAGGCCGGAGATCGTCAGGGACGTCTTGTTTGCGCCGGCCGGTGGTACTACTACATCGGCCGGCGAGAGCTCCACGTCGTAGCCCTCCAGGTCGGAACCGGTGTTGACCGGAGCTGCCCACGACACGGTGATGGACCCGTCGCCGGGCTTCACGGTGGGCGCGCCGGGGGTTTCGGGCTTGGCGTCGATGAGGACGCTCGTCTTGTTGGAGGGATCGGATTCCCCGACCTCGTTCGTCGCGGTGACCGAGAAGGTGTGCTCGGTGCCGTTCGTGCGTCCGTCAAAGAGGCACTGGGTGACCGCGCCGCAGGACTTGGAGTCGCCCTGCGTGTGGTCGGTGACGGTGAAGGAGGTGATGGGGGATCCGCCCGTCGCCCCCGCGCTCCACGACACCAGGGCCGTGCCCGCGCTGTTAGATACCGCGCTCGCCCCCGTGGGCGCGCCGGGCTTGTCCAGGACGGTCGCCTGAATCGTTCCCTGGACCTCGCGCTCGACGTCCTTGGTCGCGTCCTGCACGCGGTAGGTCACGGTGAAGGAGCCGTTGAAGCCGGCGTCGGCCTGGATGGTCATGGTCGACCCCGAGGCCGTGGCGCTGCCGCCTGCGGAGGTGGCAGGATCGCCCATGATGGTGAGGGGCCCCTGGTCGGCCAGCGGGTTGGTCGCGTACTCGGAGATGTCGACGGTCTTGGATTCCCCGGCGTTGAGGGTGATCTGGCCTGGGCTGGTCTGCACGAGCGGCTTGGAGGACGCGATGACGTTGACGGGCACGCTCGCGCTCGCCGAGGCGCCCTGCTGGTCGGTGACCTCGATGGTCAGCTGCCCGGCCTGGCCCTTGGGTGCCTCGGCGTCGGCGGACACCGACAGGGTGGAGCCGGAGGCGGAGGCGCTGACTCCCTCCACCTGCTTGTCCGTGATCGTGTAGGTCATGCCCGCCGGGTCGTCGCCGTCGGGGTCGCTGACCCACTGGTCCATCGCGATCTGGGAGGCGTCCTCGCCGGCGGCGACGTCGACGCGGGTCGGCACGATGCGCGGCGGGCGATTGTGGGCGGATTCGACCAGGACGGGCAGGGCCAGCGTGGACACGATGCCCGTCGCGTCGGAGGCGTCAGAGCCGTCCGTGACCTCCACGATGATGGAGGTCGGGCCCGAGAAGTCCTCCAGCGCAGTGTAGGTGAGCGTGCGTGTGTCCTTGACCAGTGTGGAGCCGTCCCAGCCGAGGCCGGCGCTGGCCTTGGTGTCGCCGGTCAGCTGAACGGAGCGCCCGGACCTGGTCAGAATGTAGTCGTTGAGCGCGATCTCCTTGGTGACGCCGGCCGTGACCTTGATCGGCAGGGCGCGGGTGTCCAGCGTTGGGCGGGTGATCTCGGTTCCGGGCGCGCGCACAATAGCCGACGCGGACAGTCCGTCGTGGTCGGTCACCGTATAAATGACGGTCTGCGGCTTCGGGGACAGGGGAATCGTGAGGGTCTCACCGGAGGTGCCGATGCCCGAATCCGGGCTGGAGAGCGTATCGTCCTGGATATCGCCGTCGGGGTCCTCATCGTTTCTCAGCACGTCGACCGAGACGGACCCGGAGGCCGCCTGCACGTCGGCCAGGGACACCTCGTCGTCGCGGGCGATGGGAGCAAGGAGCGGTGCGGTGGGGGTGACCACGACGGAGCACACGCCCTCGGCGCGGCCGCCAGCCCCGTCCTCGATGGCGTAGGAGATCACGTGCGTGCCCTCCTGCTGGGGCGCCGTAAAGACGATACGTCCGGCGCGTTCCGTCACGTCGATGCCCGCGGGCGCGGACACGGACCCCTGCGCGAGGGTCAGGGGATCGCCGTCGGGGTCAATGTCGTTGGCCAGAACGGCGACCGACACCTTGGTGCCCGGACGCACCCTCACGGAGTCCGGCATCGCGACGGGCGCCTGGTTGAGGGAGGGGCGAGGCGCGACGCCGACGCGGATCCCGCCGATGGCCTGCTTCCCCAGCGCGTCCTCGACGACGTAGGTGAAGGAATCCGTTCCCTGGACGTCGTTGCCGGGCGTGTACTCGAAGTTCGACCCCACCTGGGTGACGGTCCCGAGGCGCGCCGACGAGGCCATGCCGACGAGCGTCACGGAGTCGCCCTCGGCGTCGATGCCCTCCAACGGAATGGGGATCGTGACCTTGTGCCCGGCGACGGTGCGGGCGACAACGTCCTTCGGGCGAGGCGCGGTGTTCGTGTCCTCGTCCATGGCGACGACGGTCAGGTTGACGACGGCCGAGGCGACGTTACCGGCCGTGTCGGAGACCGTGTAGACGATGCGCCCCGAACCGGGCCGGGAGCCGCCGCGCACGCGCACGACGTTATTCGAGACGAAGACGCTGCCCAGGTCGGCGGGGATCTCGTGCTGGAGTTCGCTGGAGACCGTGAGCTTGAGCCCCGCGGGGGAGCGGTCGTTATCCAGGACCGACACGGAGGCCACGTCCCCGACGCGCACGACCAGGGAATCGTCGTTCAGTTCGGGCGGCGCGGATTCGGTGTTGGCGGGGGCGGGCAGGATCGTCACCGTCGCCGAGGCCGTGGCAACCCCGTTGGACACCGTGTAGGTGAACGATGCGGGGTTTGAGAGGCCGGAGGGTGCGGTCACGCGCACCATCTGGCGGTTGACGAGTGCGACCGCCAGGGGAGAACCCGTGGGCACGTCTAGTTGCTGGACGGTGAGGACGCCGCCGGTGGGGTCCGAGTCGTTGGCCAGCAGGTCCACGAGCACTTGACCGCCGTCTGGCAGGACCCCGAGGTCGTCCTCGGTGCTGGGCGGCAGGTCGGAACCGGTGGGGGCGACGTCCACGCGGATGATGCCGGTCGCTGTCGTGGGCCCATCCGTGATCGTGTACGACAGGTAGTAGGTGCCGGCGGTGTTGCCGTCCACCGTGATTGTTCCCGCCGTCGAATCCATCACGGCGGTGATGCCGGCGGGCACGTCGTCCACGGAGACGAGCCTGAGCGTGTCAGAGTTGGGGTCGGTGTCGTTAGCCATCGGCGAGATCGACGCGGATGCGCCTTCACGCACGACGAGGTGGTCGGCGTTTGCAACCGGCGGCTCATTGGCGCTTTCCTTGACGGTGACGTTAATCGAGCCGTCGCCCGCGTCGCGCCCGTCGGACACGCTGATCGCGACCGCGTCCTTGCCGGGCGCGTGCCCGGCATCGATGATTTCAACGTTGCCGTTTTCGTGGGAGTTCACCGTCATCCCCGTGGGGGCGGTCGCGCCAGCCAGGAAGAAGGGGTCTCCGTCGGGGTCCACCCAGTTCGTCAGCCCGTTGACGGTGCTCCGACCGCCCTGACCCAGGGAGACGGAGGGCACGATCTTCTGCACGGGCGCCTCGTTGACGTCGTCGCCGTGGACGGTCAGCGTCACGTGGGCCTGCGCGGTTCCACCCCGCCCATCCGAGACCTCGTAATCGAAGGTCGACGTGCCCGACGCGTCCTTGTTGACGGCGATCTGCAGGGCCGCACCCTCTCGGGCGACACTGACCTGGCCGAGGGAGGGCTGCGTGAGCGCTGAGGCCGTCATGAAGTCGCCGTCGGCGTCGGAATCGTTCATGAGGACAGGAAGGATCACGGTCTTTCCTGCGCGCACCCCGAAGTCGTCGTCCACGGCCTCGGGCGGCGTGTTGTCCTGGTTACGGTCGGGTGCGACCGTGTTGTCGATGTCGTCGACGGACTGGTCATCGGTTTCTTTCTCAGACTCGAGTTTCGATTCCAGCTGATCCCAGTTGTCGACCAGGATCATGTCGGAGTCGGGCAACCACAGGCCGTCCTTCTCGATGTCGTTGAGGACGATGACGTCACGATTGGTGCGGAAAATAGCCTTTTCGGCACTCGCGAGGGAGTCGACGACCATCTCCCGGTCATCCGCGTCGGAGGGGCAATCCCTCACGAACGCGCCGGTTGCCGACCAGGCCGCGTACGCGCACTTGTTGTGCGCGACCGGGCGGGTGGGGTTGCCACCGGGGGCGGGCGCCGGCACGGTCGTAGGGCTCCCGCCGCCGATGGGAACCCTGATGAGGGCGTCGGGGGAGGAGAGTAGGACCTCGTTCGTCTTCGGCCCGGTGTCCTGGAGGACGACGCGCTCACCGTCAATGCGCTGCGTCTTGCCGCCCGGCAGGTAGAGCGTGGACGTGTCCTGGTCCCAGACGACCACCTCGGTTCCGACGGCCGCGATCTGCAGGTAGTCGGTGGCGCCGATGCCCGTCAGGGGTGTGGTCTTGGTGTCCGTCAGCGCGCGGCGCTTCAGCAACGACGTCACGCGCCCAGCCTCGGCGGACACCGCGTGGACGTTGCCCTCCGAGTCCACGGTCGTGATCGCGCCGGGTACGTCAGAAATACTGGCGTCCGCATCGTCCGCGTTGATGGGCGCGGGGTGGTCTGCCTGCTGCACCCACACCTTGCCGTTGGGCGCGTCCGTGACCGCGATTGTGCCGCCGCGCACGTCCGTGGTCATTCCCCGGTAGTCCACTGCCGACGTCAAGGTGGCCGTTGTGACGTCAATGGGAGACAGCGTGTTGGCCGCCTGATCGGAGAGCTGGACCTGCTCGCCGTTCTGGAAGACGTCGAAGGCTGAGGATGCCGCGTGCAGCCCCGCGTCCATGAGGCGTGCCGGGACGTTCACGTGTGCGACGATGCCTCGCTTCGCGTTGGTGACCCACACGCCGCCGTCGTTGAGGTCGACCTTGGTTTCTTCGACGCCGGGTGCGATGAACGCCAGGACGAGTGAAAAGACGCCGAGGGCTGCGACCGCGCCGGTGAGGACCGATCGCCGGGGGTTCCGAATACGCATGCTGGGTCTCCAAGAGCAACACGTTAATGGGTATCCATTTCATGCTACGTCAGCCAGACAAAGCCCCTCGCCATCCTCGTGTACAACTTCTAGTACAGTCCTGCGCCCCCCATCGAACCCGCGTCGTGCGCTCCTCTCGCGGGGGTGAGACGATACCGGCATGGACGCCGCAACCGACCTGAACCGACCCGCTGAGAGTGCCCAGGCCTCGTCCCCGAATCCGCAGCGCGGAAGCGAACCCTACCGTCAGCCGGGAGGGTCGATCCTGCTGGCCGCCACCCCCATCGGGGACGTGCGCGACGCCTCCCCGCGCGTCGTCGAAGCCTTGCAAGGGGCAGACATCGTTGCCGCCGAGGACACGCGACGCGCCCTCGCTCTGGCCTCGCGCCTGGGCATCACGCTGGGTGGGCGCCTGGTTGCCCTGCACGACCACAACGAGGCCGCCAAAGCCGCCGGCATCGTCGAGGCCGCCCAGGGCGGGGCGCGCGTCGTCTTCGTCTCCGACGCGGGCATGCCCACCGTCTCCGACCCGGGCTTCCGTCTGGCGCGCGCCGCCATCGACGCCGACGTCCCCCTATCCGTCCTGCCCGGGCCCTCCGCCCCCCTCGTCGCGCTCGCCCTGTCCGGCCTGCCCTCCGACCGCTTCGCTTTCGAGGGG
This sequence comes from Schaalia sp. HMT-172, assembly GCF_030644365.1. Taxonomy (NCBI): domain Bacteria; kingdom Bacillati; phylum Actinomycetota; class Actinomycetes; order Actinomycetales; family Actinomycetaceae; genus Schaalia; species Schaalia sp. HMT-172. The sequence goes on from NZ_CP130058.1 coordinate 574,388, forward strand.
TTCCTGCCGCGCAAGGACGGGGAGGCCACGCGCTACCTGCAGGACCTGGCCACCGACCCGCACACGCTCATCTTCTTCGAGTCGCCCAGGCGCGCCGCCGCCACACTCGCGCGCATGACCGAGGTCTTCGGGGCGCAGCGCCCCGCCGCGCTGTGCCGCGAGCTCACCAAGGACTACGAAGAGGTGCGCCGCGGCACGCTGGGAGAGCTCGCGGAGGACGCGGGCGACGTGCTCGGCGAGGTGACGATCGTCGTCGCCGGGTACGAGCACAGCGCGCGCGCCGAAGACCACGTCGGCGCGGTCCTGGCGCTCGCGGCGGAAGGAATGCGCCTCAAAGACGCCGCAGCCGAGGTGGCCGCGGCGACGGGCGCGCGCAAGAACGACCTCTACAAGGCCGCGCTTGCCGCGAAGTAACGAGGCCGGGGAGCCTCAGACGATCTCGACGTGCTCCGACGTCATCCACTCGCGGGCCTGCGCGCCCAGCTCCTCGGTGACGGGGGCGGTCAGCTCACGCAGGACGCGCGTCGGGAACCCGGCGTGAACGGCATCCACGGCCGTGCACGCGACGCAGTGCGACTCGGCCAACCCCACGACGTCCACCTCGGTGATGCCAGCGTCGCGCAGCGCCTCCTCCAGCGTCTTGCCATCCTCGGTCGTTCCCTCGAAGCCCGAGTAGGCGGCCTTGTACTGGCCCTTCTTGACCGTCACGTCCGCGTTGACGTTCGCGAGCGCCGGGTGCAGCTCGGCCTCTGCCGTGCCCGCCACGCCGTGCGGCGGCCACGTGTCCACGAAATCCGGCGTCTCGGAGAAGTGAGCGCCCGGATCGATATGCCAATCCTGCGTGGTGACGATCAGCTGGTACTCGTCGCGGTGCGCGTCCACGTAGGCGGCCACGGCCTCGGCGACGGCGTTACCGCCCGTCACCGGGAGGGCACCCCCTTCGCAGAACGTGGGCTGAACGTCGACGATAATGAGTGCGCGGGGCATGGGACCTCCCTGATACATCAGTAATTTCCCTAAGGGTATCACCCGGCTCACAGTCGGCGATCGCCTGTTTCGATTCCTCGACATGCGGCCGGTTCCCCGTTCGGGACAGCTACGCAGTATTGTTAGGGGCTATGAGTCGCATTCTGTCCGCCGTCGCATGGCCCTACGCCAACGGCCCCCGTCATATTGGCCACGTTGCGGGATTCGGTGTCCCCTCCGACGTCTTCTCCCGGTACATGCGAATGGCCGGCCACGACGTCCTCATGGTCTCCGGCACCGACGAGCATGGAACCCCGATCCTGGTGGCCGCCGACGGCGCGGGCATGAGCGCCCGCGAACTCGCAGACCGCAACAACCGACTGATCGTCGAGGACCTCGTGGCGCTCGGCCTGTCCTACGACCTCTTCACCCGCACGACCGCCGGCAACCACTACCGCGTCGTCCAGGACATGTTCGCCACCGTGCGCGACAACGGCTACATGATCGAGCAGGTCACGCGCGCCGCCATCTCTCCGTCCACCGGCCGCACCCTGCCCGACCGCTACATCGAAGGCACCTGTCCGATCTGTGGCGCCGAGGGCGCGCGCGGCGACCAGTGCGACAACTGCGGCAACCAGATGGACCCGACCGAGCTCATCAACCCGCACTCGCGCATCAACGGCGAGACCCCCAACTTCGTGGAGTCCGTCCACTACTTCCTGGACCTGCCCGCCCTGGCCGACGCCCTGTCAGCCTGGCTCGACGAGCGCGAACAGTCGGGCACGTGGCGCCCCAACGTCATCAAGTTCTCCAAGAACTTCCTGGAGGACATCCGCCCCCGCGCGATGACGCGTGACATCGACTGGGGTATCCCGGTGCCCGGCTGGGAGGACCAGCCCACCAAGCGCCTGTACGTGTGGTTCGACGCCGTCATCGGCTACCTGAGCGCCTCCATCGAGTGGGCGCGCCGCACCGGCGACCCCGAGGCGTGGCGCCAGTGGTGGAACGACCCCGAGGCCCTGTCTTACTACTTCATGGGCAAGGACAACATCGTCTTCCACTCCCAGATCTGGCCCGCCGAAATGCTTGGCTACAACGGCCAGGGCTCCAAGGGCGGCACCCCCGGTGACCTCGGCGTCCTCAACCTGCCCACCGAGGTCGTCTCCTCCGAGTTCCTCACGATGGAGGGCAAGAAGTTCTCCTCCTCGCACGGCATCGTCATCTACGTGCGCGACTTCCTCTCGCGCTACCAGGCCGACGCCCTGCGCTACTTCATCAGCGCGGCCGGCCCCGAGACCTCGGACTCCGACTTCACGTGGGCCGAGTTCGTGCGTCGCACCAACGGCGAGCTCGTCGCCGGCTGGGGCAACCTGGTCAACCGCACGGCCTCCATGATCGCCAAGAAGTTCGGCGAGATCCCCACCCCCGGTGAGCTGCAGGACATCGACCGCGCCCTCCTGGACGCCGTCGAGGCCGGTTTTGCCACCGTCGGCAACCTCATCCGCCACCACCGCCAGAAGGCGGCGCTGTCCGAGGCCATGCGCCTGGTGGGCGAGGCCAACAAGTACGTGACCGACACCGAGCCCTTCAAGCTCAAGGCCCCCGAGCAGCGTGAGCGCCTCGCCACTGTCCTGTGGTCCCTCGCCCAGGCCGTCGCGGACCTCAACCTCATGCTCTCCCCGTTCCTGCCCCACGCGGCCAACGACATCGACCGCGTCATGGGCGGCGAGGGCGCGATCGCGCCCATGCCCCATATCGAGGAGGTCGAAGAGCTCGACCCGCAGGTCCTGCCCGCCGACTTCGAGGGGCGCGCCGGTTACCCGATCATCACCGGCGACTACACGCACGTTCCCACCTGGGAGCGCCACCCGATCACGCCCGGCACCCCGATCGCCAAGCCCACGCCGGTCTTCGTCAAGCTTGACGAAGCGATCGTCGAGGAGGAGCTTGCCCGCTACGCGGACGTTCACCCCGACGACGTCACGGGGGCCTAAGCAGGGTTTTTCCTTGCAACGCCGCCCCTTGTGGCCGAGGGTGAGCGAGCGTGAATGCGCGCGGGCGGGACGCAAGCGTCCCGCCCGCGCGTTTGTCTCCTCCGGGGTGTTACCGTGAGGTCATGGCCGAAGATTTTCTCGCGTCCGCCCTCGCTGCCGAGGCCTCGTCGCGCGCCCCTCACGATCCCGACTACCCGCTCTTCCACGTCGCGCCCCCGGTGGGCCGGCTGAACGACCCGAACGGCCTCATTGAGGTCGACGGGACGTACCACGCCTTCTTCCAGTACACGCCCGAGCATCCGCGCAAGCTCGTCTACTGGGGCCACGCCACCTCGCGTGACCTGACCCGCTGGGACTATCACGCCCCCGCGATCCTGCCCGATGCCCGCCAGGACCGTAACGGCGCCTACTCGGGCACCGCCATCGAGGTCGGCGATCACGTCGAGCTGTGGTACACCGGTAACTACAAGGACGCCGAGACGGGGGAGCGCGAGGCCACCCAGTGCGTCGTCACGACGACCGACATGGTCACCTTCGACAAGCAGGTGCCCCCGGTCATCGGCCGCCAGCCGGACGGCTACACCGCGCACTTCCGCGACCCTCAGGTGTGGCGCGACGCGGACGGCTCCTACCGGATGCTGCTGGGCGTCCAGCGCGAGAACCTCACGGGCGCGGCCCTGCTCTACCGCTCGTCCGACCTGCGCGCGTGGGAGTGCGAGGGTGAGATGACCTTCCCCGACGCCGGCGGCGCCTTCGACGCCTTCGGCTACATGTGGGAGTGCCCCAACCTGGTGCGCCTGACGGACGAGCAGACCGGCCGAGCTCACGACGTGTTGATTTTCTGCCCGCAGGGTATCTCGCCGAAGCGCGAAGGCTTCGAAAACGTCTTCCCGTGCGTCGCCGTCGTCGGTGAGCTCGTCGGAACCGAGCTGCGGGGCGCCGACGGCTCCTTCGAGGAGCTCGACCGCGGCACCGAGTTCTACGCGCCCCAGATCATGGCGCGCTCCGCCTCCACGCCGCCGGCGTTGCCGACCCTCCTCTTCGGGTGGGCAGGCAACGCGAGCGAGGACGACCAGCCCTCCATCGAGACCGGCGGCTGGGTACACTGCTTCACCGCCCCGCGCGCCCTGAGCCTGCGCGGCGGCCGCGTCATCGCCCGCCCCTACCTGCCGGGCCTGCCACTGGCACCCGCCACGCTCGAGGGCGCTCCCGGGGACGAGGCCGGGGCCCGCGTGGTCGAGCTCGTCGGCTCGCGCTCGTGGCGGCTGTCCTTCGACGCCTCCTACGAGGGGGCCCTGTCCGTGCGCATCGGCGAGGAGTCGGGCCTGTCGGTCACTCTTGAAGATGGACGCCTCACCGTCGACCTGAGCGGCACTCGCTACCCCCACGGCGGCCGCCGCGTCGTCACCCTGGACGCGGGGGAGGCGCGCCGCGTGGAGATCCTGCACGACCGCTCGATCACCGAGATCTACCTGGGCGACGGCTCGCGCGTCTTCACGACCCGCACCTTCCTGCGCGGCGAGGGCGCCGGAGTGGCGCTCTCGGGTGCCGCCTCCGTGACGAACGTGAGCGCCGCGCGCGCCGACTGAGCGACCCGAGGACGAGGCCGTGGCTGCTTGAGTGGCCACGGCCTCGTCCCATGTGGGCGGTTTCTCATGTCGCTGGCGTGAGATTTTCCCTCATCACCTTGCCATAGTGAGGTCTGTCATCCTAATATGTCAATCGATTGCTACACACCGCCCAGCGCGCTGCGGACAATGACGTACTGCGTGGGTTTTTTAGAAAGGAATGTGGTCAGCGATGGATCACGCCAAGGTGGCAGGGGAGGTCGTCGAAGCAGTCGGCGGAGCCTCCAACATCAGCGCAGCGGCTCACTGCGCAACCCGTCTCCGTCTGGTGATCGCGGACGAGTCCAAGATCAACCAGCAAGCCCTCGACGACAACGAAGACCTGAAGGGGACGTTCGCCGCCGGCGGCATGTTCCAGATCATCGTCGGCCCCGGCGACGTCGACCAGGTCTACGACTACATGGTTGCAAACCACGGCGTGCGCGAGGTCTCCAAGGACGAGGCCAAGGAAGAGGCCGAGGCCGGCGGCAATATCTTCTCCCGCTTCGTGAAGATGATCGCGGACATCTTCGTCCCGGTCCTCCCGGCCCTGATCGCCGGCGGTCTTCTCATGGCCCTCCACTCGGTGCTCACGGCCAAGGGCCTCTTCGGCGCGGAGTCCGTTATTAAGATGTTCCCGGTGATGACCGACTACGACGCGCTCATCAACCTGGTGTCCTCCGCGGCCTTCGCCTCCTTGCCCGTGCTCGTCGGCTTCTCCGCCGCCAAGCGCTTCGGCGGCAACACCTATCTGGGCGCCGCGATGGGCGCCGCCATGGTGTCGCCCTCGCTGCTGTCCGCCTACTCCATGACGGACGCGGCGGCCGCCGCCAAGTTCTGGGCGTACACCGACCAGTCCTCCGTGTGGAATCTCTTTGGCCTCGAGGTCACCAAGGTCGGCTACCAGGCGATGGTCATCCCCACCCTGGTCGTCACCTGGATCATGTGCCTCATCGAGAAGAGCCTCCACAAGGTTCTCAAGGGCACCGCGGACTTCCTGCTCACCCCGCTCATCACGCTGCTGATCACCGGCTTCCTGGCCTTCGTCGTCGTCGGCCCCGTGACCCGCGAGCTCTCCAACTACCTGACCTACGGCATCAACTGGGCGTACACGACCCTCGGCGTCTTCGGCGGCCTCATCTTCGGCTTCTTCTACAGCGCCATCGTGGTGACCGGCCTGCACCAGTCGTTCCCGGCCATCGAGATCCCGCTGCTGCCCTCCAACGGCGGCGTCGGCGACTTCATCTTCCCGATCGCCTCCATGGCGAACGTCGCGCAGGGCGCGGCCGCCCTGGCCGTCTTCTTCAAGACCCGCGACGCCAAGCTCAAGGGCCTGGCCGGTGCCGGTGGCGTGTCCGCCGTCTTCGGCATCACGGAGCCCGCGATCTTCGGCGTCAACCTGCGCCTGCGCTGGCCCTTCTACTGCGCCATGGTGGCGGCGGCCATCGGCTCTGGGGGTGTCGCCCTGCTGGACGTGCGCGGTCAGGCCCTGGGTGCCGCGGGCTTCGTCGGCTTCGTGTCGATCGTCCCCAAGTCGATCCCCGCCTACCTGGCCCTCGAGGTCCTCGTCTTCGTCCTGTCCTTCGGCTTCACCTTCGCCTACGCCATGACGCGCGGCAAGGCCGACATGCAGGGCCGCGCGCCCGCGAAGAAGGAGGCCGTCGTGGCCGCCGCTGTCGCGGCTCCCGCTGGTGGTGCGGCTCCTGCCGCCGCGCCCGCCGCGGTTCCGTCCTTCTCTGACGAGGCCAAGGCTGATCTCTCCATCACCTCGCCCCTCGCGGGCACCGTGGTTCCGCTGGAGCAGGTCAAGGACGAGTCCTTCGCCAAGGGCATGCTCGGCCCCGGCATCGGTATCGAGCCCGCCGACGGCCTGGTCGTCGCTCCCTTCGATGGCACCGTGACCGTCGCCTTCCCGACAGGCCACGCCTACGGCCTGAAGTCCGCTTCCGGCGTCCAGGTCCTCATCCACGTCGGCATGGACACCGTCAAGCTGGACGGCAAGGGCTTCACGCCCCGCGTCGCCAAGGGTGACGTCGTGCGCCGCGGCGACGTGCTCGCCGAAGTCGACCTCGACGTGATCCGCGCCGCCGGCTACGAGACCATCACGCCCGTCGTCGTGACGAACAAGAAGAAGTTCGGCGCTGTCACGCCGCTCGCGAGCGGGCAGATTCAGCGCGGCGACCAGCTGCTCGAGGTGGCTCCTAAGGAGGCCTGAGCCGGGAGTCAGTCCCGACGTACCGGGTGGGTGGCACCAGCAGCGGTGCCACCCACCGTTTTTCTGCTCTCGTCTGGGTGTGGCCACAGCGAGTGGTTTCCCAACAATGTCGCATGCAATTTCCCTGTAAACCTTTCATGCATTGAAATATGGGTGTTGCAATTCCAACGTTTGCGGGCCTGTCGAAAAGTTCGGGTAGCCGAATTGCATGCGAAATGTGGGGGAAGCGGCCGACGGTGACGATCGGAGGGGACAGGTGACCTGCTCACACATCAGGCCGAACGCGCAGACAGGTGACCTGCTCACACATCAGGGCCGAACATGTCGAGAGGTGGCGAACATGCGGATAGGTTCTGCATACGCGGATAGGTTATGGCGATGCGGATAGCTAATTTGCCTATCCGTATGCGAATAACCTATCCATATGTCGATAACCTATCCGCGTGCGCGGCCGCGGGCCTCGAGGGGCACGACGATCACCGGGGACAGAAGTGAGTGCCGAAAGCCTCACAGCACGTGAGGCGCTCAGGCGCTGATCGACCGCCCCCGGATCAGCGTTCCCGGGAACTCGATCGTGGGGGCGGGTGCCCCGGCCTCGTCGATGGGGCGACTGGCCGCGCCCTCCATCTGTTCTAGGAGGATGTCGACGGCGGCGCGGGCGATGTGCTCGATCGGCTGGCGGATCGTCGCCAGGTGCGGCAGGGCGCGGCGCATGGCCTCGGTGCCGTCGAAACCGATGACGGACAGGTCGCCGGGCACCGACAGATCCCGGTTGCGCGCCCACTCCAGGACCTCCGCGGCGGCCAGGTCGTCCGTGGCGAAGATGCCGTCGATGGGGGCGTCGGTGCGCGCCTGGTCGAGGCTGCCCTGCACCATCGCGAAGCGCTGCGGGGTCGGCGTGTCGAAGGGGACGGTGATGACGCGCGCCTCCAGGCCGGCCCGCTCGACCTCGGCGCGAAAGCCGGCCTCGCGCAGGTTGCGTGGACCCAAGCGGGACGTCAGGAGCAGCGGGTGGCGGCACCCCGCCTCGAGGAGCGCGCGCGTAGCCATCGCGCCCGCTTCCCGGTTCGCGCAGCGCACGTTCGGGATCGACGGGCTCAGCTCGCGGTCGATGGTGACCAGGGGCATGCGGATCGTGTCGTATTCGTTCAGGCCCTCGTTGTGCGCGCCGGAGATGATGCCGTCCACGCGGTTGCCGACGAGCAGGGACAGGTATTCGCGCTCGCGGGCGGCCCGTCCCATCGAGTTGCAGATCAGGATGCGGTAGCCGGCGTCGGCCAGGGCGTTTTCGACCTCGACGGCGAGTTCTCCGAAGAAGGGGAGGGACACGGCGGGAACGATCAATCCAACGGTCTGGGTGCTCTTGCCGTGGAGGGCGCGCGCCAGCGAGTTGGGGCGGTATCCCAGGGCTTCGATGGCGTCTGCCACGGAGCGCTTGGTTTTTTCTGACAGGTAGCCGCGGTTGTTGAGGACGCGCGAGACGGTCGTCGGACTGACGCCAGCGAGCTGAGCGACGTCGGCCAGCGTAGGTTCGCGGGAGCTCATGCTCGCTTTCCTTTCGTTGGTACTTCTCCAGTCTAGTCGGTGAGGGCGCGCGTGGCCGCCCATCGGTGCGACGAGGCCGGGGCGGGCTCGATCGGGCAGGGCCGGTCAGCGTCGTGGTGGGGGCGCCTCTCGCATAGTTTTTCGCCATTTATGAGGGTGATGCATCCCATCTAGCCGCGTTGTGGGATGGAGTTTTCAAATGAGTGCACTACGTCATAGTATGAGCGGTACGGGTCCACGTGTCTAACGATGGACATACCCGCATTCGAAAGGAACGACTATGATTTCCCGCACCGTTGCAATTGGTTCCTCCGTTGGCCTCCATGCGCGTCCCGCTTCCGTCCTCGCCGAGGCCGTTGATGACTCCGGCGTCGAGGTGACCATCGCGTTTGATGGCGAGGAGGCCGACGCCGCGTCGCTCCTCGAGATCATGACCCTGGGCGCCAAGCACGGCGACGTCGTCACGCTGTCCACCGAGGATGATTCCGCGGGTGCGGTGCTCGACTCGCTCGTCGAGCTGCTCTCGCGCGACCTCGACCAGGAGTGAGCTAATGGCGACGCATGACGTCCTGCACGGGATTGGCGTCTCCGCTGGCACCGCTGCTGCGCCCGCCGCTATCGTTCAGCCTGCACCCGGCGTTGACACGTCGGAGCCGGGCAGCGTCGATGCTGCCGCCGACGGCGCGCGTGTCCGCGAGGCGCTCGCAGCTGTCGCCTCGCGCCTGAGCGAGCGCGCGGCGAAGGCGCCGGAAGAGACGAAGGCAATCCTGAAGGCCACCGCTCAGCTCGCGGGCGACCGTGGCCTGGCTAAGGCCGTCGACAAGAAGCTGAAGAAGGGCCTCGGTATCACCCAGGCTGTCCACGACGCGGTCGAGGACTACGCGCAGATGTTGCGCAGCCTGGGCGGCTACATGGCGGAGCGTGCGACCGACCTGTACGACGTGCGCGACCGCGCGATCTGTGAGCTGCGCGGACTGCCCGAGCCGGGCGTCCCCGCGTTCGACGGCACGGTCATCCTGGTGGCGCGCGACCTGGCTCCCGCCGAGACCGCGACCCTGAACCCGGAGACCGTCCTCGGTATCATCACCGAGGTCGGCGGCCCCACCTCGCACACGGCGATCCTGGCCGCCCAGCTGGGCATTCCCGCGATCGTCAAGGCCGGGGGAATCATGGACGTCGAGGAGGGCACCGTCCTGGCCCTCGACGGCGGCGTCGGCGAGGTCATCGTCGCTCCCACCGAGGACGAGATCGCCTTGCTGAAGGAGCGCTCGCTGCGCCGGGCGCAGGCGCTGGCCGGCTCGACCGGCAAGGGCGCGACCTTCGACGGCTACCCCGTCAAGCTCCTGGCCAACATCGGTACGGTCGACGACGCGCTTAAGGCTTCCAAGGTGGACCTGGAGGGGTCGGGCCTGTTCCGCACCGAGTTCCTGTTCCTGGAACGCGCGGACGCTCCCTCGCTGGAGGAGCAGACGGACACCTACACGAAGGTCCTGCAGGCCTTCGGTGACCGTCGCGTTGTCGTGCGCACCTTGGATGCTGGCGCGGACAAGCCGCTGAGCTTCGCGGATCTGGGTGCCGAGGAGAACCCCGCCCTGGGCGTGCGCGGTCTGCGCCTGTGCCAGAGGCGTGAGGATCTCATCGACACGCAGCTGCAGGCCCTCGCGGCCGCCTACAAGGCGACCGGCGCGGAACTGTGGGTGATGGCCCCCATGGTCGCCACCCCCAGCGAAGCCACGTGGTTCGCGGATAAGGCGCGAGGGTACGGCCTGCCCAAGGTCGGCATCATGATCGAGGTGCCCGCGGCCGCCCTGCGCGCCGAGCAGCTCCTGTCGATCGTGGACTTCGCGTCCATCGGCACGAACGACCTGACGCAGTACACGATGGCGGCGGACCGCCTGGACGGCAACCTGGCGCCGCTGCTCAACCCGTGGCAGCCGGCCGTCCTGGAGATGATTCGTCACGCCTGCAACGGCGGTCGCGCGACCGGCAAGCCGATCGGCGTGTGTGGCGAGGCCGGCGGCGACCCGCTGCTGGCCCTGGTCCTCACCGGCCTGGGTGTCGCCTCCCTGTCGATGGCGCCCTCGAAGGTCAACGCGGTTCGTGCGGCCCTGCGCATGCACGACCTGGCGACCTGCCAGCAGATGGCCGCCTTCGCGGTGGATGCTCCCAACGCCAAGGAAGGCCGCGAGAACGTGCTGAAGCTGGTGGCTCCGGCCATGCTGGATCTGCTCTGATCTGAGGCTTCTCGCTGCCAGACACGGGGTGGGCCCGGGAACCGATGGTTCCCGGGCCCACCCCGTTCGCGACGCCGCGTCGCGGCGGGTTCGACGCGCCTAGTCCGTGCGGATCGCATCCGCGGCGCTCGACGCCTGCGCCGCAGTGTCCGTCCGCTTCTTCGACCGTCCCGAGAAGAGCGCCGTGATGATCAGGATGACGCCGATCGCGGCAACGGCGCTGATGCCGAGCACCGGCAGGTTGAAGGTCGAGATGTAGGCCTCGGCAATCAGGAATGCCCCGACCATGCACACCAGGACCGCCCAGACAAACGCGCCGACGCGCACGCCCCTGCTGGGCGCCTCGGGCAGGTCGCGGATGTTGACGGGCCACGCGGGAGCGCTCCACGTCTGGGCTCCTGAAGCCTGAGCCCCGGGCGCGTGAGCGCCCGACGTGCCCGCGGCCCCAGCCGCGCCACCCGAGGCGGCCTGAGCGCCCAGGCCAGCCCCGGCCTCGTCGGAGGCGGGAACGGACTCGCCCGTGGAAGCCGGATCGAAGGCCGTGCGCGCGCCCGCCCCGGTGGAACCGCCCGCCGGGGCCGGCTCGGAGGGCATCTGCGTGGTCGGGGCGTCGCGGAAGACCGCGAGGGGATCCGACGTGGGCATCTCAACCGTCGCGTCGGGGATCGTGGGCAGCGGCGTCGTTGCGTCGAATTCGGGCAGCTGCGTGGTCTGGTCGTCGTTCGAGGTGGTCATTGTCGTGATCCTTCCTCAGTTACCCGACTGGGAGCCGGTGGGGGTGGGGGACGGGGTGGGGCTGGGCGTCGTGCTCGGCGTCACGCTGGGCGTCGGCGCCGGCGTGGAACCCCACGTGCCGGACGAATCCGGGGTCTGCAGGATCGTCAGGTTCTCCAACTCCGCGTCTTGCGTGATGAGCACCGTGATGCCGCCGAGAGAGGACTTGCCCCACGAGGGGGAGGTCGCCGTCTTGTCGGAGCAGTCCCTCAGCGGAGCGGCCCAGCCGTCGTTGTCCATGTTCGTGGCCAGGGAATCGATGCTTGACTGGCACACGATCTGGACGGGCTGCCCCTCGGCGACCTTGATCGTCAGGTTCTGCCAGGCCTGCCAGCTCACGGTGATCGACTTGGTGGTGCCCGCGGGGGCGCCGCTCAGGTCGAGCGTGACGGTGCCCAGGGGGCTCGAGCCCTGCACGGAGCTGACGGTCCAATCCACCGTCTTGTCGCTGGCCGGATTCTGGATCGTGGAGCCGATCGTGGTGATCGCGCCCTGCGTGGCCTCCGTGCCGATGGCGGCGGTGGGCAGCGCGACGATGATTCCGAGAATGGACAGAGTCGTGAGCCAGCCGGCGCTGCGGTCGCGCAGGGCCGCGATCGCGAGGGAGAGGCCGACGATGATCAGGCACACGCCGCCTCCGATGACGATGATGCGCGCGATCGTCTGGGACTGTGTTGCGGCCGTGATGAAGGGGATGGCGGGTCCCTTGTCAACCATGTAGATGCCGGCGAAGACGGCGGCAGCGACGAGGACCAGGAGGCCCGTGATAGCCAGGTTCGCGCGCGCGGACACCGTGCGGGGCCGGTGGGTCGGCGCGGGACGCGGGGTCCACTGAAGAGGCTTGGGCGGGCCCGAGGGGGGCCTCCAGCCCGGGTGGGGCTGGGAGGGATGAGCGGCGGCCGGGCGCGGCCCGGCCTGCGCGCCGGGGGCCCTGGAGGCGCTGGGGGAGTCTGCCGGGACTCCGTAGAAGGGGTATCCGGCGGGGTGCTCGGGGTTCGTTTGCCCCGGTGACGCGGGACCCGCGTCGCTAGCGGACGGGGTGGTTCCCCCAAAAGGGGCGGTGTCCCCCGCCGGCGAGGCGCCCTGCTGGCCGCCATACTGCGGGGTCCCGTACTGCTGGCCGCCGTACTGCGGGGTCCCGTACTGCGGGGTCCCGTACTGCTGGCCGGAGGCCCCCGGGCCGCGCCGCTTGTTCGACGAGCTGGCGGTGGCCACGACGAGATACACGAGGCCGATGAGGCCGCCGATGATGGCGAGCGCGAAGAAGGAGCCAAATCCGATGCCTGCGCCCCCGAAGATGAGGCCCGCGGAGGGGATGAGGGACGACAGGGAGAACAGGCCGAGGACAATGCCGCCGACAACGGCGATATCGAAGCGTCCCTCGAGGGCCTCCTCCAGGTGAATGCGGCCGTCCTGGGCCTCGGGCAGCAGGAGCCAACCGAGCGCGTAGGCGAGGGGCACGAAGGGGATGAAGAACGCGGCGAGGACGGTCAGTACTCGCACGAGGGACATGTCCCACCCGGTGCGGGCGGCCACGCCCGAGCAGACGCCGCCGATGACGCGAGGCTGCGCGCGGTACCATCCCGAGCCGCGCATGGACTCAAAGAACCTGTTGCGGGGCGGGCGCTGCTGGTAGTCGCCGCTGGGGTCCGACGGACCGTGAGACCAACTCATGGTGCACTTCCTCTCGATGGGATCCACGATGCGTGGATCGATACCACTACTCAACCAAACAACAGGGGTGCTCCGACAGTAGGGGACTCCCTGAACGGCCCCTGATTGTCTCGGGGGTACCCCTGGCCTCCTGCCCGGGCGTGCCACAATGGGAGGGTGAGCAGACCCGAGAGTTACCCCCGACCGGGGTGGACGCCGCCCATTCCGGCGCCCCCCGCCAGGCCTCCGCTCGTGCGCGCGACCTCCTCCAGCCCCGACATGCCCACCCCCTGGATGGGGGGCGTCTGCTCGGGCCTGGCCGTGCACCTGGGGATCCCGGTGCTCCTCGTGCGCGTCACGCTCATCGGCTTCACCGTGCTCGGCGTGGGCGCCCTCGCCTACCTGTGGCTGTGGGTGACGGTCCCCGAGGACACGCCCGAGGCCTCGGCGTCGGGCACGCTCAGCCCCGGCCTCGTGCGCCTGCGAGAGGAACGGGCGGCCCAGGTCGCGCGTAACCGCATGATCGCGACGGGCGTGGGGCTCCTGGTTGCCGCCGTGGCCGGCACGATCCTGAACGCGACGAGCACCCTCGACTGGCGCGACATGGGATCCATCATCTCGATCGTCTCCGGCATTACCCTGGTGTGGAGCCAGAGCCGCGAGGTGCGCAACTGGCGCTCTATGCGCTTCATCGGGGCGGTCCTGGGCGGCATCGCGCTGCTCAGCCTCGGCGTCGTCATGGTCGCCTCACGCGACAACCCGCCCGTCATCCTGCTGCGCGGCGGCCTCATCGGCGCGGCCCTGGTCGCCGGCGTCCTCTTCGCCCTCGTGCCCATGTGGCTGCGCACCACCAAGGACCTGTCCCAGGCCCAAGCCCAGCGCGTGCGCGACGCCGAGCGCGCCGACATCGCCGCCCACCTGCACGACTCCGTCCTCCAGGCCCTGACCCTCATCCGCGCCTCCGCCGAAGACCCCGCCCGCGTGCGCGCCATCGCCCTGACGGAGGAGCGCGAGCTGCGCGCCTGGCTTTACACGGGCCACGCCGGGGCCGCCGACTCCCTCGAGGCCGCCGTCACCGAGGCCGTCGTCGGGGTCGAGAGCCGCTACGGCGTGCCCATCAGCGTCGTCGTCGTCGGCGACATGCGGCCGGGTCCCGGTGAGCTCGCCCTCGTCGCGGCCCTGGCCGAGGCCTGCCAAAACGCCGTGCGCCACGGCGCCCCGCCCGTCTCCGTCTACGTCGAGGTGCGCCCCCAGGCCGTGGAGGCCTTCATCAAGGACAGCGGCGCGGGCTTCGACCTCGCCACCATCGCCCCCGACCGCCACGGCGTGCGCGACTCCATCGTGGGGCGCATGCGCCGCGCCGGGGGAGAGGCCACGATCAGGCGTCTCGCGCGCGGAACCGAAATCGCCCTGAGCGTTCCCCGCTCCGATATCCTGGAACAAACAGCCCCGACCGGGAGGACACAGTGACCATCCGCATCCTCGTCATCGACGATCACCCCATGGTTCGCGCCGGGGTGCGATCCGAACTCGAAAACTCCGGGGCCGACCTCGAGATCGTCGGGGACGCCTCCGACGTCGAAGGCGCCATCGCCGCCTGCCGCGCCCTGACCCCCGACGTCGCCCTCCTCGACGTGCACCTGCCCGGCGGCAACGGCGGAGGCGGCGCCGAAGTCGCCAGCGCCTGCCGCGACATCGAGGGCCTGCACTTCCTGGCCCTGTCCGTCTCCGACTCCGCCGAAGACGTCGTCCAGGTCATCCGGGCGGGCGCTCGCGGATACGTCACCAAGTCGATCTCCACGCCCGACCTCGTCGAGGCCATCGGGCGAGTGGCGGCCGGGGACGCCGCCTTCAGCCCGCGCCTGGCCGGCTTCGTGCTGGACGCTTTCGGCACCGGCGAGGTCTCCACGACCGACAGCGAGCTGGACCTGCTCTCCGCCCGCGAGCAGGAGGTCATGCGCCTCATCGCCCGCGGCTACACCTACAAGGAAGTCGCCCACGACCTGTTCATCTCCATCAAGACCGTGGAAACGCACGTCAGCTCCGTCCTCCGCAAACTCCAGCTCTCTAACCGCAACGAGCTGACGCGATGGGCCATGCAGCGCCACATCGTGTGAGGTCAGCCCCCTTTCGCGCGCGCCTTCTTTAGCGGGGGCCGTGCGTGCCTACAATGGAATCCCGAGGGCGCGACAGCGCCTGCCCGCCCCGCACGGACGGCCTCTCCTATTTCCGCGACCTCGGAGGATGCATGCATCGCATCGGTTTTGACAGTGATCAGTACGTCGAGATGCAGTCTCGACACATCGCCCAACGACGCGGCGAGTTCGGCGGCAAGCTGTATTTGGAGTTCGGCGGCAAGCTGATCGACGACATGCACGCCTCGCGCGTCCTGCCCGGCTTCACGCCCGACAACAAGGTGCGGATGCTGCGCGAGCTGGCCGACGAGGTCGAGATTATCGTCGCCGTCAACGCGAAGGACTTCGCGCGCCGCAAGGTCCGCGCCGATATGGGAACCACCTACGACGACGAGGTCCTGCGCCAGATCGACGAGTTCCGCGAGCGCGGCCTGTTCGTCGGTTCCGTCGTCATCACCCAGTGGACGGACGACAATAAGGCGGCCGCCGAGGTCAAGGAGCGTTTCGAGAAGCTCGGCATCCGCGTCTACCGTCATTTCCCGATCCCCGGATACCCGTCGGACGTGGAGCGCATCGTCTCGGACGAGGGCTACGGCGCGAACGAGTACGTTGAGACCAGCCGTGACCTGGTCGTCGTGACCGCCCCCGGGCCGGGTTCCGGCAAGATGGCGACCTGCCTGTCGCAGCTCTACCACGACCACAAGCGCGGGATCGAGTCCGGCTACGCGAAGTGGGAGACCTTCCCGATCTGGAACATTGCGCTGGATCACCCGGTGAACATCGCCTACGAGGCGGCCACCGCCGACCTCGACGACGTCAACATGATTGATCCCTTCCACCTGGAGGCCTACGGGATCAAGACGGTCAACTACAACCGTGACGTCGAAATCTTCCCGGTCCTCAACCGCCTCTTCGAGAAGATCCTCGGATCCTCCCCCTACAAGAGCCCCACGGACATGGGCGTCAACATGGCGGGCCACTGCATCGTCGACGACGATGCCTGCAGGGAGGCCTCGCGCCAAGAGATCATTCGCCGCTACTACAAGGCCCTGGTGACGGAGAAGAAGGAGATGAGCGAACCCGTGCAGTCGGCGCGCATCTCCCTGCTCATGAGCCGCGTGGGCGTGGGCCGCATGGACCGCCTGGTCGTGCGTCCCGCCCTGGACCTGGCCGAGGCCACCGGCGAGCCGGCCGCCGCGATCGAGCTGCCCGACGGCCGCATCGTCACGGGCAAGACGTCGGCGCTGCTGGGCTGCTCCTCGGCGATGCTCCTCAACGCCCTCAAGAAGCTCGCGGGCCTGCCCGACGAGGTCCAGCTCCTGGCTCCCCAGTCGATTGAGCCTATCCAGCGCCTGAAGACCCACGACCTGGGCTCGCGCAATCCGCGCCTGCACACCGACGAGGTCCTCATCGCCCTGGCCGTTTCCGCCAACGGTGACGACAACGCGCGCCGCGCCCTCGACCAGCTGTGCGCCCTTCGCGACTGCGACGTGCACGAGTCCGTCATCCTGGGTCCCGTCGACGAGGGCATCTTCCGCTCCCTCGGCATCCAGGTGACCACCGAGCCCGTGTACGCGACCAAGTCGCTGTACCGCAAGAAGTAATCGCTTCGACGAGGCCGGGGTTTCCTTCGCGTATCAGCGCGGGGAGGCCCCGGCCTCGTCGCGAACCGCCTGTCGCGGCCCGCCCACCCCATCTGGCCGTTCGTGGCTGGCGCCACCCGGGGTGGGTGCCGCAGCTGAGGGTGGGGCGGTTTAGGCTTGGAGACGATGAGTGACGCGACTTCTTTGCCTGACCTTGGTTTCCTGATCGGCCCCGATGGGGGCCGCCAGGACGACTACGTGCCGCCGGAGGTGCCCGCCTTCGACGTGGAGGATGCGCTGGGCGCCGACTACGACGGCGGCTGGCCCGACATTGCCGTCCCCGGTGGGGGCTCGGGGGAGGCCTCCGCGTGGGAGGCTGCCCCGGCCTCGTCCGCGCCCGCGTGGGGCGAACCCCGCCGCCCCGGCGTGGACCCCGAGTCGCTCACGCGCGGCCTCAACGACCGCCAGCGCGAGGCCGTCACCCACGCGGGCTCGCCGCTGCTGATCCTCGCCGGCGCGGGCTCCGGCAAGACGCGCGTGCTCACGCACCGCATCGCCTACCTGCTGGCCACTGGACGCGCGCGGGCTGGGGAGATTCTGGCGATCACCTTCACGAACAAGGCAGCCGCCGAGATGCGCGAGCGCGCGGGCGCCCTCGTGGGCGACGACGCACGCCGCATGTGGGTGTCGACCTTCCACTCGGCGTGCGTGCGCCTGCTGCGCTACGAGCACGAGGCTGCGGGGCTGTCCTCGTCGTTCACGATCTACGACGCGCAGGATTCCCAGCGTCTCATCCAGATGGTCCTCAAAGCCCAGGACGTGGACATTAAGCGCTTCACCCTAAAGATGGTGGCGGCGCGCATTTCGGACGCGAAGAACGAGCTGATCGGCCCGAAGCGTTACGCCGAGACGGCTGGCAAAGACCCGGTCTCGCGCATCGTCGCGGACGCCTACGTCGAGTACGACAAGCGCATGCGCGCCTCGAACGCGCTGGATTTCGACGACCTCATCATGCGCACGGTCGACCTGCTGCGCGACAACCCGCTGATCGCCGAGCACTACCACCGGCGATTCCGGCACATCCTGGTCGACGAGTACCAGGACACGAACCATGCGCAGTACGTCCTCGTGCGCGCCCTCGTGGGGGATGGGTCCGATGGGGTCACGCCCGCCGAGCTGACAGTCGTGGGCGACTCCGACCAGTCGATTTACGCCTTCCGCGGCGCGACGATCCGCAATATCGAGGAGTTCGAGCGCGACTTCACGGGCGCTCGCACCATCTTGCTGGAGCAGAACTATCGCTCGACGCAGAACATCCTGTCTGCCGCGAACGCTGTGATCGCCCGCAACACGGGGCGCCGCGCGAAGAACCTGTGGACGGCCTCGGGCGACGGCGCGCTCATCACGCTGGACGCCGCCGATTCCGAGCACGACGAGGCGCGCTTCGTCGTCGGCGAGATCGACCGCCTCGCGGACTCGGGCGTCGACTGGGGCGACATCGCGGTCTTCTACCGCACGAACGCGCAGTCCCGCGCACTGGAGGAACTCCTCGTGCGCCAGGGCATCCCGTACCGCGTCGTCGGCGGCACGCGCTTCTACGAGCGCCGCGAAATCAAGGATGCACTGGCCTACCTGCAGGTCATCTCCAACCCCGACGACACGGTCGCGGCCCGCCGTGTCCTCAACGTCCCCAAGCGCGGCATCGGCGCGAAGGCCGAAGAGGCCATCGCTGCGCACGCCGCCCGCCACGGCATCTCGTTTGGCGCTGCCCTGCGCCACCTGTGGCTGCGCGCCGGGCGCCCCGCCGGTGAGGGCGAGGGGATCGACGTCGACGCGCTGGCCCGTTCCGCTTCCACGGACGAGGCCTTGGCTGATTCTTCCGTTTCCGTTTCCTCGGGCGGTGCGGCGGGGGAGAACCCGGGTGCTCGCGACGGTGCAGATGCGAGCGTGGCTGCGGATTCGAGCGCGGCTGCGGCCCCGGCCTCGTCCCCCGTCCCCTCCGAGAGCGCGCCCGAGACGGCGCCCGAGGTCCTGGGCATCACCGCCCGCGCCGCGAAGTCCGCGGCCGCCTTCTGGGGGCTCATCGAGACGCTTCGAGCCGCCGAGGCGCGCGGCGCATCCCAGGCCGACATCCTCGAGGAGGTCCTGGACCGCACCGGCTACCTGGCGGAGCTGCGCCGCAGCGAGGATCCGCAGGATGCCTCGCGCGTGGAAAACCTGGCGGAACTGCACTCGGTCGCCGGGGCCTTCGCGGCCGACGCGCCCGGCGGGACCCTCGCGGACTTCCTCGAGCGCGTCGCCCTCGTCGCCGACTCGGACCAGGTGCCCGCCGAAGGCGAGCGCGGCGGACAGGTCACCCTCATGACCGTCCACACCGCGAAGGGCCTCGAATTCCCGGCGGTTTTCGTGACCGGCATGGAGGACGGCACCTTCCCGCATCAGCGCAGCCTCGGGGATGAGAGCGAGCTGGAGGAGGAACGCCGCCTGGCGTATGTGGCGATCACGCGTGCGCGCGAACGCCTCTACCTGACGCGCGCGGCGGTGCGCAGCGCCTGGGGGACGCCGCAAGAGATGCCGCCCTCGCGCTTCCTCGACGACATCCCCGCCGAGCTCCTCGACGTGCGCCGCGCGGCCACATCCGGGGAGCGTATGCGCGCCTCCTACGGGGGTTCGTATGGTTCCGGGGCCTATGGTTCCGGGGCCTATGGGCGCTCCCGTCGCTCCGAGGGGCGCGACCCGTGGGGTGAGCGCGACGCCGGTGCCTTCGGGTCGGGGCGCGGTGGCGTGCCCGCGCAGACGGCCGGCGCGCGCACAGTGACCCGGATGGGCGTGGCTCCCGCAGCCAAGCCCGCCGAGGAGAAGCCGGTGCTCTCGCTCAAGGTCGGGGACCGTGTCAAGCACGCGACCCTGGGTGCGGGCACCGTCACCGGCGTCGAGGGGGAGGGGCCGCGCACCGTGGCTCGCATCCGCTTCGGCATGGCCGAGAAGCGCCTGCTCGTGCGCATGGCCCCGATGGAGAAGATTTCGTAGCTCGGGCTTCCCGGCGCTGCTCGGGCTTGGGGCCCCGCTGTGTGCCGGGCGGCGGCCTGGCTCTGTGGTCCTGACGGGTTTGCTGCAGGTAGCCCAGTTGTGGCTGTCAATCAGCAATTTCGCACGTAATTCCCCTGCGATTAGTTCAAATTTTGAATTCATGTCGTTGGAATTGCAACGTTTTCGGGTGGTCTCGAAAAATGACCGAGGGAAATTACGTGCGAAATTTGTCTGGGCCCGTCATGCCGCATTGAGAGGCGTCAGATTGTCGATGTGACGACGCCTGACCCGTGCGGGACATGCGACCCCAGCAATCCGCCCCGCAACGCAAAGCGTTGATAAAGCGAAATTGCGTTCCGGTCAAGGCCGTGACAAGCCTTGATAATGGGAGGAAATGGCGCGTTCGTGCCGGTCGCACGTTAGAATTATTGCGCTGACCACACCACGTTCAACGGAGGGAATAAGGTGGATCTCTACGAGTACCAGGCCCGGCAGATGTTCAAGGAGCGCGGCGTGCCCGTGCTCGACTACCGCCTGGCGTCAACCCCCGACGAGGCGCGCGAGGGCGCGCGTGAACTCCTGGCTGAGGGGGCCTCGCTGCTGGTCGTCAAGGCTCAGGTGAAGACGGGCGGCCGCGGCAAGGCCGGCGGCGTCAAGCTCGCCCACACCGCCGACGAGGCCTACGAGAAGGCTCAGGCGATCCTCGGTCTTAACATCAAGGGCCACATCGTCAAGAAGGTCATGATCGCGTCCGGCGCGGACATCGCCGCCGAATACTACTTCTCGATCCTGCTGGACCGCTCGAACCGCCGCCACCTGGCGATGTGCTCGCGTGAGGGCGGTATGGACATTGAGACCCTCGCGAAGGAACGCCCCGAGGCCCTGGCCCGCGTCCCCCTGGACCCGGTCGTCGGCATCGACGCCGAGGTGGCCCGCCACATCGCCAAGGAAGCGGGCTTCGACGAGGAGACCGCCGAGGCGATCGCCCCCGTCCTCGAGACCCTGTGGACTGTCTATCGCGACGAGGATGCGACGCTGGTCGAGGTTAACCCGCTGGTCTCCAGCCCCGACGGTTCCGTGTGGGCGGTCGACGGCAAGGTGACCCTTGACGACAACGCGCGCTTCCGTCACTCCGGCCACGCCGAGCTGGTGGACGTGGCCGCGCAGGATCCGCGCGAGGCCGCCGCGAAGGAGGCCGGGCTCAACTACGTGCGCCTGGAGGGCCAGGTTGGCATCATCGGTAACGGCGCGGGCCTGGTCATGTCGACTCTCGACGTGGTCGCGATGGCCGGCGAGGAGTTCGGCGGCATGAAGCCCGCGAACTTCCTGGACATCGGCGGCGGCGCCTCGGCCGAGGTCATGGCGAAGGGCCTGGACATCATCCTCGGCGATGAGCAGGTTCGCTCCGTGTTCGTCAACGTCTTCGGCGGCATTACCGCCTGCGACCAGGTTGCCCGCGGTATTGTCGGCGCGCTCGAGACGCTGGGCGACGCGGCTTCGAAGCCTCTGGTCGTGCGCCTCGATGGCAACAAGGTCGAGGAGGGCCGCGCGATCCTCGAGCAGGCCGCGCACCCGCTCGTCCACATGGAAGAAACGATGGACGGGGCAGCCAGGCGCGCAGCAGAGCTCGCAGCCCAGGCGCCGTCGAAGTAACGACCCGAGAACCGCAGGAGAACACCCATGACTATCTTCGTCAACTCTGAGACCCGGGTCATCGTCCAGGGCATGACCGGCGCTGAGGGCCGCAAGCACACCCAGCGCATGCTGAGCGCCGGCACGGCTATCGTGGGCGGCACGAACCCGCGCAAGGCCGGGACGACCGTCACCTTCGACGTGCAGGGCTACGGCCCGGGCGCCGACAAGGTGACCGACGGCCAGGTTGAGGTCCCCGTCTTCGGCACGGTCGCCGAGGCCCGCGAGGCCACCGGCGCGAATGCTTCCGTCATCTTCGTGCCTCCGGCTTTCGCGAAGGGCGCCGCCCTGGAGGCCATCGAGGCGGGCATCGAGACGATCGTCCTCATCACCGAGGGCATCCCCGTCCAGGACTCGACCATCGTCGTCGAGCGCGCGCTCGCGGCGGGCGTGCGCCTGATCGGCCCGAACTGCCCGGGCATCATCTCGCCCGCGCAGGCGAACCTGGGGATCACCCCGGCGGACATTACGGGCCCGGGCTGCCTCGGCCTCGTCTCGAAGTCGGGCACGCTGACCTATCAGCTCATGTACGAGCTGCGTGACTTCGGTTTCACGACGTGCCTGGGGATCGGCGGCGACCCGGTCGTGGGTACCACCCACATTGACGCGCTGGCGGCCTTCGAGGCGGACCCCGACACTGACCTCGTCATCATGATCGGCGAGATCGGCGGCGACGCCGAGGAGCGCGCTGCCGCGTGGATCCAGGAGAACATGACGAAGCCGGTCGTCGCCTACATCGCGGGCTTCACCGCCCCCGAGGGCAAGACGATGGGCCACGCGGGCGCGATTGTGTCCGGTTCGTCGGGCACGGCCGCCGCGAAGGCGGAGGCGCTCGAGGCCGTGGGCGTGCGCGTGGGACGCACTCCTTCGCAGACGGCGCAGATCGCGCGCGAGATCCTCTCGCGCTAACGTCACAGCACGAATCGGCCCGGGGTCGGCGCGCAGCGTCGCGGCCCCGGGCTGATTCTGTCACCATTGGCGTGTGAGCGAGCGCATCAGAGAAGTACCCAGTGCCCGGCGGACCACGACGACTTACGTTGCTGACCGCGCGACTATCCGCGTTGCTGTCCCCAAGGGGTGGGCGCGCGGCGTCTTGGCCGGTATCGAGGCGGCCTTCGCGGGCTGGGCGATCACGACGGTCCTGACGATGGTTGCCTTCCTGTCGCTGCGTTCGAACACGTGGATGAATGACACGACGCCGCGTGACGCGCTGGGCCTGGGTGGCGACCTGTGGGTCGCGGTGATGGGTGGAACGTCGGCGGCGGGGGGAGTGTCCTACCGGGCTATTCCGACGCTGGTTGGGGCCCTGCTGATTGTTCTCGTGCGGATTCTGCTGCGCACGACGGCCGGTTTTCCCCGGTCGTCGGCGTTGTTCGCGGTTCCGGGTTTCGTGTTGACGTCGTGGTTCTTGTCGGGCACGTCGGGCGCGAGTTCGCAGTGGTGGACGGGCACGATTGGGGCGGTCCTCATTCCGCTGATCGCTTCGGTGTGGTTCGTGGTGTCGAGTTTTTCGCGCGATCATGATGCGCCGACGATGCAGCATTGGATTTCCGGTGGTTTCAAGATGGGTGGCCTGCTTGTGGTGGCGACCGTCGCGGCGTCGTCGGTGGCGGCTGTGGTTGCGCTTGTGGCCGGGTGGGGTCGGGCGAGTGGCATCCAGGAGTTGCTCGGTGCGTCCTCGGGTGTGGACACGGCGTTCATTGTGGGCGTGCAGGTGGCGTTCGCGCCGACGGTTATGGCGTGGGCGGCGGCCTGGTGGTCGGGTGTTGGTTTCATGACGGCGACGGATTCGCTGCATTCGCCGACGGTGGTGGATCCGGGTCCGATTCCGCCGATTCCGCTGTTGGGTATGGTTCCGCAGACGGCGCCGGGTCATTGGGTGGTGCTGGTTCCGATTGCGCTGGGTGTGGGGCTCGGCGTGGTGTCGTCGCGTCTTTTCCGCCGTTCGCACGTGTTGCATCAGAGCGCGCAGGGGGTGTTGGCCTCGTGTGTGTTCGCGTCGGTGGTTGCGCTGTGGATGTGGAGTTCGACGATGAGCTTGGGCTCGGTGCGCCTGGTGTCGATGGGTCCGCGCGTGGGGTGGGCGACGCTCGCCCTCGTGCTCGAGATCGCGCTGCCGGCGCTGATCATCACGCTGGCGACTCATCCGACGACGCTTGCGTTGGTTGGTCGGGGCGCGGGGCGTGTGCGTTCGGAGGGGGAGGCGCTGCGTCGTCGCCATGCTGAGCGTTTGTCCCGTGAGGCTGCCACGGCCTCGTTGATCGATCGGGAGGAGGGCGACTGTGCGTCCGGCGCGGACGAGGCCTGGGCTGAGGCTTCCGCGCCCGCGGCGACGGGGGACACAACTGCGGGCGCCGAGGCCGGGGCGGAGCCGGAGGAGCAGGGTGCCGAGCCCGCGCAGGAGGGCGCGGACGAGGGTGCGGGCGTTGTCGCCGAGGAGGGCGAGGAGCCGGTGAGCGGCCGGGACCAGGGCGGCGCGTGAGTGGTGGCGCGCTGGGTGATCGTGACGCGGTCGACGCCCGCGGGTGGCTGACGCGGGCTGTGGCCTGAACTAGACTGGAGGTGCCGCGACTGGCGAGGGTGGATGACCACCGGGGAGCGGCTGCATGTCCCGCGAGGCGTCGCCCGCCTGGGCGCCTGGGTTTGGCTCTCAACCTGGAGGAACTATGTCCGTTTCGCTGGACAACCTGGAACCCATTGACGTGCGCCCGATTAAGCGGGCCCTGATTTCTGTGTATGACAAGACGGGCTTGGAGGACCTGGCGCGCGCGCTGGGCGAGGCCGGCGTGGAGATTGTGTCCACGGGCTCGACGGCTGCCCGCATCGCGGCCGCCGGCGTGGCCGTCACCCCGGTCGACGACGTGACGGGTTTCCCCGAGGTGCTCGAGGGGCGCGTGAAGACCCTGCATCCCTTCATTCATTCCGGCATCCTGGCCGATCAGCGTAAGGCCGCGCATCGCGAGCAGATTGCGCAGCTGGGGATCCAGGCGTTTGACCTGGTCGTGTGCAACCTGTACCCCTTCCAGGACACGGTCGCGTCGGGCGCTTCTTTCGACGAGTGCGTCGAGCAGATCGACATCGGTGGCCCGTCCATGGTGCGAGCCGCCGCGAAGAATCACCCGTCGGTCGCGGTCGTGACGTCCCCGGAGCGTTACGCGGATGTGGCCGAGGCCGTGGCGGGGGAGGGCTTCACCCTTGAGCAGCGCCGCGCGCTGGCCGCCGAGGCTTTCGCGCACACGGCGACCTACGACTTGGCGATCGCCGGATGGTTCGCCGACGAGCTGGATCTCGAGGACGTGCGCGAGACCCTCGACGAGGCCGCCGAGTCTCACCTGGATGCCTCGGACGCGGCGTTCCTGGAGTCGCTGGGATACCAGGCCGAGGAAGACTACGTGGTGGAGGCTACCGAGGAGGAGGGGCAGGCCTCGGGCATGCCCGTGTTCGTGGCCGACGCGTTCGAGCGCGTGGAGTCGCTGCGCTACGGCGAGAATCCGCATCAGGGCGCGGCCGTGTACCGAGAGATCGACGAGTCCTTCGAGGACGAGGGGGCCGACGACGAGGCCCTGGCCCCGGGCATCGCGAACGCGCGCCAGCTGCACGGTAAGGCCATGAGTTACAACAACTACACGGACGGCGATGCGGCCCTGCGCGCCGCCTACGATCATGAGCGTCCCTGCGTCGCGATCATCAAGCACGCGAATCCCTGCGGTATCGCCGTGGCGGACGATGTGGCCGAGGCCCACCGCCTGGCGCACGCCTGCGACCCCGTGTCGGCCTTCGGCGGCGTCATCGCTGTGAATCGCCCGGTGAGCGTGGAGCTGGCCCGCCAGATTGTCCCGATCTTCACCGAGGTCGTGCTTGCCCCCGATTACGAGGAGGGCGCGCTCGAGGTGCTGAGCGCGAAGAAGAACCTGCGTGTCCTGCAGGTCGAGCCCCCGGTTCGCGGCTCGTACGAGTTCAAGCAGATCAGCGGCGGCCTGCTGGTCCAGGAGCGCGACGATATCGACGCGCCCGGAGACTCGCCGGAGAACTGGACGCTTGCGGCTGGTGCTCCCGCCGACGAGGCGACGCTGGCGGACCTGGAGTTTGCGTGGCGCACGGTGCGTGCGGTGCGTTCGAACGCGATTCTGCTGGTCAAGGATGGCGCCTCGGTGGGCGTGGGCATGGGCCAGGTGAACCGCGTGGACTCGTGCAAGCTGGCGGTTGAGCGTGCGAACACGCTGGGCTCGCGTTCGACGGGTGACGCGGCGGCCTCCACCGTGGACAGCGCGGGTGGCGCTCGCGCGTCCGAGGTGGTGGGAGAGGCTCCTGAGCAGCGTTCCGTCGGCGCGGTTGCCGCGTCGGATGCGTTCTTCCCCTTCGCGGACGGCCTGCAGGTGCTCATCGACGCGGGTGTGAAGGCGGTCGTCCAGCCGGGTGGTTCCGTGCGTGACCAGGAGTCGATTGATGCGGCGAACGCTGCGGGCATCACGATGTACCTGACGGGAACGCGTCACTTCGCGCACTGATCTGTCCCGCTCATGGGCCCCAGGGGGCGGGCGCCGGTGCGGCGCTCGCCCCCTGTGATGTGCTCGGGTGTGCTTGACAGGGGCAGTGATACCGGTGTCTAATTCAATTATTGAATAAAAGGCCGTTGGCCCCGTCGAAAGGCACCGCATGTCCACGCTGACCGTCGCCCCCGCCGCCGCGCGCGAAAACCGCGTCCTCGCCGACCGCCTCGGTGGCACTATCGCCCGCGAATTCGCCCTGGTGGCAGCCGGAACAATCGCCATGATCGTGCTGGCCCGCATCTCGATCCCGCTGCCCTTCACGCCCGTGCCGGTCTCGCTCGGCACGCTCGGTGCCCTCTCGGTCGGCACGACCCTCGGCGCGCGCCGAGGCCTCGTCTCCGTCGCCGCCTACGCTCTCCTCGGCATCGCGGGCGCACCGGTCTTCACCGGCACGAACGTCGGCTGGGCCTTCGCCTCGTTCGGCTACATCCTCGGCTATTTCCTGGTCGCCGCGATCGCCGGCCTGGCCGCCCAGCGCGGCGCCGACCGCCGCGTGCTCACCATGGCACCGACCGCCCTCGCATCCATCTTCTCCGTGTACGTCCTGGGCCTGGCGTGGATGATTCCCTTCGCGCACATGACCATCGAGCAGGGCATCATGAAGGGTTTCGTGCCCTTCATTGTCGGCGACCTGGTCAAGGCCGCCGTCGCCGCCGGGCTTTTCCCCGTGCTGCGCTCCATCCTCCGCTGAGCCGCGCGCTCCAGCGCAACGCGAGTCGGCCTCGTCCCCTCCCGGGGGCGGGGCCGCCCCGTATCCGCGGACAAAAGCGCGGTGACATGCGCTATGGCGCGCGACGGCGCGGGGTGAGCGCGGGTAGCATGGGGAGGGTGAACGCTACTGACATGCATCCCGTCCTCGTCGTCGACTTCGGCGCGCAGTATGCCCAGCTGATCGCACGCCGCGTGCGTGAGGCCAACGTCTACTCCGAGATCGTCCCCCACACCATGAGCGTGGCGGACATGCTCGCCAAGGAGCCCGCCGCCATCATCCTGTCCGGCGGCCCGTCCTCCGTCTACGAGGAGGGTGCCCCCTCCGTCGATCCCGCGATCTTTGAGGCCGGCGTGCCCGTCCTGGGCATCTGCTACGGCTTCCAGACCATGGCGCACGCCCTGGGTGGCACGGTGGGTCGCACGGGCACCCGCGAGTACGGGCACACCGAGGCCACGGTTTCTGCGGGTTCCTGCCTGTTCGACGGCACCCCCGATGAGCAGATCGTGTGGATGAGCCACGGCGATGCCGTCCAGGGCGCGCCCGAGGGCTTCACCGTCACTGCCTCCACCTCCGAGACTCCCGTCGCGGCCTTCGAGTCGCGCGAGCGTCGCCTCTACGGCCTGCAGTGGCACCCCGAGGTGGGCCACTCCCAGTTCGGCCAGGATGCCCTGAAGAACTTCCTGTACAAGGGTGCTGGCCTGGAGCCCACGTGGACAGCCGGGTCCATCGTGGACGAGCAGGTTGCGAAGATCCGTGAGCAGGTCGGCGACGCGCAGGTCATCTGCGCCCTGTCTGGTGGCGTGGACTCCTCCGTGGCCGCGGCCCTCGTGCACAAGGCTGTTGGCGACCAGCTGACCTGTTTCTTCATCGATCATGGCCTGCTGCGTGCGGGCGAGTGCGAGCAGGTGGAGAACGACTACGCGCGCGGCATGGGCATCCGCGTCATCACGTGCGACGAGTCTGAGCGTTTCCTGTCCGCCCTGGCTGGCGTCACCGAGCCCGAGGCGAAGCGTAAGATCATCGGCCGCGAGTTCATCCGCTCCTTCGAGGCTGCCCAGAAGCAGGTCATCGAAGAGGTTGGCGCTGCCGGCGGCGAGGTGAAGTTCCTCGTCCAGGGCACCCTGTACCCCGACGTCGTCGAGTCCGGCGGCGGCGAGGGCGCGGCCAACATTAAGAGCCACCATAATGTGGGTGGCCTGCCCGAGGACATGACCTTCGAGCTGGTCGAGCCCCTGCGCACCCTCTTCAAGGACGAGGTGCGCGCGGTCGGCCGTGAGCTGGGCCTGCCCGACTACCTGGTGAACCGTCAGCCTTTCCCGGGCCCCGGCCTGGGCATTCGCATCATTGGTGAGGTCACGCGCGAGCGCCTGGACATTCTGCGCGCCGCCGACCTGATTGCCCGCGAGGAGCTTACGGCTGCCGGCCTGGATCAGGAGATCTGGCAGTGCCCGGTCGTCCTGCTCGCCGACGTTCGTTCCGTGGGCGTCCAGGGGGATGGCCGCACCTACGGACACCCGATCGTGCTGCGCCCCGTGTCCTCCGAGGACGCGATGACGGCCGACTGGACGCGCCTGCCCTACGACGTCCTGGCCCGCATCTCCACGCGCATCACGAACTCGGTGCCCGAGGTCAACCGCGTCGTCCTCGACGTGACCTCCAAGCCCCCGGCAACCATCGAGTGGGAGTAGAGTAAGTTTCTATTATAAAACTGTTGAAAATACAGCGTTTCGGCATTATGTGGGAGCAAAACACTTTTGAGTGATAGTATTTTGATACTAAAAGTAAGAAAAGTAGGTCTGAAAGGGAGTTGTTGAATTGAGCGAGTTTTGCGAACGATACTTATTGAAATGGCAATAAGGTAGACAAATTGCTTAGAAAGCCTCCCATTATTTAGGTGGGAGGCTTTTGTCGAAATAGTGGGTAAGAAATTTGAAGTTGTGTAGGTGGTGAATATGATATTTCATGAATTTGGTGATAAAAATTTTCCACATATGTTATTGATACATGGCGGAGGTAGTTCCTGGTGGAATTATCTTCGGCAGGCTCAAATGTTATCCGATAAATACCATGTAATTTTGCCAACACTTAATGGTCATGGAGAAGAATATCAAAAAGATTACATTTCAACTGAAGATTCTGCACTGCAAATTATGGATTATGTAAAGAATAATTGTGATGGGAAATTGTTTGCTGTGGGTGGTGTTTCGCTGGGTGGTCAAATTGCAATTGAGTTATTGTCGTTAGATAGTGATGTAGCTCAAAAAGCAATAATAGATGGGAGTATTTGTATTCCTCAACGCAAACTAGCGAGAATTAGCATAGTTATTGTAAAGTTATTTGGAAAACTTATGTTTAGCAAAGTGGCATGCAAAATCCAGTTGAGTTTAATGAAAAAAATGTATCCCAATATGGCTTATCCAGAAGAAATAGAAAATTACTATATGGAGGATATGCCAAGGATTCCCATTAAAACATTAGTTACTATGTACCAAACATATATGGGAAGATATGCACTTAAAAACGCTATTACAGAAAGTAAAGCGCAGGTTTTATATATTTATGGCGAAAAAGAAATGAGTTGCGTTAAGGACTCAGCTAAGCTATTTAAGGAAATGCATCCCAATTGTACACTATATGAAGCTAAAGGTTATAATCATGGGTATCTATCAGCTTATCTACCTTTTGAGTGGATGGCTCTGGTTAATCCATTTTTGGAAAACAATATTTATTAATAAAACCTAAAGCTGGTAGTGTCATAGGGTGTAAGCAATTTTCGTGTAGCGGTGATGCTGTTTGGAGGCTGATCATGGGGTGTCGCCGGGTGCTTGGAGTCGACGATCGTGCGGCGATTATGGCGGGGGTAAATGCGGGTTTGTCCCAGGTGCGTATCGCCCACCTGATTGGGCGTAGCCCCTCGGTGGTGTGCGGTGAGATCGCCCGCCATGCGGGCCCTGATGGGGCGTATCGGGCCGAGAAGCCCGTCCTGTGTGCGGGCGAGAACGAGGACCGGGTGAAACTTGCAGCCATGGTCATCGAAGTTAAAGCGTGCGTGTCAGATCTCCCATGGAGTGGGAGCTGCCTCACTCGCCGTCATCCCAATCTCCTGGGAGCCGCGCGACTCCATTCGTATCCAAGCTGGGGCGATAGGCGCAGCGCTCGAGTCCGTCAAATGTGGGAGTCTCGGGGCGCATGTCGAAGGGGAGGCCGCCGACTTCAATTGACTTGGCGAGGAAGATATTGATCGCGTCCGAGAGGCTAATTCCCCAGCGTGCGTAGACAGCTGCTGCGTCGGCCTTGATCTGCGCGGTCGTGCGAGTCTTCACCTCGGCAGTGCGGGTCATCGTTGGCATAGTCGCTCCTTTCATTGCCTGCATCATAGTCCCTGACTGGTGCTGGGATGGGGCCATTGTGGGGCAGTATGGACTAGTAGTAGCCAGTTTCCCTTTTGATCTGAGGCCAGACTCTGGCCATAATTATGGCTAAGGGTGATAGGAGTAGCATGTCGACACTAACTATGGGACTTGCCGAGGCGAAGAATAACTTTTCGCGGGTGACAGCAGAGGTGAACAGGACGGGGAAGCCTGTCACGATCCTCAAGAACAACAGGCCGTGGGTGGTCATTCAACCGGCGCAGCAGTCTGAGAGCGCTGTCGATGTCGCTGTTGACTTCATGGATGCCTACGCGGACGTGTTTGAAGAGCTCGCGAAGTGAATGCTGTCGCGTTTTCTCAGGATGTGTGGTGTCGGTTTTACGCCTGACCATGCGGAGTTCCTTTCAGCCATGCTCGGGGTAGCTGATGGGTCTATGAGTTATGAGGAACTCGTGGACTGGGTGAGGATCAACGTGGGGTAATCGCCTTCGGGTTTTGTGTTGGTGATTCAGTGGCGAAGTATTCCGTGGAGTAGGGTTTGTCGGCTCTTCATAATTGGGGGTGTAGTTGGGGTTTGAATCCTCCGGTTTCGAGGAGTGCTCGGGTGATGTAGTGGGTGAGGTTTCGGAATCCGAGGGCGGAGCCGCGTAGGTGTTCGAGGCGGCCGTTGATGGCTTCGGTGGGGCCGTTGCTGGTGTGGGGGTGGTCGAAGTAGGCCAGGATGTCTGTGGCTCGGCGTTTGAGTGTCCTGCCCAGCGTGGTGAGCTCGGTCAGGCTCCTCGGTACGCGCGTGGAGGTCAGGGTGTTGATTTCGGCTTCCATCAGGGCCTTACCCACGTCCGTGTCGGGCGCGCGGTAGGCATCAATGATGTTCTGGTAGGCGCTCCAGGTGACCTCGAGGGCGACGTGCTCGTCGCTGGAAAACAGGTCGAGTATCTGGTACTGCTGGCCAAGGGTGAGTAGACAGGATCTGGTGTGCAAGCATCCTGCGGGCCTTGTAGAGGGGGTCCGTGGAGCGCCCGTGCCGGTGGTGGAGTTCTTGCCCGGTGCGCCTTCGGCACTCATCCAAGGCATTGCCGGCCAGGTGCACGACGTGGAAGGGGTCCATGACCGCCCTTGCGCCGGGGAGCTCTTCGGCGGCAGCGCTCTTGAACCCGGTGAATCCATCCATTGCGACGATCTCGATGCGCTCGCGCCACGTATCGGGCTGGGAGGCCAGCCAGGTTTTGAAGACCTTTTTGGAGCGGCCCGGGATCATGTCCAAGAGTCGGGAGGGGCCACTGCGATCTCGGATGGGCGTCAAGTCCAAGATGACGGTGACGTATTTGTTGCCGTATGGGGTGTGGCGCCACACGTGTTCATCCACGCCAATGACGCGCACGCCTTCGAACCGGGTCGGGTCGTTGATCAGTGAGCGCTCTCCTTCGGCCAGGACAGCAGTGTTAGCGGCTCTTCCAGGACACAGCCAGAGCCTGGGAGATGCGCGCCACCGTCAGATGGTGGACGACCAGCCCCGTGAGCGCCCAGCGCACCGCCGCCCGTGAGAGCTTGGCGCGCGGATCGGCCGCTTGACTCATATCCTGACGCCACACGTGAGCACACTTCTTGCACCGGTAGCGGCGCACGCTCACGTGCACAATCGTGGGACGCCACCCGTAAGGCTCGTGCGCCAAGCGCCTGACCACCGTGTCACGAGCCACGCCCTGGCACCCGCAGCGTCGACACCACCGATCCTCACCAACAATGCGGCACGCCAACACTGCACGGTCTGGCCAAATGCGCTGTCCCGTCACTTCCAGGCCCAGGTCATCCAGGCGCGTGAACGCGCTCAGATCAGGGCGATCAAAGATAGTATTGGACATGTCGAGGTCTTTCAGATGGACGGTGTAGGAATCTCCATCATCGAAAGACCTCGACCCCTACCCGGCCACGACACGCCCAACCCCACCCAACACCCCTACACCCTCAAATACGAAGAGCCTAAAAAGTTTCACGAATCCGCCCATTTCGATTTTCGTGAGCATGGGACTCCTTATTAGTCCACCGTTGCGTATTGCCAGACGGAGATGGCCTTGCCTGCCAGCCATATCCCACGCTCAGTGATAGCAGATTCGTCCCAGAGGTCCTTGTCGGTTGCGCCGCCCATCGTCGCGATTCCTTCCGAACAGGCTTTGAGGCCGTCCTTGCTCCCCTTACCCCACTTTTTGGTATTCCAATCGGCATCTCGAATTGAGGAGTTTAGTGAGCTTGTAATAATAGCTAGGTTGCCCAACGTGAGAAGTGCCCTGTCGCGGTTACGAGCCGCTTCACCATCGAGCAATTCCCAGTGGTTGCGCCATTTCTTCGGCATCATATGCTCAAGGCTGTATTGGTTAAAGCCAAGATGGTGCGTGCTGCTAGCACTCGGACGAATAGCGCTCTCGATAAAGTAGAGGATTCCCTTGGTCTGTAGATTTGTCAGCTTTGATTCAGTGAAACCTCTCTTGACCTCCTCGTTATCTGGTATGTAGGTCGTCGCCTCGGAGTTCGCCACCAGAGAATCGACAAGCTCTTTTTCAGTCAGAACTTCGTTCAATATCAGCGAGTTGAAGAGTCTATTGTAGTTCTTCGTCGTTGCGCGGACGACCATCCTTCGCATAATGTAGCTCTCAAGGGTCCGTAGTATCTCTGTCTTCTCGATGGATGAGCGGACGTTCTTCCGCAAGTAGAGGACATAGGGGATCAGGGTGGAGTTCTTCAAGCCGAAGATGAGGACGTTGATGCGCTCCATTCCTGGCATTGCAGGCATAGTCTCACCGCAAGCTTCCGGCCTGAACGTTTCCTCAAATAGCTCTGCATATGGCTTCATTCGTTGAAGAATCAGCTTCTTATTGCCATTACAGTACCTGGTGATGAAATCCTTGTACGATTGGAACAGGTTGCCGGTGCGCGAGTAGGCGATCTTGTCTTCGCTTGATACTGCGAATTCCTTGTCCTGAACGGTGATCTGCAGGAAGGCGTCAAAGAACAGATCGATGAGCGACCTCTTTATACGGCCCGTTACTATCTCCTGGTCCCAATAGTCGCGCTGCTCGTTAGAGGATTCGAACACCTGCTCCCAGTGTGTCTTGTACTCGTCAATGTTCTCCCTGTTGAAGAAGTGGTTCTTGAGGAGCTCTGCAGTTGTAAGGCGCACGCCCAGCGAGTTGATCGTATCGAATATCTGCTGTTCGTCCTCATCTTCGGTCAAGTCGATACAGACGAACTGTACGTTCTGCTTGATTACATTTCTGTTCACTTTTGCGATATCGATGTTCTTTAGGAAGTAGTTGTATCCCTTGATTATGCGCGACTCCTCGTTGTCGATGGGCTCAGCATCTGTTTGTGCTGCGACTTTTTCGAATGCGGCATGGTCGTGCTTGCCGTGCAAAAGTGCGACGTCTCCCGTTTCGAGTACGAAGTCCCTTTGGAAGAGGTCGTTCTTTCCTGTCTTCATACACATAGCCTTGAAGAAAAGGATGGTCGTAGTGAGGCGTTGCTGTCCGTCGATAATTGTGCGGGTGTCGGATATCTCGTCCCAGGTGTTGCCCGATGCGCTTTGCTTGAGGATGATCGAGCCGAGGAAGTACGGGCGGTTGGTGGCCGAAACATACTCCATATCGTTCAAGAAACGCTCCCACTGCTCTTCTCCCCAGACGTATGCACGTTGATAGAACGGGATCTCGAGGAGTCTCGAGCTATTGAAAACTGCGTTTATCAGGGCTTTGCCGGCTTCCATCTGCTGATTCCTTTCCGAAACGTATAAGACTTCGCTACACGCTTGCCGTGTGGGACGTAGTGCGGACGTTGGCTTGGTCTGGTTTTGTGGACCGGGTGTTTTGAGGGTTGTTGGTTGTTATTGGTGGTGTTGTGCCCATTGGCGTGCGTATTGGTTGGGTGAGAGCCAGCCTAGCGCGCTGTGGGGGTGTTCTTCATTGTAGCGCTGGGACCAGGCGCCAATCAGGGCGCGCGCGTGGTTGAGATCCTCGAACATGTTGTCCTCGAGGAGTTCGTCGCGCATGCGGTTGTGTAAGGACTCCACGAATCCGTTATGCCAGGGTTGGCCCGGTGGGATGAACGCTTGGAGCGTGTCATGCTCGCTGGCCCAGCGCCCCAAGGCTCCGGCGATGAATTCAGGCCCGTTATCGGCCCTTAGCACCTGGGGTGCCCCATGTGCCAGGACAGCCAGGTCAAGCATTTCGATCACGTCGGCGGCTCCCATGCGCCGCTCGACGCGGAAAGCCAGGTGCTGGCGCGTGAACTCATCAATGACGTTACAGACCTTGAAGACACGCCCCTTCCAATCCGAATCAAACTGGAAATCAATGGCCCACACCTGCCCAGGAGCGCTAGCCTCAACCAGGCGCTGTAGGCGCGGCGCAGTGCGGGGCTTGTGGGCTTTGCGCGCTCGCACGCGAAGCCCCTCGGTGCGCCACAAGCGCCGGAACGTATCACGCCCTATGACAATGCCCTCGCTCTTGGCCCGCGCCCAGGCGCGTTTATAGCCCCAGCGTCGATGCGTGGCGGCAAAATCGTTCATCCACTGGCGCACAGGCCCATGATCACGCAGCGTTTTCGCCCCGCCCGCCGCGCGGGTGCGGCAATACGCTGACCGGGACAGCCCGGCAACGCGCCCGTGCAAGGCGCTGAGAAAACCCCTGACCAACCAGGTAGCTGACAGCCTCGTGCCGGCGCGCCGGGCCTAGAAGTGTCCCTCGCCAACTCTCGCAACGCTGCCTTCTCCAGCTCGGCTTGGCCCAACAACTGTTTGAGGCGCGCGTTTTGCTCGCGCAACTCACGCAGTTCCTTGGCCTCACTACGACTCATCGACCCATAACGCTGACGCCACCGACACAACGTCGCCTCGCCGATACCCAGCACGCGGCAGGCCTGGGCCGCACTCATGCCCTCACCTCCCAGCGCCTCGACCTTCTCCAGCTTCACGACAATCTGCTCAGGCGCATGCTTCGAGAACTTCCTCATGATCATCTGTTCTGCCCGCCCTAAGGCGGCCAGGACTACTTAGGATAGCCCTCTCAAAACAAATGGTCCGAAAAACTCAGCCCCTCCAGTGATACCAGGCGGACGTAGTGACACGAGGTGTAATGAGACGGACGAATTCTCGGGTTCTTAACTATCGAGTGGGAGTGACGCTAATACTGAGCTGAGCGCGCAGACTGATGCCCCGGCCTCGTCCCCGATTCGTGGGAGGAGGACGGGGTTCGTTCGTCCCCGCGTCGGAAGTGAAGCCTCGTGTGGAGTAGGGTTTGTCGTAGCGAAGCGGCAGCCCTGGATCAAGGAGGATGACACGTGGATCTGCTCGAATACATGCGCTCGCAGGACACTATCACGCAGGAGGAATGGGAATGTACCTTCGAGAAGGATGCTCGGGAAATTCTTGTTCTGCTCGCTGGTGGTGCAGGTGCCGGCAAGAGGAACGGATTCTGGGACGTCTCGCACTACTTCATTGCGTATGTGGACTGCCAGACCGGCGCACTGCACACAGGTGACGGCCGGATTGTCTATCCCGTCAGCGACGAGGAACATGATGCCGGAGGAATCCTCGAGCACTTCCGTCGGGAAGCGGTATACCGCCTCAAGGCGCGCAAGAAGATTCCGCACGAGGTCCCCGAGGGCGTGACCGCCTCCTGGCGCAACCAGTTCCTGATCGTCGAGGTCCTGGAAGAAAATGCCTCGTGCCCCGCCTTGGAAGAGGTGCTGGCCGACTATCGCAGGCCGGTCGTGGTGACCGACGAGGTACTCGGAGAACTCACCCTCGACAAGGACCTCGACATGTTCGAAGGGGAGGTCCTGTGGCGCGGCGAGCAGATCTGCGTGTCGCTCGAGGTTGATGCGGCGGACGAGGACACCTGGGCCGATGCCAGGCGGGCGATGACGGTGATGCTGGCGGAGCAGGATCGCTGGGATCGCGACATGCGCGCGAGCGCCGCACGTGAGCTCACCGAACTCGCGTGCGAATGGCGTGAGTCCGCTGACGAGGAGGTCCCCGAGATTACGGAAGAGAGCTTTGCTCGGCGGATCGAGCTGCGCAGCATCGCGATGGACGCCGACGGTTCATTTTCAGCCTATTTCGACGATGATGACATGTTCTTCGGGCACTGTGTCACCGCGTACGGAACTCTGACGGACGGGGTGACCGCGGCGAACATGGAGGGATAGGCGTCCTACGCGTTGGTCGGAACGGTGCTGTCCACTCGACGCAGGAGCATGTAGAGCCTGATCGAGGAAACCAGGTCCGCGATCAGAATGGCATGCCCTTGCTTGTACTTCTTCGCCGTTTCAGGGGAGATCAGTTGCTCGTCGCGCGCGCGGACGATCGCCGCGAACCCGTGGGACGAGGTGACGATCTGGGGTTGTGCGCAAGTTGTTGACGGTTTGTTTATGCGGCTTTTGTCCAGGCCGCTTGGTGTAGTTCGTATTCGATGGGGGATTTGCCGCCCAGGCTGGTGTGGATGCGGCGGCGGTTGTAGAAGTCTTCGATCCAGGTGGCGACCCCGGTGTAGACCTGGTCGCGGGTGGTGAAGGTACGCCGGTAGTAGTACTCGGTTTTGAGGGTGGCCCAAAAGGATTCGGCCATGGCGTTATCCCAGCACACTCCGGCCCGCCCCATCGACACTCTTCCTTTCACGGCGCGCATGTAGGCGGCCAGCTTCTCGGAGGTGAACTGTGTTCCCCGATCAGCGTGGAGCACGACCCCAGTGGGGAAGCCGCCACGGGTGGTGGCGGCCATGTCGAGCGCGGTGATGACCAGGTCGGTGCTTTGCTGCTCACCCATGGCGTATCCGAGCACTCTACGCGAGTGCGCATCGCGCACGGCGCACAGGTAGACCCAGCCTTGGGCGCAGCGCAGGTAGGTAAAGTCCGTGATCCATACGCGATCAAGAGCGCCTTGGTCCCACTGGCGGGCGCAGTGATCCTCATGGGCCACAGGTCCGCGCCCGCCGCGCTTGGCCGGGCGTGGGTGCGTGTTCAGGCCTGTCAGGCCCTGGCGGCGCATCGACGCGGCGACCGCACGCACACCCACATCCACGCCCGCGCGCGTCAGAGCATGGCGGATGCGAGGAGCCCCATACGTGCCGCCCGACACCTCGTGTTCCCAGGCCACCGCCTCATCCAAACGCCGACGCGCCGATGCGCGCTTGCCCCGCTGGGGTGCACGGTTTTTCCACGCGTAATAGCCCGCGCGCGTGACCCCTAGAACGCTGGCCATCAAGGTAATCGAGTAGGAAGCCTTCTGCGCGTCCATCAGTTCAAAGCGCTGGTGTTTTGGTGCCGAGACGCGAAGAAGGCGCTGGCTTTTCCCAAGAACTCGTTCTCCTTCTCCAGCTCGCGCACCCTCCGGCGCAATGCCGTGATCTCAGCTTCCAGCTCGCGTGGATCTGGACGACCCTCACGCACGGCTTGACGCCGCTCGCGCTCGAGTTTGACCCACCGGCCCACCACCGATTCACCCAGCCCTAAATCCCGGGCCACAGACGCGATCGAAGACCCCGTATCCAACACCAGAGACGCGACATCACGACGATACTCCGGCGTAAAACGACGACGAGTTCCCATAACAGGCACCTCACTCTCCGCAGGCACACACACCCGCTTAACGAAGTGTCAACAACACAAGCCTAACCCCATCGATTCGGAGCATCGGGAAGGGGGAGGGGAACGCCATGGTAAAAGGCCCGCCCGCATAGGCCGTCGCGACAAAACAGAATGAGGCCGCGAGGGACACAACTGTGGGCCAGGGGATTCGTGAGGCTCTGGGGGCCCTCGTGGTGACGGTGTTGTTAATGAGGGGAACTGGTTGAGCAACGTTGAGTGTGCGTGAGGGTTGGTTGGTGTCCTGCGCGTTGGTCGGAACGGCACCATCGAGTCGACGCAGGAGCATGTAGAGCCTGATCGAGGCGACCAAGTCGGCGATGGGAATGGTGTGCCAACGCTTGTAATTCTTTGCCGTTTCAGGGGAGATCACCTGCTCGTCGCGCGCGCGGATAATCGCCGCGAACCCGTAGCACGAAGTGACGATCATGAGCGCGTATGACAGGACGGCATAGGGGGTGAGCAGGGCAAACTCCAGCGGTAATGCCTCAGGGCGGAGGGAGAACTGGCTACCAATAAGCGCAAAGACAACGAGGCTCACCAGGAATACTGGCAGAAAGCATACCTTGAGGACGAGGCCCCACAAGGCGAGGTCGCGCGTGCGCTCCGTGCGTACAAGCCCGAACGCGATGGCCGCATTCGCGGCGCCGAGGGTGACCAGCAGGAGGAGCCACATCAGCGGAGGAATCACGTTGAAGGCCCGACAGCCGAACAGGGTCCCCGCGGGTTCGCCCGCGTAGAACACGACGATGAACGCGATGGGCAGAGCGACCCTGAGTATTTTGGACACGTGGAGCCCCCTCGTCGATCGTCGTTGACTGGAAACGAATATAGCAGTGCTTCTCCTGCGAATGTCCTCGTTTCCGTTGGGGAGTGAATGCTCTTAGTGTCTCGTTTGCGCTTGGGCGTGGCGACAGCGGTTGTCGGGTGGTCATGTCGATATGGGCGAAGCGGATGGTTAGGCGTGTGAGAGTCCTGGCCGCGAACGCATTTATATGTGGGCAGTGTCATAGGGTGTAAGCAATTTTCGTGTAGTGGTGATGCTGTTTGGAGGCTGATCATGGGGTGTCGTCGGATGCTTGGAGTCGAGGATCGTGCGGCGATTATGGCGGGGGTAAATGCGGGTTTGTCCCAGACATGTATCGCCCACTTGATTGGGCGTAGTCCCTCGGTGGTGTGCCGTGAGATCGCCCGCCACCGGGGTCCTGGCGGCGTGTACCAGGCCAGGACGCCGGGAGAGCGGCGCAGGCGGCCACGCGCCGCCCCAAGAAGCGGCTCCTGGACCGCGATGAGGTTCATCGCCGCCGCGCGATTGCTGATTTGTCCCAGGGGCGCGCGGGAGCTCACCGACCTCGCGTGCGAATGGCGTGAGTCCGCCGATGAGGAGGTCCCCGAGATTACGGAAAAGAGCTTCGCTCGCCGGATCGAGCTGCGCACCATCGCGATGGACGCCGACGGTTCATTCTCCGCCTACTTCGACGACGACGACATGTTCTTCGGGCACTGCGTCACTGCGTACGGAACTCTGACGGACGGGGTGACCGCGGCGAACATGGAGGGGTGAGTACTGGCTGCTGGAGGTGAGGTGATGATTCGTGGGTGCGTATGCGCCGAACCTTCTCTGGTCGGTGCCGACGCATCAGTTCCCGTGTTTGTAAGTCTCGGCCTTGTTCTCGTTTCGTTGGACCGGGCAGAGGCTGTTCTCTGATGAGGAGAGTGGGCTCGAGTCAAAGTAGACGTATATACATCAATCGTGATAATGTGATGTGTAAACGTCTGCGAAGGGGTGGTCTCCGTGAGGGTGGATGAGCTCGTCGACTTCGTCGCGCTCGTGGGTGGTGTTGCTTCTTCTTCTCAGCTGAAATCTGCAGGATTCTCGGCTGGACTCATTGCGCATGCTAGTGAGGGCGGTCGCATTGAGCGGCTCACACGAGGAGTTTACTGCACTCCAGATGTCTTTGACGATGACTTTCTTGTGATTAGTGCCCGGTGGAAAAAGAGTATTTTCTCCCATGCCAGCGCCCTGTATCTTAATGGACTGTCGGATCGTCTGCCTGTCGCACAGTCCGTGACAGTGCCGCGGGGATATAACTCTATGAAGATGGCTCAGGAATTTCCGGGTATTCAGGTTCATTGGGTGCGGCCTGACCTATACGAACTTGGCGTAACATGCCTTGTAACGCCTTCCGGTAACACAGTGAGGAGTTATGGTGCTGAGCGCGCAATCGCCGACCTGATTCGAGAAAGGAAGGCTGGGACTGTCGATGCTCAGCTTATGCAAGATGCTATCGGAGGGTACTTTCGGAGGGGTGAGAAGGACCTGCAAGGGTTGACTGATATGTGCTCAGCTCTTGGAGTACGTCGTGAGTTGCAGGTGTATCTGGAGGTGTTGTAATCGTGGCGATTCGTAACGATGCGAGTCTGCGTGGAAAGATTCGAGCAATTGCGAAGAGAGAGGGGCTGCGCCCTCAAGAAGTCCTGCAGATGTTTCTATTTGAACATTTGCTGCTTCGTCTCGAGAAAACGTCGTATGTTGATAAGTTCATTCTCAAAGGTGGCCTGCTAATTTCTTCGATGATTGGTGTCTCTCTGCGCACGACGATGGATATGGATACAACTGTTGTTGGTATGCCTCTTGATCGCGATTCTATTGAGCAAACGATGGAGCAGATCTGCTCTGTTGATGTCAGTGACGGAATGGAATACATCTTCGAGCGGGTCGAGTCAATCAGAACGGATGACGAATATCCAAATTGGCGTGCTCATATTATGGTCAGGTATGGAAGAATGAATGCGCCAATTAAAGTTGATATCACAACAGGTGATTCTATCGTTCCTGCGGAGGTTGAGTATCCGTATCCGATGTTGTTCGAAGATCGCGCTATAAGGCTTATGTCTTATCCTGTGGCGACGATTCTCGCTGAGAAGTTTGAAACGGTCGTCAGCAGAGGTGTTGCCAATACACGTGGGAGGGACTTCTATGACATTTACGTATTCTTGAATACTCGTGGTGATCAGATTGAATATGGCCAGGTCAAGCGTGCCCTCGAGGCAACAGCGCGCAAAAGGGGAACGTCTGCTTTTGTTGCCGATTATAGGAGTCGACTAGAGAAGGTGCGGCTTTCCGATGATATGCTGGCAGTATGGGAGTCTTATGTGAGATCGGCGCCTTACGCATCTGACATTTCCTTCGATGATGTGGTGAGTGCCGCAGTGCGGCTTGGCAACTTGGTGTCTGCGTGATTCGCCATTCCTGGTAACCGGATGAAGGATTCATCATAGTTGAGTGTGAGGAGGAGGCCAGTCTCGTGAGAGGCCTCGGCCGCGGGTGGTTACACCCGGCGTGCGTCCCGCGCAGGTAGAGGGTCAGACTGATCACGTCGACCCCGATGAGGGCTACGCTGAAAGCTGCGTTGGCGGACAGGTTGATCATGGGGATGCCCATGAGCGTGCGGCACATGTAGGGGATCAGACAGGTTGTCCACACGGCGATGCTAGTCATAGCCGAAGCATTCCATCGAGTCTGCGCGAACCTCCCGATGAGATTCGCTCTCACTTCAGATGGTAGAAACAGGCTCATGAGCAACACGACCCCCTTGTTTGCGCCGCGAGGCCTACCCCGCCAAGCAGGGTAGGCCTCGTTATGCGCGTCTAGTCCGCTAGGGAATCAGGCGGTGAAATCCTGCGGCGCGCTGTGGGGGCCTAGGGAACGGACCTACTTCTGGCCCTCCACGTCGGGCACGTATGCGAGGAAGCCTGCCAAGACCTCGTCGTTGTGCTCGAAGAACGGCTTCCCCTTGTCGAGGGAATCGATCTGGGCCATGTCCTCGTCGGTCAGCGCAAAGTCGAACAGGTCGATGTTCTGAGCGATGTGTGACGGCGTCTTCGAGCCCGGGATCACGACGTGTCCCTGCTGGATGTGCCAACGCAGCAGTACCTGGGCGGGGGACTTGCCGTGCTTCTCGGCGAGTTCCTGGACGAGGGACTCGGTCATGATCGAGTCGTTGCCGCGTCCGCCCAGTGGGTACCACGCCTGCAGCGCGATGTTGTGCTCCTTGAGGAGCGCCTTGAGTTCGGTCTGCGGGAAGTAGGGGTGGCACTCGACCTGGTTGATTGTGGGGACGACCTCGCACTCGTCGAGGATGCGCTGCGTCTGGGCCACGTCGAAGTTCGACAGGCCGATCGCGCGAATCTTGCCTTCCTTGTGTGCCTTCTCGAGGATGCGGTATCCCGCGACCGTGTCGCCGGCGGGCTGGTGCAGGATCATCAGGTCGATGTAGTCCGTGCCCAGGCGCTCGAGCGTCTCGTCGACGGCGGTGGGGCGTTCGAAGAACGACGGCCAGAGTTTCGTCTCGAGGACAATCTCCTCGCGCGCCTTCGAGGATGCGCGCATGCCGCGACCGACGGCGCGCTCGTTCACGTAGACGTTCGCCGTGTCGATGAGCGTGTAGCCGTTGTCGAGCGCGTAGGTGACAGCCGACTGCGCGTCGTCCGGCTCCAACAGGTAGGTGCCGAGGCCGACCTGGGGGATGGTGACGCCGTTGTTCAGGGTGATGTGGTCCATGTGAGCTCCTTCGTTCTCGTCAGAGGCGTGCGCTGGAACGGCAGTGCGGTAGTCGAACTGCGCGGACGCTGCTGATTGTCAGCCTATAGTCATCCCGGGAAGGCATGCCTGACGGCGGTCGCGTGTAGGCGTGTGACATGTGACGAGTTGGCGTCAGGAGCGCTGTGATCCCTCGGTTCTGCGATTGACGAGGGCTTGCTCAGGCCTATACTGAACACTGTTCATTATGGATTGTTGCAGGTAGTAAGACGATAGGAAATCGTGCCCAAACAAGTGATCGACCCGGGGAAGCTGGTCAGCCAGGCCTTCGCCATTGCCTCGCGCGACGGCATCTCCGCGCTCTCGGTGCGCAAGGTTGCCGCCGCGTGCGGCATCGCGGTCGGCTCCGTCTACGGCTACTTCCCGACCAAGGCGGACTTGACGGCCGCCGTGCTCACCCGCTTCTTCGACGAGAACCTCTCCGACGAGCTGTGCGCGGTGCGCCCCGGCGAGCGCTTCACCTCCTACGTGAGGCGATTCCGCGAGGCTCTGTGCGCCGCGCGCGTCGGCATGAGCGTCGACTGGTTCGCCGAAATGCGCCGCCTCCCCAGCGGCGAACAGAAAGCCCTCGAGGCCGTGCGCGCCCCCATGCTCGCCCACATTGAACGTGGGCTCAGGAGTGTCCTCGATGCGGACGAGGCCGTGGATCGCTCCCAGCTCGTCGGCCCCATGAGCGCCGATGCCCTGTGTCGCTACGTGCTGCGCAGTATTTTCGCTTCGCTCATGGAGGGCGGCGAGTGTGAGACGCTGTTCGCCCTCCTCGATGCCGCCCTGTATGAGACCACCGCAGAAGAAAAGGAAACAAAACAATGAGTCGATTCCGCATCAAGAAGCAGCCCCTGATCGCCGTCGCCGGTGTCGTCTGGCTGCTCGCCGGCCTGAACGTCGCGATCCTCGGCGTGCGCGCGGCCATCGACATGCGCGGAGTCGCGGCGATTATTTTCCTGGCGCTTGCGGGTGGCGCGGTCGCCATCTTCTGCGCGTTCCACCCCATGTTCAGCAAGCTCGTCAAGAAGAACGCCCAGCGCATCGCCGACCTGGAGGGGGAGCGCCACCACGTCGTGCGCTTCTTTGACCGCAAGAGCTACCTCATGATGGCAATCATGATGTCCTTCGGCATTGGCATGCGCGCCGCAGGACTCTTCCCTGACTGGTTCATCGCTTTCTTCTACACTGGCCTCGGTCTCGCCCTGACCCTCGCGGGCGCCAGCTACATCGCGCGCGGCGTGCGCGGCCGCGCCTGGGCGTTTCACGGGACCGACTGAGCGTTTCACGCTCTCCCGGCCACGGCCTCGTCAATCGACGAGGCCGTCGTGCCCCCAGTACTGCTGCTTCGTGTGTCCGCTGTGAGTGCTGCGCTGTCCGTGTTGACTGCAGTGCTAGTGTGACCCTGTTTGAGTGACCTGCACACCATGGATAGCACATGAACTTCTATACCCTCGACTACATCGTCTCGCATCAGAGTCTGGACGCGACACGGCGTCTAGCTGCGATCATCGTCTTGCTCGTTGTGGCTCTCGCTTTTAGTGCCCTGTATCTGCGTAACCGGGTGAAAACCCGCTGGCGTGACGCGGGTATTGGGCTCTTGGTGTTCTCGCTCGTGCTCCTGGGGATCCAGACCGAGCAGTACCTGAGGCTCAGTGACCAGCAGTCCCAGGCCCAGCTCCTCGTGGGTTTCATCGAGGGGGTTGCCGTCGATCACGGTGTCCAGGCGAGCGATGTCATGGTGAATAAGACGTCCCTGGAAGATGGCATGATTGTGCGCTTCAACGAGGAGGACTACACCGTCCATCTCAATAATGACAACAATTCCTTCACTCTTGAGCGCACGCACATT
This sequence comes from Schaalia sp. HMT-172, assembly GCF_030644365.1. Lineage (NCBI taxonomy): Bacteria > Bacillati > Actinomycetota > Actinomycetes > Actinomycetales > Actinomycetaceae > Schaalia > Schaalia sp. HMT-172. Next base: position 618,521 of record NZ_CP130058.1, read on the forward strand.
ATCGACCATGGCATCTATGTGAACGGGGAGCACTGACATGGACTTCTACACGTTGACGGCTATCAAGTTCGCGCTCGGTATCCTCACGATGCTGCTCCAGATCAACATCTTGGGAAAGCGCGACTTCTCGCTGAATACGCCTCTCAATCAGGTGCAGAACTATGTGTTGGGCGGCATCATCGGCGGCGTCATCTACAACTCGTCGATTTCCGTCTTGCAGTTTCTCGTCATCATCTTGATCTGGTCGCTCGTTGTTATCGCGACGAAGATCCTCATCGATACCAGCAAAACCTTTAAGAAGCTTGCGGCCTGTCAGCCCGAGCTGATCGTTCGTGATGGTGAAGTGGATATTGCGCGCTGCGCGAAGGTGGGAATGACCGCGGAGGGACTGAGTAGGAGCCTGCGTGAGCAGAAGATTGCCAGCGTGGGTGACGTTGCCGCAGCGATCATGGAAACCAACGGGTCTTTGACGATTCGCGTGCGAGGTGACGGTTCGAAGCGCTCGCTTCTGCCGCTCGTGACCGACGGTCAGCTCGTCCCTGATGGCCTCCTTCTTGCAGGCAAGGATAAAGCCTGGATCAAGGAGGAACTCAAGAAGTTGGGGTACTCGTCGGTCAAGCAGGTGTTCCTGGGTGAGCTCGTCTCTGGACACCTCGAGGTCATCCCCTACCCAAAGACAACGAGTGTGAAGAGCTAACTTCGAGGAGGCCTCGTCAATGGACGAGGCCTCCTGCCGTTTGCTGGTCAGGTGCCCTTTGTGGCCACGCGATTACCGCCAGTGGCGGTATAATTGTGGCGGTAATAGGAGGTGGTCATGGCATACGAACCGTCGTTCGAACGCACCGACGTGATTGATGCGCTCTGCATGGAGATCGCTGAGCTCGTCGGTATGCTGTCGCCTCAAGCACCACTGTCGACCAGCCCGACGCTGCGTCGGGAGCTGCGGATCCAGACGATCTACTCCTCGCTCGTCATCGAAGGTAACAAACTCGATGAGCGCGCGGTGAGCGCGATTATCGACGGCAAGCGGGTTCTCGGAGACCGGCGTGACATCCTCGAAGTTGAAAACGCACGCGCCGCCTACGACCTTATTTCTGAACTCGATCCTCATTCGTTGGCGGATCTGCTGCGGGTTCACCGCGTCATGATGGGTGGCCTCGTCCCCGATGCTGGGCGCTTTCGGTCGGGCAATGTCGGTGTGTTCAACGGGGATACCCTCATCCATGCCGGGACTCCGGCTGCCTACGTCCCCGAGGTGATGGGTGGCCTCTTCGAGTGGGTGCATGCGACGTGCATGCACCCACTCCTCGTCTCGTGCATTTTCCACTTCGAGTTCGAGTTCTGCCACCCCTTTTCAGATGGGAATGGCCGGATGGGACGTCTCTGGCACACACTACTGTTGTCGCGGTGGCGTCCGGTGCTGGCCTGGGTGCCCATCGAGTCCGCAATCAGGAGGCGGCAGGCGGATTATTACGAGGCCTTGACCCGCTCGGGTGCGACCGGTTCGTGTGAGAGTTTCGTGGAGTTCATGCTCGAAGCAATCAGGGAAGCCATACTTCCGTATGCGCGGCCAGAGAGTGCAGCGGACGCAGAGCGCGCCCGGGTGCTCGCTTTCTTCCGCGACAACACGCGGTCAACCGTTGCTCAGCTCGCGCAGGACCTCGGATGTTCGAAGAGGAGCGCCGAGCGCATAGTCGCACAACTGAAAGAAGAAGGCTCCCTTGAGCGCCAGGGGAGTCCCCGAGCAGGCATGTGGATTGTTCACGCCGCCGGACGCTAGGCGTTCCGCCAGAACTCGACGTGCTGGCGCGGGGAAAAGCCTCGCTCTTTCAGCGTGCCGTCGACGTAGTCGAAGCGCGTGGGGGTCACCTTGATGATGTTCATGACGAAGGGCATGGCGCGCAGGCGCTCCATGGGGAGACCCCGCAGCTCGCAGGCGTGAGCGTAGTCTTCGCCGAAAGGCTCAACGACCTCGGCGGTGCCCGTGACCTGCAAGCCCGCCAGCGTCGCGAAAGAAATGTCGTCGTCATGGATCGCCAGGCACACGTTCTTGTTGGCCTGCAGGGCGCGGAACTTTTGGCCGCCCTCGCTGATGATCCAGAATGCCCCTTCGGCGTAGAGATATTCGACCGTCGTGTTGCGCACGATACCGTTCCCGGCGGTCGCCAGTGTGCAGATCTTGTGCCTGGCCAGGAAGGCCTCGATCTCCGTGAACAAGTCAGCCGCGGGCATGCGCGTCTCTGCGCTCTCCTGTGCGATCCAGTGGTTTGCCGCAGCCTCCCAGTCGATGCCATTCATTGCGAATCTCCCTCTTTATCGATAGGGCACACGTCGTTGAGGCCCTCCACCCAGGATATGGCGGCGACGCGATTTAGTCGACGTTCTCGTGCCTGGGACTATGAACGAGGCCGGGGCGAGCTCGCGTGAAGCGCACAGAGTCGATCGCGTGCCGGGGCCTTGCCGGTGATATCACTGGTAGATGTGTTGGCGGTGTCCGACGGAAAACACTTCGATGATGAGGCGGTCGTCCTCGATGATGCACAGGGCGCGGTAGTTGCCGATGCGGTAGCGCCACTCGCCTGATTGGTTGGCTGTGAGGCCTTTGCCGTGGATGCGGGGGTCCGAGCAGCCCTCGAGGTTTTTGCCGATCCATGACGTAATGAGTCGCGCGTCGAATCGGTCCATTTTCTTCAGTTGCTTGAGGGCTGTGTCGCTGTACTCGACGTGGTAGGACATTTACAGGCCCAGCTGCGCGAGTATCTGCTCGTGGGTGTAGCGAACGCCGTTGTCTGCAGCGATTGCCTCGCGCAGGGTGGCGAGGTCCTGCTGGTCCTCGATCTTCTCGAAGACGGCATCTCGAACGAAGTCGGAAATTGTTTTTCCCTCAAATTCGGCGTACTTGCGCACGACTTCGGCGTCCGTTTCGTCAAGGCGCATGGTCATGGTGGGCATGGTGACCTCCTAGAGCTGAATACAACGTATTCTATGCTCAGTCGACGTCCTCGTGCCAGATCTGGCGCATGGGAACGCCCTTGTCAAAGGTGCGGGTCGAGCCGTCCTGGAAGGTGACCTCGACCTTCTCCTTGTCCTCATCCTCCGGATCTTCGATCCAGTCCACCCAGTCGATGGCGGGGGAGAGGGTGCCGTCCTCCCAGACGATTCGGTAGCCTTCGCCCAGGAGCTCGGACATGACGTCCTCGATCTTGTCGGTGTGCACGGTGGGCCTTCCTTGCGTCGATGCGTGGGCGCGCTGCGGGTGCGCGTGGTTGAGATTCAGCTTAGCCGCGATGCCTCGGTGAGTTGGTCCCGACACTCGGCCCCGGCCTCGTCCGTTCTGGTCAGAGACGAGGACTGGGCAGGGGAAAACCGTAGTGTGTGCACGGTTGTGAGCGGCGTACCCTTGACGCGTGAGGGTTCTCGTCGTTCCCATGGTTGCCCGCTCGCGGATGGGCGGGCCGTGGTCGCGCGCGCAGCGCGTCGCCCGCGCCTTCCAGGACGGTGGCCACGAGGTGACGCTGGCCTGGGGAGACGACGGCAACTGCGCCGGTCCCATTGCCCCGATGCTCGAGATTCCGGTGCCCTCACCTCTCGGCCTTCCCGAGGCCATCGCCCGCCACACCTTCCCCCTGGCCTCGCGCCTCGGCCTCATGGGCCGCAAGCCCGTGCATAGCTTCGAGGAGGTCCTCTGGCTGACCGGCGCCCTCGACGAGCGCTACACGCGCGCTGCCGTCGACGCGCTCCGCGCCCACATGCGTGCCATCCGCCCCGACGTCGTCTACTCCGAATTCAACCTCGCCGCCATTATCGCCGCCCGCGCCGAGTGCATCCCGTGCGTGGGCAGCGCCTCGCAGCCGACGACCGCCTCCTACGCTTCCAACCCGCGCAAATCCGCAGGAATTCGACGCCTGCTGCGCGAGATGGGAATGCCCGCCCCGGCCTCGTCCCTGACCGTTCTCGAGGGGATGCGGCGCCGCTTCATCCCAAGCTGCCCGACCCTGGAACCGCGGGCGGGGGAGCGGGCCGTCTACTGCGGGTTCCTCGACGAGCCGCCCACACTGACGCCGACGCGTCGCGATTGCGTGCTCGTCTACCTCGGCGCGGGCAGCGTCCCCGCGGGCGTGGCCGTGCGCGCCGGGCGAGAGCTCGCCGAGGCCCTCGGCTGCGACGTGTCCGTCGCGGGAGTGCCAGAGGCCGTCCATACCGCACGCGGCCACACGGTGCGCTGCGCGCCCCGCTTCGACTTCTCTGAGCTCCTGCCGCGAGCCCGCGTCTTCGTGCATCACGGAGGACAAAACTCGATGATGGACGCCCTGTCTTATGAAGTCCCCCAGGTGATCGTCCCGGGTCGCGTCTTCGAGCGGCAATTCAACGCCGAGGCCGTGGAAAGCGCGCGCTGCGGCCTGACCGTGCGCGAGCCCAAGCCGGCGCTCATTGCACGCGCCGCCCGCCGCCTCGTCGACGAACCCGCCCTGACCTCGGGAATCCGAGGGCTGCGCGAGGAGCTGTCCTCGCTCGGCGGAGCCGCGCGCATCGTGCGCGAGGTCGAGGAACTGGTCGGTTAGCCTCAGTGCCAGCCGCGTAGGATCGCCTCCAGGCCCCGCTCAAACTGGGCGTTGAAATCGTAGCGGCCGTCCAGGAGGTCCTCGATGAGCGGGCGCAGCGCCTGCGCATCCTCGGGATCGAGCGCGGCGCTCGCGGACGACAGGTCGGCGGGCTGCTCGGGGGAACCGCCCACGGGCGGAACGACCTCGGCGGCGACGAAGGCCGTCGTGTAGATCGACACCGCGTTGACGAGACCCAGCATGTCGGCGTTCGGCGTGAAACCGCGCCGCGCCAGCGTCACGAACACGCGCGCCAGGAGCGACAGCTGCTCGGGCGTCGACATGGGGTGCGTGAGCAGCAGCATGACTGCGCCCGGGTGGGAGCGCAGCGTGGAGGCCAGGCAATGCGCGTAGGTGCGCATGTAGGCCAACAGGGGCGAGGCCTGGGTATCCCCGGTCGGCTCGCTCACCGCGGGCGTGGGTGTCGATTCGGGGTCGAACGCACCGGTATCTACTTGGTCGAGGAACGAGTCGAACGTGAGTCGCCAGACCTGCTCGGCGATGCCCTCCAGGAGCGCCGCTTTGTCGGGGAAATGACGATAAAAAGCGGCCTGGGAGACGCCGAGGCGCTTTCCCAGGGACCGCAGAGACAAAGCGGAGAGCCCCTCCTCGTCGACCAGGTCGAGCGCGCTCGACAAGATGATGTCTCGCGATAGCGCGCGCTGACGTGACGACGGCATGGACTCTCCGCTTCGGTGGACGTTACTCCCTGTGATACCGGAACTGTATCAGTGCCAGCCCCGCGATCACCGCGAAGAAACCCCACAGGACGCCGATCCGCGCCCCGACGTCGGCAAGTCCCGCCCCGTCCAGGCTCACCTCGTGAATCGCGGTGATCGCCCAGTAGGCGGGGGACAGGCGCGCGGCATGCTGCGCCCAATCCGGGAACGAGGAGACCGTGGAGAAAGACCCACCGATGCCCGCCGCCAGCATGCCAATGATGTTCGACAACGACAGGGCCGCGTCGCGGCTGCGCGACCACAGCGCGAGCGCGACGCCGAGCGCCGATAGGACCGCGGAGAAACTGAGGAGAATCGCGGCGAGCGCGACGAGGGACCCGGTCGGCCGGTATCCGAAAATGAGGGCGCCGAGCGCGAGGACAACCGCGATCTGGACGGTCTGCATGAGGAAGGAGACCAGGGCCTTGCCCGTCAGAATGGACGCGCGCGAGGTCGGGGAGGCCTCGAGGCGCTCCCACGTGCCCCACGAACGCTCGTTGAAGAACGAGCCGATGATGTTCTGCACGGCCAGGAATGAAAAGAGGATCGCGATCGACGGGACCGCCTGCTCGGCGCCCGTCACGCCCGCGTAGCCGTCGGCCAGGAGCATCGACTTGAACGCCGGCATCATGAAGGGAATCAGGACGAGGGGGATGACCGTCAGGATGAGCGTGGGCGCTGGGTCGGTGAGCTGTAGGCGGATGTTGAGGCGGGTCATGGCTCCGATTTGCTTAAGCTGCGACATGGTCACTCTCCTTGATGATCTGCAGGTACGCGTTGTGCAGGCTCGCCTGGGTGATGCGGACGTCCGTCAGGCGCGCCCCTTGAAGGGCGGGCGAGGCCAGGGCTTCGCCGATCCGCGAACCCGGGTCGGCCTCGTCCCCGATGTGCCGGAGGATCCTCCCGTCGGAGCTCCACCCATCGATTGAGGGAACCGGACGGTCGAACTCGAGGGTGACCTCGGCGCGCCCGTGGGCGGAAATGATGTCTTCGAGGGGACCGCGCGCGACGATGCGTCCCTCGTTCAGGATCGCGATGTTGGAGCCGAGCTCCTCGAACTCGGCGAGGTAGTGCGAGGTATAGACGATGGCCGCGCCATCCTGCGCGAGCTGGCGCACCGCTCCCAGGATCTGGCTGCGCGCCTCCACGTCCGCGCCGACGGTCGGCTCGTCCATGAACACCAGGCGCGGGCGGTGCATGATCGCCATGCCCGCGTGAAGCCTGCGCTGCTGCCCGCCCGACAGGTGCGAGGCGCGCTGACCGCGTTTCTCTGTGAGGCCGAGGAGGTCCATCACCTCGCCTGCTCGCGAGGCCGACTCGCGTCGAGTGAGCCCGTTCAGTTCGCCGAAGGCCGCCAGGTTCTGGGCGACGCTCAGGTCGGGGTAGATGCCCAGCTCCTGTGGCGCGTAGCCGATCAAACGCGCGGCCTCGACGGAGGAGGGGCGGTGCCCGCAGATGCTGGCGCTTCCAGAGTCGGCTTGGCGCAGCCCGCACAGAATCGTGATGAGCGTGGACTTGCCGGCCCCGTTTCGTCCGAGTAGCCCGAGGATCTGACCGGGTTCGACGCGCAGGTCGACCCCGCGCAGGACCTCGTGGGCGGCGTAGCTCTTGCGGATCCCCCGAGCCTCCAGGGCCGGGGCGTGTGGATGTGACACGGTTTCTCTCCCATCGGTTAACGCTGTTAACTTTGTGTCGCAGCTAAGGTTAACAGTGTTAACTTTCGTGTGCAAGCCGGTGCTACTCGCCGAGGAAAACTGCTGAATTGCTGCGTTTTTCTGACAATCTGTCGCTGCATGGGGGAGGGAAGCAGCCCTACACTGTCCACGCTAGGCGTGAAGGAGGAGCGAAAGTGCCAGGTCTGGAAACCTACGACGCGATCATGCTGCTGTCCTACGGTGGCCCGAACGGCGAGGAGGACGTCCTGCCGTTCATGCGCAACGCAACGCGTGGTCGCGGAATCCCCGACGAGCGCCTGCTCCAGGTCGCCGCCCACTACAAGCGCTTCGGCGGAGTCTCGCCCATCAACGCCTGCAACCAGCGCCTGATCACCGACCTCTCCGCGGAGCTTGCCAGGCGCGGGCACGACATCCCCGTCGGGTGGGGAAACCGCAACTGGCACCCCTTCGTCGCCGAAGGCCTCGACGAGCTCGCGGGGGCTGGTGCCCGGCGCATCCTCGTCCTGCCCACCTCCGCCTACGCCTCGTACTCGGGGTGCCGCCAGTACCGCGAAGACCTCGCCGAGGCCGCGGCGGCCCTGCGCGAGAAGTGGGGTGCCATCGTCCTGGGCGCCGAGGACAGCGCCGACAATCCTGACGCCGACATCGTCGTGGACAAGGTCCGCCCCTACTACTCGACCCCCGGTATGGCGAGCGCGCAGATTACATCCGTTCGGCGCGCGTGGGAGGCGCTAACGGCGCACGGCGTCGACCCGGCAGGGATTCGCCTGATCTTCGTCACCCACTCCATCCCTGTGAGCATGGAGGCGGGATCCTCGCCCTTCCCGTTCCGTCCCTCGATCGACGAGGCAGTGGTTGCCTCGGACGATCGTGGTGAGCAGCAGGGGAGCCAGGCCTCGTCGCCGGCGGGAACCCCCGCAACCGAAATCAGCTACGTCGCCCAGCACCACGCCCTCATCGCCGCGATTATGCCGGAGCTGCGCCGCGTCCTCGGGCGCGCGGACCTGGGCTACGACCTCGTGTATTGCTCGCGTTCCGGCCCCCCGCAGGCCCGATGGCTCGAGCCCGATGTCAACGACTTCCTTGAGGAAGTCGCGGGCGGTGCCGCGGCCTGGGATACCGTGAATGGAAAGGCGCTGAGTGGCGCCGTCGTCGTCCCCATCGGGTTCATCTGCGACCACATGGAGGTCGTTTACGACCTCGACACCGAGGCGAAGGAGACCGCCGCGCGCCTGGGTATTCCCTACGAGCGCGCCGACACGGTCTCCACCGACCCGGGCTTCGTGTCCTCTCTGGTCGACGTGCTCGAAGAGCGCGCCGCCCAGGCGCGAGGCGAGAATCCCGCGCGCGTCACCGTGACGGGCACCGGACCCTTCCACACCGTCTGCCCGAGCGACTGCTGCCTCTCCCCGGCGCGCCCCGGGCACCCCTCACCCGCCGCCGCGAGCGCCCACCCCGGCACCGCACACGCCCCTCATTCTTCCGGCGCGCCCGCCCGAGCCGCCGGTCACCCAGCCCCAACCCAGGAGGACTCCATGTCTACCCCGCATCCCCACGCCGTCGTGCCGCCCCAGCAGAACCCGGAGAACCCGGGACATCCCGCGGGAGTGCCGGACCGTGTCGGTGAGCACGCCGCGCGCCACCAGGCCCGCCACGCGGGCACCGAGGCGACGCCCCACTCGCACGCCCGCGTCACTGACCCGCGCGACGCCACCGACATCGACTTCGACGAGGTCAACAACAAGCAGCACTACGCCCTCTACTCCGTGTTCGCGCTGGGGGAGTCCCTGCCCGCCGACGACGGTGAGCGCGGCCGCATCGTCGCCGAATCCCTGGACTACGTGAAGGGCGCGGGCGCGGAAATCCGCGGCTTCTACGACGTGTCCGGCTTCCGCGCCGAGGCGGACCTGATGGTCTGGTGGCTCGACGATGACCCGGAGGTCCTCCAGGACGCCTACCACCGCCTGCGCGCGAGCGCGCTCGGCAAGTTCCTGGATCCGGTGTGGTCCTGCATGGGCCTGCATACCCCCGCCGAGTTCAACAAGCGCCACATTCCCGCTTGCTTCGGCGGCGTCGCGCCCCGCGACTGGGCGATGGTCTATCCCTTCGTGCGCTCCTACGACTGGTACCTCAAGGCCCCTGAAGAGCGCGCCCGCATCATGGCCGAACATGGCCGCAATGGCTTCGCTCAGTACCCGGATGTTAAGGGCTCGACCCTGTCTGCGTTCGGTTTCTCCGACTACGAGTGGGTGCTCGCGTTCGAGGCCGACAGCTTGGACCGCCTGGAGGGCGTCATGCACGCTCAGCGCTACACCGAGGCGCGCCTCTACGTGCGCGAGGACACCCCGTTCTTCACGGGTCCGCGCGTGAACCTCGGCGAGTGGGCGGAGCGCCAGCCCCGCGCATAAAGCCCCTTATCTGCGCGTCGGCCCCGGCCTCGTCCCTGCGATAAGGAACGAGGCCGGGGCTCAGTGCGTCGCTCTCACGCCGCGTGTCAGGCGCCTCCTACGTGGAGGGGAACAGGAGCGGCAGGTTGTGTTCAACCTGGTTGGCGACGGACGTGCTCGAGTGTGACTCCCCGTCGTCGATCCATAGCTGCAGGCTGGATTCGGTCATCAGGTTGGGGTAGTCCTGGTGGAGCTCGTCAAGCTGCGGGGTCATGTCCCACAGCGCGGGGTCTTCGGAGCCGACCGAGGCCAGGATGCGGAAATCTCCCGGCCCGTAGCCCTCGCGCACTGCCCCCGCGGTGACGAGCTCGGCGAGCCGCTCCTCGTCGGCGTCTTCCTCGCGCCCAATCCAGGATTCGCCCGCCATCGGCATGTACCCGTAGAAGTACTGGGGGCGCAGCGCGAACGCGTCCCAGGTGGTCGTCGCGCCCATCGAGAAGCCGCCGAACGCGCGGTGCCTGCGCGAGGCTCGAAGGGAAGCGTCGGAGGTGTCGCCGTGCGCGAAGGTTGTGTAGCGTGTTTCAACCGCGTTCATGAGCGTGTCGATCTCGTTCGTCGCGAAGAAACGATTGAGGGCGTAATCGTCCTCGTAGTCGTCGGTCGCGAACGACCTGTCCGGGTAGTAGGTCGCAAACACGACGATCGTGGGTGCCACCTCGCCCGACGTCTCCAGCTCGTCGACGACCGGAGCGACCCCGTCGGCCAGGCCCGCCGCGTTGCCCCACCATCCGTGCGTCAGGTAGAGGACGTTCGCGGGCGTGCCCGGCGAGTAGGAGGCGGGCACGTAGATGAAGGCTTGCTTGCTGTAGGTCTGTCCCTCGTAGCGCTGCTCGTAGGTGAGGGTGTCGATCGACCCATGCAGGGACGAGGCCGTGTCGAGTAGGGCAGCGACGGCCTCGGACATGGGGTCCTCGTCCTCGTCGTAGGCGATGGGAGAGGGATCCCGCTGTTCGTGTGCCGAGGGAAGGGTGAGTGCCGCGAGGCCTGCGAGGCTGAGCATGGAGGCCGCGACCGCGAGCGAGGTGACGATGGTTGTCATCCGCTTGGATGTTCGCCTGACGAACCTCGTGTTCATTGGCCGCCCCTCGCCTGCATTCCAGATACCCTCATGAGTCCCACTCTATGCCCGACCGGGCAGCTGCGACTAATCAGTGTGGGGCTGTGCGCAAGTTGCTGACGGTTTGCTTATGCGGCTGTTGTCCTTCCCGCGCGGCGTCTCCCCACCAATGTCGCACGCAATTCCCCCGCCAGTCTTTCAGGATTTGAATTTTGATCGTTGAAATTCCGGGGTTTGTGGGGGAGCGATGATAGGGGTGGTCGGGGAATTGCATGCGACATTTGTGGGGAACTATGGCGTGCGTTCGGCGTGTATTCGGAGTGCGTTCGGAGCGTGAGCGAGAGTGTGCCCGGTATGTCGGGGACGATCTGCCGCCTTGCGTGTGCCCGAGCGTGTGACCTGTCAGTCGCCGGGGGTCGTGCGCTCGCGGAGTGGCATACCCTGGAGGCATGACCCCTGAGATCACGGATCCGCGCTTCCAGAAAATCGCCGAGGAGATTGCCGCAGACCCGGCCAACGCCTCGTACACGAAGCGAGGCGTGGGGCCGCTGTTCTACGCGGGGCCTCAGTGTCGCATCATGATCGTCGGCCAGGCACCCGGGCGCGTCGCCGAGGAAACCGGCATCGTGTGGAACGACCGCAGCGGCGACCGTCTGCGCGACTGGATGGGCGTCGACCGCGATACGTTCTATCACTCGGGCAAACTCGCAATCGTCCCCATGGACTTCTACTTCCCGGGCACCGGAAAGAGTGGGGACCTGGCGCCGCGCAAGGACTTCGCCGACACGTGGCACCCGCGCCTGCTTGAGCTCATGCCGAAGCTCGAGATGACGATCCTCGTCGGCGCCTACGCGACCAGGCGCTACCTGGACCTGAAGTCCTCGGCCTCCCTCACGGACGTCGTGCGCGACTACAAACGCTATCTGCCCACGTACTTCCCGCTGGTCCACCCCTCGCCGCGCAACCAGATGTGGATGAAAAAGAACCCCTGGTTCGCCTCCGACGTGCTGCCCGACCTGAAGAAGCAGGTCGCCGCGCTCATGGCCTGAGCGTTGTGCGTGAGAGGCGACGTATAAATGTACGGCGGCTCCTACGTACGTTCGGCGCCCTCGGGTTCACGAGGACGGGGCAGGGTATAGTGCTCCACCGCGGCTCGCGGGTGGCACACTGGTCCCATGGACGATCTGCGCATTCCCGCTGGGCCCGGCTGCCCGCACGGCCTCGTCGTGCCCGCGGGGGAGCTGGTCGAGCGCTTTTCGCACGCGTCGGGTCCCGGCGGTCAGGGCGTCAACACGGCGGATTCGCGGGTTCAGCTGAGCCTGGATCTGGGCGCGACGAGCGCGTTGAACGATCGTCAGCGCGAGCGCGCCCTGCGAGAGTTGGGCGATCGTCTGACCGGTAGCGTCCTGACCGTCACCGCCTCGGAGAATCGCTCCCAGCGCCGCAACCGCGCCGCCGCGCGTGAACGCCTCGCGCACGTCCTGCGTTCAGCGCTCACCCCGCCCACGCCTCGTCGAGCCACGAAGCCGACGCGCGCGTCCAAGCTGCGCCGCCTCGCCGACAAGAAGAGGCGCGCCGAGGTCAAGGCGCGCAGGCGCCGCCCCGACGCGGAGTGAGCCCTTCGGACGAGGTCGTGGCCCGCTACGCCCATGCGCTCCCGTCGGTGCGCCAGCCGATGAACACCCAGGTGACAGGCAGGCGATAGTCGAGGACCCAGTGCTCCTCTGTCACCTCTGTGGGATCAGTGGGAGCCTCACGCACGACATGCTGTGCCACGTATGCGTCAAACAGTCGCTGCTCGCGTGCAGTGAACGGCTCGGGGCCAGCCAGGCGACGAAGGTCCGAGCGGGCCTCGTCGACGGAAGAAAAACGCATCGGCCGGAAGGTCTGGGTCCTCGCGCCTACCGGGGTCCGGCCCATGGCAGCCAGTGCGCGGGTCACGTCGCGGACGATGCGCGGTGGACGCGCAGTGCGCCCGAGGTAGGTAAGCAGGCGCGGGTCACGGGAGGGGAGCAGGCTGTCGGGCACGACGACCGCCGCACGCGAGCGCGCAGCCGCGTCGAGCTTGCGCACGCAAGCGGACACGTCCCCGCTCATGAGGGAACGTGACGCGAAGGCGACATCCACACTGTTCTCACCCAGGCCCGCATTCTCCCAGTCGTCCTCCCAGGCGAGCAGGTGGGAGGTGATCGGCAGATTCTCCGCGGCCGCGCGCTCCTCGAGGATCGCCAGCATGGCCTCGGCGAAGTCGCAGCCGTGGACGCGGTGCCCGGCGCGGGCCAGGGGGACGGCGAGCGTGCCCGTCGCGCACCCCATGTCGAGGACCTCCTCGCCCGCTTCGAGCGCGAGCAGATCGAGGAGCCATCGCTCGTAGTCGCTGGTCGCGTCTCTCGTGAACGTCGTCGCCCGCTTGTTCCAATAGGCCTGCGAGTCCCGGTTGATTGTGCTGTTCTGTGTCGACATGGGCTGGCCCTTCACTGCGCCTACTGTTATGAGCCTCACGAGAGGTCTTGCACGTATAATGTCATGCAAAAGGAGGCCCTGTCGTGAGCGAAACTGAGATCGGCGCGCGTCGTTCGGCGCTGCTGATGCGGCTTCGCGACGAGAGAGATGCAGGTGTGCGTGGGGGCGTCTACCACCGCCTACAGGTGGAGATGACCTACAACTCCAATCACATCGAGGGTTCTCAGCTGTCCGAGGAACAGACCCGTCTTATTTTCGAGACGGCGACTGTTGGCGGCGAGGGCCTGAGAGTCGATGACATTATCGAGGCGCGGAACCACTTCCGCGCTATCGATCGTGTCATCGAATGCGCCGGAACTCCTATCGGCGAGGAATATGTGAAGGATCTGCATCGCATACTGAAGCAGGGGAGCACCCAGGCTGATCTTGATTGGTTTGCGGTCGGCGATTACAAGTGTCTGCCGAACGAGGTCGCAATGCGTGAGACGAGCGCGCCCGCTGATGTTGCTGAGCATATGCGGCCTCTGTTCGAGTGCGTCAACGATGTTGATTCTCTCGCGCAGATCCTGGACTGGCATGTGCGCTTCGAACGCATCCATCCTTTCCAGGATGGTAACGGGCGGGTTGGTAGGCTCCTCATGCTTCAGCAGTGCCTCGCCGCGGGAGTCGTCCCGTTCATCATCACCGACGATCTGAAGGCCTTCTACTACCGAGGTCTGGAGAGGTGGGGTGACGAGAATGGTTTCCTCATGGATACGTGCCTGAGTGCGCAGGACTGTTTCGCGGTGATGCTCGATTACTTCCGGGTCCCCTACGAGCGTTCGGATAACTAGTCATCAGTTGTCGGCGAGGAAGGGATTGTTGCCGTCCGGTGGGTGGATTGGTTGGAGCGGGAGAGTGCGGCCGGGCTAGGCTGGATGCATGACACTCAACGGAGAGATGAACGAATTTTCTGCCCTGGCCGCCTCCCGTCGTTCGACCCGCGCCTTCACGGATCGCGAGATCCCTGCTGGCGTCATCGACGCGATCCTCGCTGACGCGACGACGGCGCCGTCCTGGTCGAACACCCGCGCCTTCCGCGTCGCGATCGCATCCGGTGCGCGTGCCCAGCGCCTGCGCGAGCGCTTCGGGAAACTGTTTGACGAGGAGATCGAGGCTCACACCCGCAAGGCCACTGACCCCGACGTAGAGATTCCCGTCCCGGATGGCGACTTCCCGGTGCGCAAGCGCTATCCAGACGAGCTGCGTCCCGCCCAGATCGAGGTCGCGAAGCTCCTGTATGGCACCTACGGCGTGGAGCGCGCCGACATCGAGGGGCGTAATCGCGTCAACCGTCGCAACGTGATGGCATTCGACGCGCCCGTCATGGGTTTTGTCTTCGTTCACGAGGACATGCTGCCATGGAGCGCCATGGACGCTGGCCTCATGCTTCAGACCCTGTTCCTGTCCGCCAAGTCGCGCGGCATCGACTCGTGCCCGGTCGGCATCCTGGCCACCTGGCGCACCCCCGTCGATGAGGAGTTCGAGATCCCCGAAGGCTACAAATTCATCACCGGCTTCGCCCTCGGCTACGCCGATCCGGACGCGCCGATCAATTCGATGCAGGCGCCGCGCCCGCCGATCCAGCTCCTCGAAGGCAAGTAACGCTACGAGCGATACATCGCTAGTCGTTGAGCTCAGCGCGCAGGTCGGCCAGGCTCACGCGCTGCCCGTCGTCGTTGCGCACCGCCTCCCGGAAGGCCGCGAGATCGCGCGCATCCTCGAGTTCTTCCAGGGCCAACAAGTCGTCGACGCCAATCACGATCGCAGTGAGGCGTCCGTTCTTCGTCACGCCAATGCGTTCGCCGCCGTAGGAAGCTCGCCCGAGGACCTCGGACAGGTTCGCGCGCAGCTCGCGAGTCGATAGGGTTGTGGCAAGTGTGTTCATAGTGCCATTTTAGTAC